>DYQT01000009.1 GCA_020719165.1 Draconibacterium orientale | reverse complement strand
CATGGGCGGAGTCGGCAGTGGCACCACGCTTGATTATCTCCAGGTTTCCTATAGCGGCGACGATTCATTTGAATGGTTTGGCGGCACGGTTAACTCAAAGCATCTGATTACTTTTAGAGGAATGGATGATGAATTTGACTCAGACAACGGTTTCAGCGGTAAACTCCAGTTTCTTGTTGCCCTCAGGGATCCGAACGTTGCCGATATTTCTGGTTCAAACGGATTCGAATCTGATAACGATGCGACCGGAAGTGGCAATCTGCCGCTGACACATCCTATATTCAGCAATGTCAGTCTGTTTGGTCCGATGGCTACCCTTTCAAGTTCTTTCAACATCAACTTTAAACGGTCGATGCACATCCGGAGAAATTCAACACTGTGTGTTTATAATTCCGTTTTTGCAGGTTGGCCGGTTGGTTTATACATTGATGGCAATAACACCCAGGCCAATGCGAACAACAATGTTTTGCAAATGGAAAATTGTATCCTGGCCGGAATGACAACGAATTTCGCTGTTCCTTCAGGACAAACCTGGTCGGCAACAGATGAACAAAACTGGTTCATGGCCCCGGGCCGTCATAATAGTACCTTAACAAACACCAGCGATCTCGGACTTATTGATCCGTTCAACCTTACTGCTCCCAATTTTACGCCGGCAAAGTCGGTTTATAAGCTGAATGGTTGGTTGTTTGTCAGGAATGGGGCAACCCTTACCATCGATCCGGGCACTATCATTCGTGGCGATAAAACAAATAAAAGTGCACTGATCATTGAGCAAACAGCCAAACTGGTTGCCAATGGAACGGCCACAGAGCCGATCGTGTTTACTTCGAATGAAGCAGCCGGAAGCCGCAACCGTGGCGACTGGGGTGGTGTGATCCTGTGCGGATCAGCAACCGTTAATTTAGCCGGAGGTACTGGCCAAATTGAAGGTGGCGTAGGTTCGATTTTTGGTGGTACAAACGATGCCGACAACTCCGGATCACTAAAATATGTGCGTATTGAATTTCCAGGGTTTGCCTTTGCTCCGAACAACGAGATCAACGGCTTAACCCATGGTGCAGTCGGCAGTGGTACCACCGAAGATTATATTCAGGTTTCATACTGTGCCGACGACTCTTATGAGTGGTTTGGCGGTACAGTGAATTGCAAACATCTCATTGCCTTCAAAGGGCAGGATGATGAGTTTGATACTGACAATGGTTACAGGGGTAAACTTCAATTCGGTGTTGGGTTACGCGAAAATTTCACCGATGCTTCCGGATCAAATGGCTTCGAGTCGGACAATGATGCAACTGGTTCGGCCAACACACCCGGCACACAGGCAACATTCAGCAATTTCACCATTGTTGGCCCGATGGTAACCCTCACAACGCCAGTTCTTCCCGATTTTAAAAGATCGATGCACCTGCGTCGCAACACCCAAATCAAGATACATAACTCCCTGTTAATGGGCTGGCCAACCGGATTATATATCGATGGCAACAACACTCAGGCTAATGCCATGGCTGACCTGCTTCAGGTTGAAAACACCTTTTTGTCGGGGATGACCACCAACTTTGCAGTACCTTCCGGACAAACCTGGAGTGCAACAGATGAACAGAACTGGTTCATGGATGCAAACCGTCATAACAATACCTTCGTAAATAACACCGACATTCAGCTTAACGATCCGTTTAACCTCTCAAATCCTAACTTTCTTCCGCAAACAACCTCACCTGTTTGGGGAGCTTCCCGTTGGTCAAGGTCTATTACAGGCTTGGTATCCTATAACAATGCCGCCAACACGCCAATGAACGGAACCACCATTTCTCTGAAAACCCAGGCTGGAGTTGTTGTTGAAACCGTCACTGCCAATGCAGGCGGCAACTTTACCATTTTCGCCCTCGATGGTGTTTACGTTCTTGATGCTACCAGTGCCAAAACATGGGGTGGACTGAATCTCCAGGATGTTATCAACACAAGGAAGAGAATCTCAAACTTGATGACCTTCACAGCGCTGCAGAATAAAGCCGCCGATGTTAACGTCAGCAACAGTGTCAATTTACAGGATCCTATTGTGATGCGCCAGAAAATTGCCGGTATTTCACCGCTTACAACCTGGAAGATCGCCAACTATATTTTTGAAACCCCGACAGTAACGGTAAACGGTTCCAACCTGGTTCAGAATATCAAATCACTTGCCGGCGGCGATGTCAACAACAGCTATACTCCTCCTGCAAAATAAGCTTGCAGGCCGATAAAACTCTGATTTTATCAGCAAAGAGGTTCGAATCACCGCTAAGACTAAAAAAATACGAAAAGCTTGTCAACAAATCTTTTTGTTCCTTGCGTTACAGCGTCTTAGCGGTGATTTAATATTTTTCAACAAGATAAAAATTATACGTATATTGTTATGAAAAAAGTACTTATTTCTCTTCTGGCCTTCTTCACTTTTTTTGCCGGACAAGCACAGATTACCGTTACGGTGGGAAGCGCACTGTTGCAAAACCCCGGAACGATGGTGCATCTGCCGGTTACAGTCAATGGTCTGAACGGGTCGTCAGGTGGTGTAGGAGTTACCGGCATTGAATTGCATATCAGCTATGAAAGCAGTGCCATGGTATATGACACAACATTGAATTTCAGTTCGCTAACCCCGACATCACAATGGTTTTTCGGTGGCAATGGCATCGAATACAGCACCAACTGGCTTGAACCTTCGGGCAATAAGTTGAATCTCCCTGACAATACAGTCCTGTTTGATATTGTGTTCCAATATCTCGGAGGCATCACTGCACTTACCTGCGACACAAGCCGCTGTTTGTTGTTCGATTCTGCCTATAACATTATAGAAGGGGTACATTATGTGAATGGTCAGGTTACATCTTCGCAGGGTTCGGGAGAATCGCGGTGGAATGGAACGGGACCTTGGAATACCTTAACCAACTGGAGTAATGGCATTCCCGGCGACAGTACCAATGCCATCATCGAAACAGGCCAGGTTACAACCCTGTCGAATGCCGTGTGCAAATCGATCACCATCAATACGGGCAGCATGGTTGTTATCCCTGCTAATTTCTCGCTCACAGCAAACCTGAATTATACCAACGATGGTATCTTAAATCTTCAATCGGATGCCATGGGAACAGGATCACTGATTGTGAGGGGTACAACTTCCGGAAGGGGTGATAATAATTTTGGCAGGTATCTGGATTTGGATTCAGATAAACCCAGCATTGTTTCTTCACCGGTATCCGGTGCAACCGCTTCCATGTTTGGCGCCAACGTTGCAGAAAAATATTTAGAGAGTTCTTCCTCGTGGGTAACTTTGGCTGCCTCTGAAATTCTAGAGACAGCTTCAGGCTACCGCATTGGCGGGTCATCACCAACCAATGTAACATTCCAGGGCATTTTTCATACTGCCGATGTTACCCGAAGCAACCTGTCGTATAGTGGCGGCTCACAGTCCGTATCACAGGGGCTAAACCTGCTTGGTAACCCTTATCCTTCTGCTATTCAATGGGAACAGGGGAACTGGGTCAGAACCAACCTCGATTATGCCGTTTATGTGTGGAGTGATTACAAGTATGTGAGTTGGAATGGATCAATCGGCAGCTTGCATGACGGGATCATCCCCGCTATGCAGGGATTTTATGTAAAATGCAATGCATCAGGAGCATCACTCTCGATTCCTTCCGGCGCACGGTTGCACAGCTCCGAGCCGTTTTACAAAACATCAGATGCCATGTCAAACATGCTCACGATGAAGATCATGAACACAACCGATTTGATCCATTATGATGAGGCGTATGTTCACATTCTTGCGGGTTCCACTTCGGGTTTCGACAGCAATCACGATGCATGGAAGCTGACAGGAAACTCGGCACATCCACAAATATTCACCAAAGCCACTGACCAGAGCAATCTGTCGATCAACACTCAGCCGGAATTCGTTTCTGTACCGGTTGAATTCAGTTCATCCACCCCGGGTTCCTATAAAATTATTTTCGGGAATATTGAATCCTTCAATAGCAGCCAGCCTCTGTTCTTTGAGGATAAGGCAAATAATACGGTGATAAATATTCGGAATGCAAGTGATTATGTATTCACCTCTACCGGAACGGCTGAAGCAGGCAGGTTCCTGATTCATTTTCAGGAGGTGGGGATTGGGGAACAGCCCATGACAATTTTTTCTGTGTGGAATACGGATCTCAGAATTCATATCTCCCCGAAAACCGGTGAAAACTACATCGATCAATGGGAACTCTACAGTCTGACGGGTCAGCTAATGCTCAGCGGCGCCAATCTCATCCTTCCGGCAGCAATCGCATATAACCATTTAAATACTGGCATATATTTTCTAAGACTTAAAACAAAAGAGGGCGTTTATACGCACAAATTAATGGTGAAGTAGATGCCTTCGATAGTTTAAAGATTAAAAGACTTCGTTACAGTGTTTTAATGCAAGTTAAAGCTTACATGGTATTTTATACTAATAAAAACGAAAAAATAGCAATATGAAAAAATTACACATAGTATTTGTTTTTCTGTTGTTGTCGGTGATTGGATTCGGACAGTTGGTAGTAACTGTCCCAACCATCACGGCAGCGCCGGGTCAAACGGTTAACGTGCCGGTTAAAGTTTATGGTGCGGGCAGTTCAGGAGTTCCGCTTAGCAGCATAAACCTTAAAGTCACCTACGAATCAACAATGTTATCCTTTGTGAACCTTGTGAACTTTTACGAAGGCACACCAGAAGTTAATTGGATCTTTTCTGGAAATTTTCAGGAGCAATGTAATTCCGTTGTATTTGCAGCCAACTGGCTTGAACCATCTCTTGATACTCTTGCGATTCCTGATGGTACGACCCTTTATGAAATTCAATTTGTCTATAATGGAGGGGCTTGTCCGCTTAATTTTTGCATCAGCGAGTTTACTGATGTCAACTACGACCTTATTGGCACAACAGCGTTAAATGGCGGTGTTAATATGGCAGATCCCTCCCCCGTTTTATCCGGACCAACATTGGTGTGCGTGGGTTCTTCAGCTAATGTTTATACAACCAATGCCGGGAATACCAATTATACATGGACCGTCACCGGTGGCAGTATTACCGCTGGCGGGACCAGCAGCGACCATACGGCTACTGTTGCCTGGAATTCTACAGGACCGCAGCTCATCAGTGTTTCTTACACAGGCTCGACAACCGCTATTTTACCTGTAACGGTGTTAACCAACCCTGTTCCCATGTCAGTCTCCATTGCAGCATCAGCCAACCCGGTATGCGCCAATACTTCGGTAACCTTTACAGCCACCCCGGTTAATGTCGGCGCCACTCCGGTTTATCAGTGGAAGAAGAACAATGCCAATGTAGGCAGCAACAATGCGACCTATTCTTATAATCCTGTTAACAATGATGTGATAACCTGCGTTGTAACCTCGAATGAGCCATGTGTATCGGGCAACCCGGCTACATCGAACAGCCTGACGATGACGGTAAATCCGCTTACAGCCAGTGTTTCAATAGCTGCTTCGGCTAACCCTGTTGTTGCCGGCACATCGGTAACCTTTACAGCCACGCCTGTAAACGGCGGCGCAACCCCTGCTTACCAGTGGAAGGTGAATGGCAGCGATGCCGGAACCGGTGGTTCAACCTTCAGCTATGCACCTGTTGAGGGTGATGTGATCTATTGCCTGCTTACCTCGAATGCACCGTGTGTGACGAGTGTTTTTACCTCGAACCTGGTTACCATGACGGTGACCAACCCGGTGGTGAACCCACTGTTGGTAACGGTTTCCACCAAAACAGCGATTCCGGGCCAGAAGGTATTTTTTCCGGTCAAATTAAAAGGAGCAAGCGCCAGCGGCGCCCCGGTGAGCAGTGCGAACATCAAGATCGCCTACGATCCGGCAGTGCTCAGTTATGATACCCTTATTAATTTTTATGAAGGGACCCCGACGGGTCAGTGGTATTTCACAGGAATCAATGATACGGTAGCAGCCAACTGGATTGAGCCAAGCCTGCTTGCCCTTGCGATACCAGATAGCACGACCTTGTTTGATATCCGTTTTACCTATATAGGTGGAACAGCGACTTTGCCGTTTACGGTGAATGAATTTACTGATGCATCGTATAATTTTATTACGACGAATCATGTAGATGGCGGCATCAATTCCATCACCCCGTTGTCGGGTTACCTCGCATGTGATTTTCATCAGCACACGACCTATACCGATGGAAGTTATAGTTTTGGTTATATGATGCAGAAGAACAACCAGTTCGGGTTAGACTGGTGGGCCAACAGCGAACACGGCGGCGGATTTAACCGCGATGGAAGGGTAACAGGTATTGACCTTGGCAACATTGCAACGCCGGTTTACTTTGACTCCTATATACCCAATCCGATCATTGGCACCTACAGTGCTTCGGGTGGACATCAGAACATGTGGCGGTGGCAATCGCTGCGTGATTATTCATTCCCGAATATCCAGACAGCACGTGCAACCTATTCATCGAAGATGATCTTCCAGGGTTATGAGTTGAATGTACCTGGCCATGAGCATGCCAGTATGGGCCTTATCAACAACCAGTTCAATGCCAACGCGAACTGCAACCCGCTTGCAGAATTTGAGTTTAAATTCGATGGCAGCGATGCCGATGTAACCGGAGGTGTAGCCCAGGGATGGACTAAAAGCGCTCTTTCGGGACACGCTAAAGCCGTTGAGGCGGTAAGTTGGCTTCATACCAACTATCCTTCAACGAGTTATCTGATCGCAGCCCACCCCGAGCGTAAAAGTCTCAATAATATTCAGGGTTTCCGCGACATGAACAATGCCGGTCCGGATGTGTGTTTTGGATTTGAAAGCATGCCCGGACATCAGAAAGCAGCCGACCGTGGCGAATATAAAACAGCATACAACACCTTTGGCACATCTACCTATGGTGGATGCGGAATCTATTCTGCCCAGATTGGCGGCTTGTGGGATGCGATGCTTTCGGAGGGCCGCAGCTGGTGGTTATTTGCCAGCAGTGATTTTCACTCGACCGATGCCGACTTCTATCCCGGTGAATATCAGAAGACCTATGCCTATATCACTGACCGCACGAACCCGCAAAGCTATATTGACGGGCTTCGTTCAGGAAATTCATTTGTTGTGGAAGGTGATCTGATCGACAGCCTTGATTTCAGAGTTGGCGAAACTGCAGCCATGGCGTTATATGCCACGATGGGACAAACCCTTTCAACCACACAAAACTCTGTTGTGGTAAAGATCAAGGTTCGCGACCCGCAGGGAAACAACAACAATTCATTTAGCGCCTATACCAACCCGGCGGTTGATCACATCGACCTGATCCAGGGAAAAGTAACCGGTTTGGTTGCCCCGGGAAGTCCGAACTACAGTGTTGGCACGGTTTCAACCACCGCAGTAATAGCCCGTTTCGATGCAGTTGGCGGTGTTACCTCCCCCAATGGTATTGTAAGTCAGGCCTGGACAGACTTAGGTGGCGGTATCAAAGAGATCACCTATACGTATAACAATCTTGTTGATTCGGTATATTTCCGTCTCAGGGGAACCAATCAGGGATTGAATGTGACCAATGAGACCGATGCCAACGGCAATCCGTTAACAGATGCAATGATGTATCCGAACGATGCCACCAAGGCTTTTGCCGACTTATGGTTTTACTCCAACCCGGTGTTTGTATCCGGACCGGTTTCCCCGTCACTTTCGGGTCCGACCACCGTTTGCCAGGGTTCGACAGGCAATGTTTATACTACTGACGCAGGACAAACCAACTACACTTGGACTGTAACTGGTGGTAGCATAACAGCTGGCGGAGGAAACTCCGATAACACAGCAACCATTAGCTGGAACACCGTTGGTAACCAGGTAATCAGTGTATCTTATTCCTCCTCGGTAACAACGGAACTACCGGTTGTGGTCAATTCGTTGCCCTCACCGGTTATCAGCGGCAGTTCAATCATTTGCGGAGCTGGTTCTGCAACACTTGATGCAGGAACCGGTTACACAGCCTATTCATGGTCAACGGGTGCAACCACCCAAACCATTAACGCAATTGCCGGTGGTTTTTATACAGTTACTGTAACCAATTCAAACGGATGTTCCGGTGTTGCACAAAGGGAAGTCATTCAATCATCGCCGGTCGTAGCGACCTCTTCAGCAGGCACGATTGCCTGTAGCGGTGGAACGACAACTGTTTCCGTAAGCGCCACAGGTGGCACACCTCCTTACACAGGCACAGGCGATTTCATCAGAGGTGCCGGTACCTATTCTTTTACAGTTACGGATGCCAACGGATGTTCGGGTAATACCAACATAACGATCACAGATCCTCCTTTGTTTATGATGAAGTCAACCCAGAGCAGTACCAACGGAGCTGAGATTTCCGCGTATGATTCTGCAAGCAACCGGATCTTTACGGTGGCCGGGCCTGCGATAGAGTACTACACGTTAAGTAACGTCGGAGTTTTGTCCGGTTCAACCAATATACCTTTTGGTTTCACCCCTCCCGTAGGAACAACTGCCCTGCCAAATTCCGTGGCAGTAAAAAATGGCGTTGTCGCCGTTTCTTATGCCCTTGTTGGCGCAAACAATGCTCAACAACAGGGACGAGTTGCCTTTTATTCAGCCGCTACAGCAGCTTATATTTCAGATGTGACGGTTGGTTATTTACCCGATATGGTAGCATTCACCCCGGATGGCACCAAAGTGCTGACTGCGGATGAAGGTGAGCCGAACAGTTACGGTCAGGCAACCTCATTTGACCCTGAAGGATCTGTTTCCATCATCGATATTTCGGGAGGTGTAGCTTCAGCAACGGTAACCATCGCCGGCTTTACCGGTTTCAACGCGCAACTCGCATCATTAAAAGCTGCAGGTGTTCGTATCTATGGTCCGGGAGCCACCGTTGCAATGGATCTGGAACCGGAATATCTTACCTTCTCACCAGATGGTATGACTGCATATATCACCCTCCAGGAGAATAATGCCGTTGCAAAACTTAACATAGCAACAGCGACACTGACCGATATTTATCCGCTCGGTCTTAAAGACCACAGCCTTGCCGGTAATGGTTTGGATGCAAGCGACCGTGATGTGAATGGTACATCAGGCGGAGGTGGAAAAATCAATATCCAGAACTGGCCTATAAAAGGGATGTATGAACCCGATGGCATTGCCAGTTTTACGGTGGGAGCCGACACCTATTATATAACAGCTAATGAAGGAGATTCACGGGATTATACAGGTTTCAGTGAAGAGGTGAGGGTAAGTGATGCCGGATATGTGCTTGATCCGGTTGTATTCCCCAATGCAGCGTTTTTAAAACTTCCAGCTAACCTTGGCCGCCTTCAGTTAACCAAAGCAACAGGAAGCACGGATGGCGATTCACAATTTGAGGAGATACAAGCCTTCGGTGCCCGTTCTTTCACGATCTGGAACAGTTCGTTTAGCAGGGTGTTCGACAGCCAGGATCAACTGGAGCAGATTACTGCCGTCAGAAATTCAGCCGGATTTAATTCAGACGGGACAGCGGCCTCATTCGATTCGCGCAGCGACAACAAAGGTGCGGAACCGGAAGGTGTGGCGGTAGGAATCGTCAATGGCATTCAATATGCCTTCATTGGCAGCGAACGCACCGGTGATCTTTTTATTTATGACATCACTGATCCGTCGGCACCTGTTTTTAAGCAGTATATCAATACGCCGGCTGATCTTGGCGTTGAAGGTGTTCACTTTGTGCCAGCCAGCCAGAGCCCTACAGGCAAAGCGTTGGTGATAACCAGTTCCGAAGTAAGCAAAACGGTTACTGTATATGAATTTAGCGCAGCGCCGGTAATCATGCTGACAGGCAATGCTACAGAAGAGATTTGCCAGAACGCCACATACACGGATGCCGGAGCGACAGCGGTAGATAACCAGGGAACCAACATTACCGGAAGTATCGTGACCAGCAATCTCGTGAACACTGCAGTTCCGGGTACCTATACCGTAACCTACAATGTAACAGATGCTTGTGGCATTGCAGCCTTGCCTGTTACGCGTACCGTTATTGTAAATCCAATATTGGCAATCGGTATTTCGATCGCAGCCTCAGCGAATCCTGTATGTGCAGGCACCCCTGTGACTTTTACGGCAACAGAAACCAATGGCGGCGCCACACTTGTTTATCAGTGGAAGAAGGGCAATTCCAACGTTGGCACCAACAGTCCGACCTTTTCTTATTCTCCTGCGAACAATGATGTAATTACCTGTATCGCTACCTCCGGTGCCAACTGTATTTCGGGAAGCCCGGCTACTTCGAATGCCATAACAATGACAGTTAATCCTTTGGTATCGACCATTTCCATTGCTGCCTCAGCCACAAACGTTGTTGCAGGCACTCCGGTTACATTTACAGCCACCCCTGTCAACGGCGGATCAACTCCGGTATATCAGTGGAAGGTAAACAGCAATTATGTTGGCACCAACAGTGCTACATTTACTTACAACCCGGCCAATGGAGATGCGGTTTATTGCCTTCTTACACCCAATGCACCATGCGTTACCAGCACCTTTACCTCTAATGTGATTACGATGGTGGTCACCAATCCTCCTGTTAACCCATTACTGGTAACTATATCCACAATAACAGCTATTCCGGGTGAAAAAGTCTATTTTCAGGTAAAACTGAAAGGCGCTGGTTCCACGGGATCTCCTATCAGCGGGGCGAGCATACAAATTCCATTTGATCCTGCTGTGCTTCAATACGATACCCTGGTGAACTTCTATTCCGAAATGCCATACAGCCAATGGTCCTTTTCAGGGAATCTTGATATGGTTGCTGCAAACTGGATTGAGCCGAGTTTACTTACTCTGCCCGTTCCTGACAGTACAACCTTGTTTGAGATCCAATTCACCTATCTGGGTGGAACGGGTACGTTACCTTTCACGGTTACTGAGTTTACTGATGCTCTGTACGATTTTATACCGACGAACCATATTGACGGGGGGATTACACAGCTTGTTCCGACCAACAGTACGGTTCAGAATGTGACCGTTGCAAGCGGATTTGATACCTGTTTCAACGCACTGAATACCATTACGGTTGCTGGTAACGGTACAACTTTCGATGTTCAGCCGGGTGGTTCAGCGACGTTTGTTGCCGGACAGAGGATCAATTTCTTACCTGGTACAACGGTTATCGCGAACGGTTATCTCCATGGTTACATCACAACAAACGGTCAGTATTGCACACAGTTGGCGAACCCGGTTGTGGCTGCTCTCACCACTGGAAATGAAGTAACTACTTCGGTTCCTGAAATATTCAGCAACCAGTCGATCCGTGTTTATCCGAATCCGACAACCGGCATGTTTACGGTTGAGGTGAAAGGCGATAGCAAGGTGTTGATGACCAATGTGGAGATTTTCACCATGAGTGGGTTGAAGATCCATGCTGAGATGATCAACAATGAGCAAAAACACAGTTTTTCACTTCCAGGAATGTTGCCAGGCATCTATTTTATTCACGTGTCGACCACGGATAAGCCTGAGATTTTAAAACTTGTGAAACTTTAACAATGATGAACAATGAGACCTGTATAATGGCTCATTGAACCTGACGGGCCACCCCTGCAAGAGGGGTGGCCCTTTGGGTCTGTTTAGGAACAGACCTGAGAAGCCTTAAAATCGAAAAATCAATATTATGAAAAAAGTACATCTTTTATTTATTTTATTATTACTGACAACAATTGCATTCGGGCAATTGAGTGTAACGGTGCCCACCATAACGGCAAGCCCGGGCCAAACAGTCAATATTCCGGTTAAGATTTACGGAGCCAGCTCAACTGGCATTCCGGTGAGCAGCATCAACTTACATATCACCTATGACACCGCGAAATTGACCTATGTAACCACTGCCAACTTTTACAGTGGTACACCGGGCACGTGGTACTGTTCAGGGAACTATAATGGTGATGGGGGGTGCAATTCTTTTACTGCATCGGCAAATTGGCTGGAGGGCTCGTTGCTGACTGTGACGATACCCGATGGTACAACCCTGTATGAGATTCAGTTTATTTCAAAAGGAGGGAACAACCCCCTTAATTTTTGCATTTATGAATTTACAGATGAAGGTTATGAATTAATAAATACAACACCCACGAATGGCGCGGTAAATATGGCCACCGTAACCTGGACGGGTTCTGTCAGTTCCGATTGGTCGGCTGCAGGCAACTGGAGTACGAATGTTGTGCCTGGTGCAGGGTACAACGCCACTATTCCGGCAGGCATACCGAATATGCCGGTGATAAATGCGGCTCCCGGAGCGCCGGCATCTTGTGTCGACCTTACCATAAACAGCGGCGCTTCGGTAACTGTGGCTGCCGGAAAGGCGCTTACAGTGAAAGGTGATATTGTCAATAGCAGTACTACGGGGATTATCATTAACTCTGATGCAACCGCCACGGGTTCACTCATTTTCAACAATCAGGGGGTTTACGGAACTGCTCAGCGTTATGTAGCAGCCTGGGGTGATCTATTTCACGGATGGCATTTACTGTCATCGCCGGTGGCCGCTCAACCCTTTCAGCCAGGATTCGTTTCAAGCCCGCCAAGTTCAGCCGAAGACTTTTATCAATGGAGCGAAACATCCGGGTTGTGGATCAATTCGAAAGTTGGCACAACCGCACCATTTTCTTTCAATTCTGTTTTCGGTACCAATTTCGAAGTTGGGAAGGGCTATCTTGTAGCCTATCAGAATGCCGGTCCAAAAGTTTTTTCGGGTGTGATGAATGTGTCGGATGTGGTTCGAACAGGACTGACCCACACTCCGGGGCCTGCCTATACCACAAACGGTGACCCGGGATGGAACCTGATCGGCAATCCCTTTTCCAGCGCCATCTCCTGGTTTACCAACTGGACCCACTCAACGAACATTGGAGCCGTTGCAAAAATCTGGAATGAGTCGACAGCCTCCTATATCGACATCTCCCCTGGAGGTATTATTCCGGCGATGCAGGGATTCATGGTTGAATCTACCTCGGGAACGGGGTCGCTTACCATCCCCAAAGCTGCGCGTACCCATAGTGGACAGTCCTGGTATAAGAATTCATCCGATCCCTGCATCAGGCTGGTGGTGAAAAACCCTGCTGCACAAACTGCTCAGGAAAGCGTGCTGGCTTTCAATAACCAAACCACCCCGGGATATGATCCCGCGTTCGATTCACATTTTTTTCCCGGATATGCACCGCAATTTTATTCACTTGAAGGGTCCGAGCGGCTCTCTACCAACGTCATGCCGGAGATTGGAAGTCAGACAATCATACCGTTACAATTTATTAAAACGGAAGGTGAAGAGTACTCAATAGAGGCTGTGAAAATTGAAAATGTAAATGCACAGGTATATCTTACCGATATGAAAACAGGTCATATTCAAAACCTGACAGAAATGCCTGTGTATTCATTTACCTCCTCTGAAGGTGATGATCCTGCCCGTTTCCTTCTTTCATTTGGACATGTCGGTATCAGTGAAAAAGAGTCGGAGAGGGTTATTTATACCTACGGGAACACCCTGTATATTGTGAATCCTGGAAAGGCAAGGCTTGAGATTTACAACCTGTCGGGCCAGGTTGTGTTTAATGAAGAGATCAGCACTCCAGAATTGTACCACACCAGCTTATCCCTTGACGCCTCGTATTACATCGTTAGGCTGACCACCGGTACAAAGGTTACTGTTTCAAAGGTTTATATCAAGTATTAATAGAAATAACAAGCACGAATAATGATGAACCTACGCAAATTGCTCTTAACGCTTACTTTTTTGTTTTCCAGTTTATTTATTTTCAATGTTTTTGCCGATGAGCCATTGGATAACCCGCCACCGCCTCCCGGCGGTGGACATGGCGGCGGTGGAAACACACCCGGGGCGCCTATTGATGGCGGACTTGGGATACTCATGATACTTGGCACCGGCTATGGTGCACGAAAAATTTACAGTAGCCATGTAAACATTGAAAAAGACCGCGATTCATCATCAGCTGTTCAACGATCACAGGTAGAAAAAATGAATTAAAACCTTTGAAACATTGTGCAAATGTATTTGGCCTGGTTGACCGGATTCATTATTATTGCTGACTGAAAAAAATGTTAGCAGATGACTGAAAAAAAGATAAATGCCATGATCATTGACAATGATCCGGCATTTCATTTTTCATTGTCAGAAAACCTGAAGTTTTTTTCAGAAATCGAGATACAGGGATGGGGTGCGCCTTTTTCGCAAACCGTTAAAAATCTTCAAAATAAAAAACCCGACCTGGTTTTTCTGGATATTGACCTGCCAGTTAAAAACGCGCTGGTCCTCTACAACGAAACCCGTAAGGCGGCAGCCAACCCCTTTACGGTGATATTCTGCTGTTTGGGTGATGATTATATGGTTAGATTTTTACATTCCTCAACTTTGGAATATCTTGTGAAGCCTGTAAAAATTGAGGAATTGAGGATTATTATTGAACGGTTTAAAAAGAAGAGAGACCTGCTAAGTCAACCCTTTTCTGATCCAACAAACAGTGCTGCTGCCGGATTCACTGATATCGTTTCGCTGCCAACATCTACCGGGTTGAAGTTTGTTGACAAACAAAGCATTGTGTTTTTTCAATGTGTAAACGACTCTTTTTCGGGCAAGCCATCGTGGGAGGCACATATCAATAACAGGGAACGACTAAAACTAAAGGCAAATGTGACCGGGAAAATCATTACCAGTGTGATGGGCGAAAAACAATTTATTCAAATCGGACAGTCGGAGATCGTAAATCTGAGGTATCTGAACATCGTTGAATTCAAAACCCGCGAGTGCCTGTTGATTCCGCCATTCGATCATATCCGGCTGAAAATATCAAGGGCGCACTTAACCGCATTCCGCCACACATTTGATTTGCTGTAAAATGTCTTATTTGCCTGTTTATCCACAGAATTAAGCAGCATATTCCTGATTTATACCGAATATCTTCCAAATTTGATTTCACGGTTTTGATTGCCGGTTTTTTTAATAAACCTTTGCAATACCATAATAATTCGGACAGTATTTTCCGAACGCCATTGCCTATTCCATCAACAATATTTACGCTACATTGATTGACAAAAATCATGTTAATTTAATACAAAATCAGGATGAGAATAATTAAAATCGGAAGAGCTTCAACCAACGACATTGTAATCGATAATCCCGCCGTATCGAAAGAACATGCACAAATTGTTGTTGAACATGCCGGAGTCATGAGGATCATTGATTTGAAATCGACTAACGGCACCTACGTAAACGGAAGGCGAGTCAGCGAGCAGGAGATCAACCGGGGAGATACCATCACAGTAGCTACCTTTCCGATCGAATGGCAATCATACGTGAACCGTCCGGAAGCAATGGGAAAAATTGTAAAAACCATCAATGTGGGGAGGGCTTCATCCAATGAAATCATCATTTCTCATGGCGATGTCTCATCCTTTCATGCGAAGATTTTAAAAACAGACGACGGGAAAATTTACATTCACGACAACGATTCCACCAACGGAACCTATGTGAATGGTCAAAGAATTAAGCAAAAACAACTCTCTCCCGGAGATAAAATACTGTTAGCCAACACGCATCCCGTTGACTGGGTAAATGTTTTCGATGGCGGGAAAACGGTTATCAGCGCTCAACCCTATCAATCTCCGGCCAAAGAACCGGCGAAAGCAAAAAGATGGAAAGTTCCTGCCATGGTATTAGGGGCTGTTGCCATTTTGGTTATTGTAATCGGAGTTGTTTTTATGAAGCCGCTGAAAACTTTTTTGAATCCCGTTGATGTTAACGAAAACTACAAAAACACGGTGGTGCTGGTCTATCATTCTTTTGTATATGTGGTGAGCGTGAAAGGCAAGCAGGTTTTAGAAATTACCACCAATAACGAAGGCAAATTGACATTTTACGAAGAGAAGGAAAACCAACCGATCGAGATCACCGGAACAGGATTCTTTGTCTCCAATACCGGAGAAATTATTACCAACCGACACGTGGCAATGCCCTGGGAGTATCAGGATAATGGAAATAAAAAAGAGGAGGTACGCACAGCCGTAAAGGAGCTCATCAAGCAAAAGTATAACAGTGCCGTGTCGAGTTTGGGCGATATGGAAGATCTCGTGGAGATGTTACACAATATTGAGGTTGCCGGTAGAACCGTAAATCTTGGCATCGTGTTAAACGACAGTTATATAAACAATGTAAACGATTTGATTCAGTGTGTATTTGTAAAGGAGTCGGGAAACAGTAAAATCGATGTTGCGTTGATTCAGACCAAAAGTAAAACGTTGCCTGATAAAGTGAAAACCTTTGTCGATCTCAAAATGGCCATTATTGATGAAAAACAGTTGAAAAATGGCATGGAATTGAAAATGATCGGATATCCGGCCGGATTTTCTCTTGCCAACACCACCAAAGGCATTATGGCCAATTACCAAAACGGACAAATAACGAGAGAATCAGATGGCATTGATTTTGGGCACAACATTCCCACCATCGGAGGCGCCAGCGGATCGCCGGTTTTTGACAATCAGGGTAATTTAACCGGCATCAATTACCAGGGCATGACCAATACCCAGGGTTTTAACATGGCCATTCTCGCCAAGCACATTGTTGAATTAACAAAATAACAAATTTAAGGTATTATGGCAAACATCGCAACCTGTCCGAACGGACACAATTTTGATTCGGGAATATATGGTTCCTGTCCCTATTGCCCGAAACACCAAACCGGTGAAAAAACAATGATAAACCATCCTGGCGAAGGAAACATGGATGGCATGGGCGGAGCGCAAAGAACTGTGATTATGCAGGGTGGCAGCGACAGCGCGGGAAAAACAATCCCGGTTCAGGGTATGGGAAAGTCAGACGATCACACATTTGTGCCTCAAGGCACAAAAATCGTCACACCCGGAGCTGAATCATTTTCCTCCGACCGAAAACTCGTTGGTTTTCTTGTTTCCTATGATCTTAATCCGCAGGGGAAATCGTTTAAATTATTTGAAGGGAAGAATCTTATTGGTGCTGACAACAAGTGCGACATCACAGTTGCAGAGGATCCGGGAGTATCGGGCAAGCATCTCACCATACTCTACCGAAGTGGCTTGTTTCGATTCAAAGATGAATTTTCTACAAATGGCACCTTTATCAATAACGAGATGAAGGAGGAGGGAACCCTTTGTGATAAAGATGTTGTAAAAATCGGAAGTACCCGGTTTTTCTTTTTGAGCATTCCCTATGAAGTAACCCATTAATTAATGGCCTGAACCAAAAATCAACTCAATGTCAAACACACAGGCAATGCAAAATTTCGCCTTTGGAAATGCCACGCATGTAGGGCTGGTACGAAAGGCAAATGAAGATTATTTTGGTAGTTTTGATACCCCGAACGGGTATGTGTTTCTGGTTTGTGACGGTATGGGAGGGCATGTCGGAGGAGCAAAAGCTTCCCAGATAGCCGTGGCCACGATAAGGGATTTTTTGATGTCACAAACTTTACCGGAAGCTGCTGCAGCCCTTAAAAACGCTATCATAGCTGCGAACAATGCCATTCTGCAGTATGCCAGCCAAAACCCCGATCTGAAAGGAATGGGATCAACCTGCGTTGCCGTATTGGTTCAAGGTTCCGATGTTTTTTATGCCCATGTTGGCGACAGCAGGATTTACCTGCAATCGGAGGGCCGGTTGTTTCAGATTACCAAAGATCATTCATTTGTTCAAATGCTGGTGGATATGGGCGAAATTTCCGAACAGGAAGCCGAACATCATCCCCGTAAAAATGAAATTACCAATGCCCTAGGTTTGCCTAACATGAAGCCCCCGGATGTGTGTTTGTACCCAATCAAAGCTGCGAAAGGCGATTATTTTCTGCTTTGCTCCGACGGACTTACCGGAATGGTTGCCAATACCAATATCGAAAAAGTGCTGAACAGCGCTGCCGACCTGCAGCAAAAGGCTTCAAAACTGGTGGAGATGGCAAACGTTGCCGGCGGAAAGGACAATATCACCCTGCAAATCATTCATTTTCACAATTCAGAATATAAAAAAACTGAAAATTATACTGATAAGACTATTCCCGGAGAAACCCGGAAATTAAAATTGCCGATAATCCTTGGCGGTGTCGCGCTACTCATAATTGGATTGATTGTCGGGTATTTCCTGTGGCCTGAAACAAACAAGGAAGTTCCTTCGATCAACAAAAATGATACTGTTCTGCCTGTGAAGAATGATACCGTCAAAAACAAACCTGTTGTTAAGCCCGAAGCACCAAAGGATAATCCCAGGCTGGTTCCTGATAAAAGCAGAAAAGAGGAGGTTATTCCACCTTCGCCCAAACGTATCGGGAATGAGGATAAGAATGTTCAGCCTCCGTTAAAGAAACCGGAAAAGGATACTGTAAAGGGCAAAGGTCCTGTGCAGCAGAAAATGAAGAAACCGGATCCCAAACCTGATTCGATTAAACAAAAAACGGAAGATCCCCGGAAAGAGCCTAAAAAGGATACGCTGAAAAACGCATGAGCACCGCCCTGTCCAAATATAAAATTCAAAAAGTCCTCGGCGAGGGAGGGATGGGAAAGGTTTATCTGGCCTTTGATTCGCAATCGGGACAAAAGCTGGCGATCAAGGAGCTTTTTCCCGAACAGGCCGGCGATCCCAATATCCGCAAGCGTTTTCAGCGCGAAGCAAAGGCTTTATCGGCATTGAACCATCCGAATATCGTAAAGTTTTACGAATTCATGGAACACGACAATTCTGCCTTTCTTGTCATGGAATATGCTGAAGGCCAAAGTCTCGACAGCTACATCACGAAAGTTTCAGGGCCTATACCGGAAGCAAAGGCCATTGACATCATGGCTCAAATTCTTCTCGCTTTTTCATATGCCCACGACAAAGGCATTGTACATCGCGACATTAAGCCCAACAATATTATTATTTCCCCCACCATGGGAGTGAAAATATTGGATTTCGGCATTGCAAAAATCGAACGCGATTCCGATGCCAAGCTTACCCAGGTCGGAACAATCCTGGGAACCAGTTGTTACATGAGTCCCGAACAGGCACAGGGTTTAAGCATCGATCACCGAACCGATATTTATTCCCTTGGAATTCTGCTTTTTCATGTTATTACCGGGAAACCTCCCTATGATATACATGCTGTTTCTGATATCGACATTCGGATCAACATTATCAGGAATCCATTGCCGCAGGTGAAAGATGTGTATGGCAATGTGTCGGATCATATTCAGAAAGTGATCGACACGGCTACCAATAAAAACATGACACGGCGATACCAGAATTGCAGGGAATTTGTTGAAGCATTGACAATGCGTAATTTAATGCACCAGGAAAAGATGAGAACTATCACTATCGGACGGGCGAACACCTGCGATATCATTCTGAACGATCCAAACGTGAGCAGGGTACATGCCGAAATTTCTGTCGCGGGTGGACAATATATTTACCGCGATGTTAGCAGCAACGGCAGTGTGGTAAATGGTGTCAGGGTTAGCAATGATAAAATATCTGTTGCCCCGGGCAGCCGGATACTTCTTGCAAATGCGGTCCCGTTGCCCTGGGATAGAGTTTCGTCGTTGTTACCACTTTCAAACATGGTTGTTGAGGGTTCCGCTGATTATAATAAACCCCAATTTCAACCGGCAGTACACCAGGCTCCCGTCATTCCTGAACCAAATAATTCGATTCCCCGGGAACATGTAACATCCAAAGATGATAAACTGGGAATAGGATGGGGAATCCTGGCTTTTTTATTGCCGATCGCTGGCTGGATTATGTATTTTGCCTGGAGGGAGGATACTCCGGGCAGGGCAAAAAGTGCCGGATTGCTGGGGGTTGGAGGTTTTGTGCTCAACCTTATTTTTCTATTTTTCTAACCTTTGATTACCGTAGAAACAAACAAATAACATACACCATGATCGGCAAGCAAATATTAAATTACCGCATCGAAAGCCTGATTGGACAAGGAGGGATGGGGAGCGTTTACCTCGCTTCAAACATCAACATCGACCATAAGGTTGCCATTAAGATATTAAAGCCGGGATTGGCGAATAACCCGGAAATAAGAAAGCGCTTTGAACGTGAAGCGGCGACACTGGCCTCGTTTGACCATCCGAATATCGTAAAATTCTTAAATTATTACGAAAACGAGGAGAGTGTTTTTTTAATCATGGAATATGTCCGGGGAAGAACACTTGAGAGCTTCATCAAGGAGGAGTCAGGGCCCATCCCCGAAGGTAAAACACTCGATTTGTTTTCACCTATTCTCGATGCCTTCTCTTATGCCCACGAAATGGGCATCGTTCATCGGGATATAAAACCATCCAACATTCTCATCACCGCCGACAATAAGGTAAAAATTCTCGATTTTGGAATAGCCCGGATCATCAACGAAGCCGTGCCGGGAATGACTCAGGCCGGAACCAAAATGGGAACGGCCATGTACATGAGCCCTGAGCAGGTTCGCGGAAAAGAGGTTGACAAACGCTCTGACATCTACTCGCTTGGGGTGGTTCTTTACCAAATGATAACCGGTCAGGCTCCCTATGATGATACCACCATGTCGGAGTTTGATTTAAATGTAAAAGTTGTTGAAGAGAAACTTCCGCGGGCAAAAGAGTTTTATCCGTTTGTTTCTGATAAAGTTCAGGCAATCATTGATAAAGCGGTTGAAAAAAATCCCGAAAACCGATACAATGATTGCAACGATTTTAAATACCATCTCACCAAGGCGATCCGGCCCGAAGAGGCAGTAAAACCGAAAAGTAATCCGATGATCAAATGGATAGCGGCTGCCGCCGGAGTGCTTCTCATTGTAGCCGCAGTTTGGTTTTGGGATTACAACCGCGTAAAAGTGAAGTATTACAAAGATTTTGTTGAACAGTGGGGGGTGCCTCAGGGGATTCACAAACTAAGCTCCGACGAGGTGGAGCATCGTGATGCAAGCTATCGGTTTGAGTACCGCAAAGGAAAACTACAGCGTTTCTCACGTGTAAACAGTGCAGATAAAATACGAGAGGCACATGATTCGGAGCATACCGAAGATCCGAATGACATGAAGCTTTTTTACAATTCAGACGGTAAACTTGATTATTCGCAATATCTCGACAGAAACGGGAAGATCCTGTATCTGAAGGATTACAACCAGAATTTTACCGTGGTTATATTTAAGCATGCAGATGCCCTGGAGACGGAGTTTGTGTTGTCGGGCAGAACCTTGCAAATGTTCAGCAATCCATTTTCAAACGCATCGGATGAAAGGGGACAGATTTCACGCTATCTGATTACCTATGACGACAAGGGGTTCATTAAAAAAATTCAATATGCAAAGTACCAGAATATTTTGGTGGGAGACAAAGACGGTATTTTTGGGAGGGAGTTTATACGCGACGATAAAGGCCGGGTGGTTGAAGAGCACTACCTTGGATATGACGGGAAGCCCAAAGCCACAAAAAAAGGGCTGGGCATAAAAAAACATGTTTTTATTGACAATGACGACTGGGTTGAAACCCGGTATATGGATATCGATGGCCAGCTTGCCATGGATGAAAGCGGAGTACCGATTGTGAAACTCTATTACGACAACTATGGAAACCGCATTAAGGAGGAGTATGTGAACAAGGATGGAAAACCCGTTAACCGGAAAGACACCAAGGCTGCGGGGTTTTTATACAAATATGATGAAAAAGGCAATTGCATTGATTTCAGTTACATGGGAGTTGATGGCAAGGTTTGCACCGGTGTTGAAGGCATTGCCTGTTACCGGAAGGTGTATGATGAATTTGGAAATGTTATTAAAACCGACTATCTGAATACCGAATCCAAACCAACCTACAACAATGAAGGCTATTCAGGGATGCAGTTTGTTTGTGATGCAAAGGGAAATGTCATCGAACTATGGTATCTCGATGATAAGGGTACCGTCTGTTTGTCGAAAGATGGATATGCCGGATATAAACGGAAATTCGATTCAATTGGCAATGAAACGGAACTCGTTTTTTACGGGTTGAATAAAAAACCATGTCTGAAATCGAGTGGTATTGCAGGATACCGGCTAACCTACAATGAATTGAATAAAATTTCAAAATGGATCAGCCTCGATACCAATTTGCAACCTGCCTACGATAAAAACAATATTTCCATCGCATTCCGCCGATACGATAAAAGAGGGAACCAAACAGGCTCATCGTTTTATGATATATCGGGGCTGAAACTAAAAAACAGCAATTCTAAAAATGCCGGCTGGAATTCTGTTTTTGATGATCAGGGAAACGAAACCTCCACCACCTATTTTGATGCCGACAGTTCTGTTTGTTTAATCGACGATGGTTTCGCAAGTACAAAAAGAAAATATGACGAACGTGGCAACAATATCGAAACCAACTACTACGATGTTAAAGGAAATTTGTGTCTCCTCCCGGAAGGATATTCCGGCTGGGCTTGCAAATATGATGAACGCGGAAATCAGGTTGAAATACGGTATCTCGGCATCGATGGTCAAAATGCGAAGAACAAGTTAATTTCAAGGTCGAAATACGATAAAAACGACAACCAGATTGAGTACTTTCTATTTAATTCACAGGGCGAACCCGCTGTAGGCGCTGATGGATATGCTGGTCTTAAAATGTTTTATGATGCGCGGAATCAGGAGACTGAGCGACAGTATTTCGGGGTGAATGGCAAACTTCGGAAAGCGGGTGAGGGTGTTGCCATTGTGCGGTATAAATACGACGACCGGGGAAACAACACCGAAATTTCGTGGTTTGATGAAAATAAGGTGCCTTGTTTGAACAGTAATCGCATTGCCAAACAGGTATCCGAGTTCAATGTTCAGGGACAGGTTACCAGACAGGCCTATTATGATGAAAAAGGAAATCCGACGCCCTATAGCGGAAGCAGCCCGGAGGTGAGGGCAAAATATGATCAATGGGGCAACATCACCGAAATTTCCTGTTATGACGGGAAAGGTAACCTTATCATTGGCCAGCAGGGTTATGCGATCCAGCGATCGACCTACGATTTTAAAGGCAACACCCTCGAAACGGCATATTTCAACGCGGAAAACAAGCCATGCGAAAATACCTATAAATATCATAAAATCGTATATATCTACGACAATCAGCAGCAGCTTGAATTTCAGAAATACTATAAGCTTGACGGGACACTCATGGGAACCCTCGATAAAAACGGCGAATTGGTTCGTGAAACCACTGCTAAAGCAACTCCTGCCGCCGCCGCTTCCACTTCGGGCACCTCTTCATCTCAGTCCGGCTCTTCGGTCAATCTGCGCAAAGTGGTGGATGATTACAACAACCGGTGTCCGATCGTGGTGGTTGACGGGTTAATTATTGAAAAAGCAACCCTTGTGTCGGCATCATCAATTTCCTATATTTGGAAAGTCGTAGAGACCTCTAAATATGAGTTGGATCGTAACAGTACTGCCGAACTGCAAACCAAAATTGACCGTATCGCAAAGGATTCAAAATATGTAAAAAACCTTCTTTCTTCACGGATAAAAGTTGAAATCACCGTTAATGACAAAGCAGGCCGGCAACTGTTCAAACTGTTTTATTAATTTTTTCTAACCTTTTAAATATATCTCTTTATGAAAAAGCTCTGTTTATTTGCCTTGTTGGCATGGTTATTCTCTACCAGTTTCGTTTTTGCACAAGAGGACAAAGAAGCTATAAAAAAACGGCTTCAGAACGTGTATGTCCAGTTTTTAAAAGAAGAGGGTTTTGTCCCTACTGTAGATGATGACGGGGATGTTAAATTCAAATCGGAAGGGGACACCTATTATCTCCAGCCAACCGGAGAGCCCACCTTTATGGCGCTTTCAAGGTTTTTATCGAATACTGATAAAACGCACGATCTGAAAATTTATCAGGCAATGGATAAAACAAACAGAGAATACAAGGTAGTTAAACTCTATTTGTCGGAAAGTTACAGCAATCTGGTCATACAGGCCTCCAACTACCTGTCGGACGAGGATGGGTTCAAAAAGATATTCTACCGGTGCATGAAAAGAATCAAGAACGCTGAAGAGTTTTTCAAGGACGAGTACAATAAGTAACAATTTGAAAGCTTTGTTTTGGGCGCTGGCTTTCACACTGTCATTCAGTGTGAAAGCCCAGGTAAGTCGCGAATTGCAGGAGGCAATAAACAGTGTGCCATTTGCGAGGTTTGACTATCCTGCAAACCGCGACCGGAACATACCTCCCCAGGTTGCATCTCCGCAAGCCTATGCATTCGCCTATTATTCTCTGCCTTATGCGATCAATCTGGAGATGGTGGCCGATGACCTGACGGAAGGTTATGTTGGCAAGGTTATTCTTTTTTTCAATTCAGTAAAATTATCCTCTTCCGAAGAGAAAGAAATCCTTAAAAAAGCTCTACCACAGCTTCAGAAATTGCTTGACCAGCAATATTTTGATGCATCAGTGGCCGGATTCAACGCCCGCTGCACTTTCAGCAGGAGCATGATTGCCCGTATTTCGGCGAACGGCAGGGTTATTGCCATCATTCGTGAAATTTTATCCACACGGGAGCTGATCAATCAACTTGTTCAGCGGATAAATGCCATTTGATCGGCCAGGTTCTGCTTATTGGAACCATCTTATCTGGAATTAGTTTAAATTTGCAAGACATTTCAGATAATCATATCTTGGGAAACATCAAAGGATTGTATCGCGTTGATGGCATGTCGTGTGCGTCATGTGCCGGGAGTATTCAAACCATGCTGTCGGCCCTGGAGGGTGTGAGTTCGGCCAGTGTCAACCTGGCTTCGGAACAGGTGATGGTTGAATTTAATCCATCGGTGATTACCCTTAATCGCATTGAAAAAACAGTTGATGACCTGGGTTTTAAACTTATTATCCGCGATCTGTCTGCTGAAGAAGAGCAGGACCTGGCATCGGTAAGGTTAAGAGGGCTCAGGGCAAACACCATCCTGTCTGCCGTTTTTTCAATACCGGTTTTTTTAATTGCCATGGTGTTTCACCATTTGCCCGGTGGCAATCTGATCATGTTGGCGCTCACCATTCCGGTGCTTGGTTGGTTCGGCCGTGAGTTTTTTGTTATTGCCTGGAAGCGCATGCTCCATTTTGATGCCAACATGGATACGCTGGTGGCGCTGGGTACCGGCAGTGCGTTTTTATTCAGCACATTTAATACAATTTTTCCTGAATATCTTCTTAGTCGCGGTTTTCAACCGCATGTTTATTTCGAAGCGGCCACGGTCATTATCACCTTTATTCTGTTAGGCAGATATTTTGAAGAGAAGGCAAAACGGAAAACCTCCGCAGCCATTAAAAAACTTATCGGACTGGGTGTAAAAACCGCACGAGTGATTCGGAACGGGGTTGAAAAGGAGATGCTGATCTCCAAAATTGTCCCGGGCGATATTCTGATCATCAAACCAGGGGAGAAGATTCCAACCGACGGACGGGTTGTTGAAGGTTTCAGCGCCATCGATGAAAGCATGATTACCGGTGAATCGATGCCGGTAAATAAATGGCCGGGCGATTCGGTGATTGGCGCCACGATCAACCAGACAGGCAGTCTGAAGGTGGTGGCAGAGAAGGTTGGGAACGACACCTTGCTGGCCCAGATCATCAGGTTGGTGCAGGAGGCGCAGGGAAGCAAGGCTCCTATTCAGAAACTTGCCGATAAACTTGCTGCTGTTTTTGTGCCGGTCGTGATCGGGATTGCTGTTGTTACCTTTATTATCTGGACCATATGGCAGCCGGCAACAGGTGCTCCGCTTGCCTTTATTGCAGCGATAACCGTGCTGGTAATCGCTTGTCCGTGTGCACTTGGTCTTGCCACACCTACCGCTTTGATGGTAGGTTTGGGAAAAGCCGCGCAACATGGCATCCTTGTGAAGGATGCTCAAACGCTCGAAATTTTTTGTAAAACCACCGCCATGGTGCTGGATAAAACCGGAACCGTAACCATCGGGCGGCCTCAGGTAACCGATGTGTTCTGGAACCCCGAATGCGGAAGTGGTCAACCAACGCCAGCCCGCGACATTCAGGCAGCCGTGGCGGCTATTGAATCAATGTCGGAGCATCCGTTTGCCCTGGCGCTTGCTCAATTTTTCGATTCCAAAACGGCAGGGGAAGAGGGTAACAACGGGAAAAACCACGCCGGAAACCATGTGGTATCTGGTTTTGAAAGCATTACAGGGAAGGGCGTTTCAGCAAATTATGCCGGGAATTTATATCACATTGGGAGTAAAACTTATATTACCGGCAGTGGCTGTGTGGTATCGGATGACTTTGAGCAGGAGGAGATAAAACTGATACAACAAACCAGGTCGCTGGTGTACATTTCTTGCAACCGCCAGGTATCAGCCATTGTTGCCCTGGCGGATATCGTTAAGCCGGGATCAGCAAAAGCAATAGGCCGCCTGCGTGAAATGGGTATCCGGGTACACTTGCTTTCGGGCGACAGTGTAGCGATTACCTCTCATATTGCGGCAGAAGCCGGGATTGAATTTTTCAAGGCAGAAGCTACCCCGCGCCAAAAAGCTGACTATATCCATCGGTTAAAGGAGCATGGGAGCTATGTTGCCATGGTTGGGGATGGAATTAATGATTCACCTGCTCTTGCAGTTGCCGACATCGGCATTGCCATGGGTACGGGGACAGATATTGCCATCGAAAGTTCGCAGATCACGCTGATCAAAGGAGACCTGGAGAAACTTGTAACGGCGTTGCTGCTATCAATGGCAACCGTTAAAACCATCCGTCAAAACCTTTTCTGGGCTTTTTTTTACAACGCCATTATGATCCCGATTGCTGCAGGAATCCTTTATCCGTTCACCGGAATTATGCTGAATCCAATGCTGGCAGGTGCGGCCATGGCATTTAGTTCTGTATCGGTGGTGAGCAACAGTTTACGACTGAGGTCAAAACGTCTTGATTGACCCCCTTTGGTAAAAGTTTTCATTATTTTATCTATCTTTGGCGCTTAGGCATAACCTCTGTATGCATAAGTGTTTTCTGACTTCTGCCATTCTTTTTTGTCTCATCTCAATGAGTTTGTTTGCGGGGCAGCGACCCCGCGATCTCTCCTTGAAAGACAGTTTATTTCGCATTAAGCCAAGCGAAACCCTGGTACAAAAGGCTGCAATATATCTGGAACTTGCATCACTGATCAATTCCGAAACCCCAGAAAAGGCCTTCTCTTATGTTTTATCGGCATTCAGAATATCAATTCTCGAGCAAAACGACAGTTTGAAAGCAAAGGCCAGAATGCTTATGGGAGATTACCACAGCATAAAACGGAGATATATGATTGCCCATGAGCATTATCTTGCATCATGGGAATCATGCAGGAAAATCCAGGATACATCGGCACAGATAAAGGCTTTGGCGAAGATAAGTTCCATTAACCGGATGCTTGAAAATTATAAGACAGCCCTTGTGTATCTGCAAAAGGGGCTGGCCATGGCTCAAAAATCATCAGATAAATTAACCAATGGATTACTGTTTGATCAACTTGGCTTGACCTATCAGTCGATGAGGTGCCATATCGCTTCTTTCTATTTCTTCAACAGAGCGCTTATCCTTTTCCGTCAGGCTGGTGACAAGAAGCTGGAGTATGAAACCCTTAACAACATTGGAACTTATTATTTAATCGAAGGAAAAAATGATGAGGGATTGGCCTACTTTAAAAAATTGCTTGAGGATACCGACCCCTCTTTCAGCCTTATAATCGGGAGCCTGATGACCCGCATAGGCCATGTTTACTATTTGAAAAAAGAGTACCGGACTTCGTTGCAATATAATTTCAAGGCATTGGAAATCAGAACAAAAAATGATGCATTTCCGCAAATAAATAGCTCTCTGATCAATATTGCAGGGGATTATTTCAAACTTGGGAAGCCAGATTCTGCAATAATCTATATGGACTCAGGGTTGAATCTCGCCAGCCGGTTCGATCGCAAAAATCTCGTTGAAAACGGGTATCTTCATTTGTCAAATTATTACCAGAGCCAGGGCAATTTTAAACAGGCTCTCGACAGTTATTCCCGCTACACCAAGTTGCATGATGAGATAATTTTGGAACGGAACAGGAGCAATATGGCGATTCTGGAGGCCTACCAGCAGTTGGACCGCATTCAGCAATCGGGGAAGCGGATGGTCATGAATAAAGATATTCATTTTCTGAATCTAAAGTATCAGAATTATCAATCTTCTGTTTTACGAATCATGATTGGGTTGGCTGGTTTTTCCATGGTAGTGATTATTTTTTTATTCTTGTATATACGGCGTGACCGGCGAAAAATGCAGAGTCTTCATTTTCAGTTATCAAACGAAATCAGTGAACGTGAAGAGCTGGAGATGCACACGCGGGACAACGAAAGTCAATACAAGTTTATAACTGATAATTCAGATGATTTTATTACGCACATGGATCAGGATAAGAATCGGATTTATGCATCGCCGGCATCTCTAAAGGTATATGGTTATGAGCCGGATGAAATAATTGCAAAATCATTTACAGACCTTATTCATCCTGATTATCATGCATTCACGGAGGAGAAGTTCTCTGAGATGGCAAAAACAAGGCAGCCAACACAGTTTATTTATCAGGCGAAGAAAAAAGACGGCACCTTTTTTTGGGTAGAATCGACATTGAACCCGCTGTTTGATCCGATCAGCGGTGATTTTAAAGGTGCAGTGGGCGTTATCCGCGATATTCAGGAGCGTAAAACCAAAGAACTAGAAATTATGGAAGGAACAAAGCAGAAGGAGAATCTTTTAAAAGAGATTCATCACCGTGTAAAAAATAATTTTGCCATATTGGTTAGCTTGATAAACATGCAGTTAGCCCAAACAAAAAACCCTGAATTATTGCAATCGCTGACCAACCTGCAACTGCGCATACGAACCATGGCGCTGGTGCATGAAATGTTATACCGGTCCGATGATTTTGAAAAGATATCTTTTCCGGGGTACCTCCGTTCATTGGCTTCGGTAATTGCCGGAACCTATAACCGGCGCGAGATACATTTAACCATTGAGGCGGAAGAGGTGGTGATGGACATAGAGGCGGCAATTCCCATTGGTTTGATTGTGAATGAGATTCTCAGCAATGCATATAAACATGGCTTCCCGGATGGCCGGACCGGACAGATAAGCGTATCCTTTTCGATTGACCGTGAAAATGGCAGCTATCATCTTGTTTTACAGGATGACGGTATTGGAATGCCGGATGGGATGAGGATTGACCAATTTAAGACGATGGGTTTGCAGGTTGTACAGATTCTTTGCACACAAATTGAGGCAACCCTGTTTATGGTCAATAATCCGGGCGCTTCGTTTTCCATAACATTCAAGGGGTAGGGAAGATAAGGTAAAGTGTTGTATTTCAGGTTACATATTGTAATTAAAAACTACTCGTTAACAATTATTTAACCTAAAAGTAATCATTTGTTAACATAGCCGGAGGAGGGGCGCAATACCTTTGCAAAAAAAAATGAAGTTTAGTGCCCATTACTTTTTAACACTTTTCTTGATTTTGCTCATGATGCTTGTATCAACAGGTGTTTATGCACAAAATCAGATAGAGGAATTTCAAAAAGAGCAAGATACCCTGAAAGAAAATGTAAGCACCCTGCGCGATAAAATCCTAGGTGTTGAGGAACGAATTGCAACGGCTGAGGCCGACCTTGCCAAACTGACAAAAATCAAATTATCAGGTTACATTCAGGCACAGTATCTGCATTATGAAGCGTCTAATGCTTATCCCGGAAATGTTTTTATGTTGCGCAGGGCCAGGCTCAAGGTTCAGTATGAACCGGTGAATGGCGTTGTGTTTGTATTACAGCCCGATTTCATCCCTGGCAACATCTCCATCAAGGATGCATATGTGCAGCTGAACGACCGCTGGTTGCAAACTTTTTCATTGTATGCAGGTAAATTTAACAGACCAAACTATGAAGTTGAGTATTCATCGAGCAGCCGTGAAGTGCCAGAACGGTCGCGCATGATACTTTCCCTTTATCCCGACGAACGTGCCATTGGCGCCAAACTGGAAATTGCACCTCCACAAATCCCTTTAAAGATACAACTGGCTCTTTTTAATGGGAACGACGGACTTACCATTACTGACGCTTCCGGGGTGAATATCAACCCTACAAACAATGACTTTGACAACCATAAAGATTTTATGGGCCGTGTGACTTATACCTTCAAACTGGGACAAATCGGCGCATGGGGAATTGGTACACATGGATATTATGGCATGATCAAGGCTAACACCACAGATGTGCTTAACTCTGATTACACCTACAACAAATCAGTTGATAACATCGGAAAGCTGATACGGAAAAACTGGGTTGGCTTTGAAACTCAGCTCTATTTTGACTTTCTGGGAGGTCTCACCCTGAAAGGTGAATATATTTTTGGCGTAAACGGAACCCCGGGATACACTTCAAAAACCAGCGTAGTTAGCCCGGTAACCACTGCCATTAAAAATGATACCGTCATCATGACCACCCTCACAACAAACACAACCAACAGCAGGCCGGCTATTGAGAAAAGTTTCAGCGGCTGCTATGTGTACTTTATTAAAAACATCGGCAAGCATCATCAGATTGCTGCTCGTTACGATTATTACAATCCGAACACCAAGCTTCCTTCCACTGAGATTGGCGTTGCCAAGTGGGATGCAGCAGTAAAAACAGTTACCACAGATAAATATGCCTACGCAGGAACATCCCCCGTGGTTGCGACAAACACACAAACTAAAACGGTGTTGGTCAATACCTTGAAAAGCGGAACCAGCGATATCAAATATCACACAATCACCCTGGCGTATACCTATTTTTTTGATGATAACATCAAAATCATGTTGGCCTATGCAATCCCTATGAACAAGCAGGTTGGTGTAAATGCCGATGGTGTTGGAAATGTAACGACCTCTTACACTGCGAATGGTGTACCAGGGGTGTATGATTACAGCAATTCGATCAAGCAGAATTTGTTAACTGTGAGGTTGCAGGTGAAGTTTTAGACCCCGACCCCACCCCAAAATAGGGAGGGGCAACCCCACCCCAAACCCCTCCCCAAATAGGGAGGGGCTTAAAAAAGAAGATGAGAAGAAAAATAGTTGTAGTTATAAAATCATAAATCATGAGAAAGATGAAAACAAAATTCGGAATGGCAGCGGTTGTAATGATCGCTTTGTTGGGCTTCGCGTTTATGCCGGCACCCAAAAAAATAACTGTAAAAGGTTCTGATACCATGGTGATTCTGGCACAAAAGTGGGCGGAAGTGTATATGAAATCGCACCCTGAAACTGTAGTCCAGGTAACTGGAGGAGGTTCGGGGACCGGCATTGCCGCCCTGATAAACGGTGCAACCGACATTTGCAATGCAAGCCGCCCGATGAAACAGTCGGAAATGGACAAGTTGAAGGAGCGTTATGCCTCTCTTGGTGTTGAAATACCTTGTGCAAAAGACGGAATTACCATTTTTTTACATGAATCCAATCCGGTGAAAGAGTTAACACTGAAACAGCTGAGCGGTATCTTCTCAGGGAAAACACGCAACTGGAAAGAGGTTGGCGGTCCCGACCAGAATATTAAATTGTATGGCCGTGAGAATAGTTCAGGCACCTATGTGTTTTTTAAGGACCAGGTTGTAAAGGCCGATTATGCAGCCAGCTGCCAGACCTTGCCGGGCACTGCAGCTGTTGTGAATGCTGTATCGAAAGATAAATGGGGGATTGGCTATGGCGGCGCCGCCTACGCTGCGGGCGTGAAACATTGTGCGGTAAAAAAAGACGACAAGAGTCCCGCATATGTTGCCGATACCGAAACGGTTAAAAAAGGGCAATACCCCATCACGCGTTTTTTGTATATGTATTTGCGGAACAAGCCTACAGGAGAGTTAAAGGCTTACATCGACTGGATACTTAGTCCAGAAGGGCAGAAAATGGTTGCAGAAGTTGGTTATTTCCCGGTAAAATAGTGCACCCCGCCTTTTATCGTTAAAAATAAACAATGGACAATCCAATAGAAAACCAGGGATTCGTATTCACCAAAGAGTCGTTGAAGAAGAGGTTCAGGTGGTCTGAATTTCTTTCAGAAAAGATTATCACCGGGGTAGCTTTTCTTTCCATAACCATTATTGTACTGATCTTTTTCTTTGTGTTCAAGGAATCGATACCCATATTTCAATCGAAGAAAAAAGAGGTTGCCAAAGTTGAGACTGTTCAGAAACAGGAGCAGTACGGAACGGATGCTGAGGTTGTCACCAATGCCTCGGGGCAGGAGCAGTATGGGGTTGAACCTGTGCAGACCAATGCTTCAGGTCAGGAGCAATACGGGGTTACAGAGACAGATACGCTGATGACCGAGAACCAGGCGCAAGGGGAAGACACCATTGTGTATGGGTCGGATAGGGCGACGTTTAAGAGTTTGACCGGCAAACAATGGTTGCCGGTGTCAGACAATCCGAGGTATGGGTTGGTCCCTCTTTTTGTCGGAACCCTGAAGGTCACGCTTATAGCCATGTTGTTTGCCGCACCCATTGCCATTCTGGCCGCCCTGTTCTCGGCATCGTTCGCACCCTATTGGCTGCGCGAAATTATCAAACCTGCCATCGAACTTTTGGCTGGTTTTCCATCGGTGGTGATCGGATTTTTTGCCCTGATGGTGATGGCAACCTTTTTTCAGAATATTTTCGGATACGACGGAAGGCTCAATGCGTTTGTCGGAGGAGTAGCCATGGCCCTGGCAGCCATCCCGATTATTTTTACCATCACCGAAGATGCACTTACCGCGGTACCGAGAACATACACCGAAGCCAGCCTGGCGCTTGGTGCCACACGATGGCAAACAGCTTTATTTGTGACCCTACCGGCAGCCACCCCGGGAATCTTTGCCGCGATCCTGCTTGGTGTTGGCCGCGTTTTCGGGGAGACCATGATCGCCCTGATGGCCACCGGTAACGCAGCCATGACCGGGCTCAACCCGTTTGAATCGGTTCGTACGCTCGCTGCGACCATTGGTGCGGAGATGGCAGAGGTCGTATTTGGCGATACGCACTACAATGTGCTCTTTCTGATCGGATCCCTGCTGTTTATCTTTAACTTCAGCCTCAATGCACTGGCCGAATTTTATGTGAAGGGGAAATTGGTGAAACGTTTTCAAGGGAAACAGGCATGAGCACGAAAAAAGCAATAACCGGCGGATTATTCATCGGAGTCACTGCGTTTTCTGCCATTTTGATCATTGCCGTGATTATCATCCTGCTGGTTGTGATCATCATTGGGGGAAAAGAGACCTTTTCGTGGGAATTCCTGACTGCCTTTCCGGAAGATGGCATGATGAAAGGGGGAATTTTCCCGGCAATCTATGGTACTGCTTTGCTGGTGTTGATCATGTCGGTAGCAGCCGTTCCGTTTGGCACGCTCACGGCCATATACCTTACCGAATATGCCCACGAGAAATCGATCCTGGCACAAACCATCCGGTTTGCGGTGCGAACACTGGCGACCGTTCCTTCCATTATTTTCGGGTTGTTCGGACTGGGTTTTTTCATTAAATTCGTTGGCACGGGAATGGATAACACCTTCCTGGGAGGAGAACTGAAATGGGGCCAGCCCAACATTCTCTGGGCCAGCCTGACCATGGCTCTGCTTACCCTTCCGGTGGTGATCGTTTCGGTAGAAGAGGCCATTCGAACAGTGCCCCGCGAATTGCGTGAAGCAAGTCTGGCACTGGGCGCTACGAAATGGGAAACGATCCGACGCATTGTTATCCCGGGCTCACGCTCAGGGATCATGACCGGTACAATATTGGCCGTGAGCCGCGGCGCGGGGGAGGTTGCTCCGATCCTCTTTACAGGGGCGGCTTATTACCTGGCTACCCTGCCCACCTCGCTGAGCGACCAGTTTATGAACCTTGGATACCATATTTACATCATGGCAACCCAGTCGGCCAATGTGGATGAAACGCTTCCCATCCAGTTTGCCACCACCATGGTGTTGTTATTACTCACATTTACCCTTAATTTAGCAGCGGTAATCATCCGGTCGCGGCTCAGGAGGAAGGCGAAATGAATGCGATACCAAAACCTGTCAGGTTTTTTTTCCAGATGGGTCGAGATTAGATAAATTCACAGGCATCAAAAGCAAACCTGACAGGTTTGGCACCGAACAGGTCGAAATTTGATAAATTCACAGGCATCAAAAGCAAACCTGACAGGTTTGGCACCGAACAGGTCG
>DYQT01000339.1 GCA_020719165.1 Draconibacterium orientale | reverse complement strand
ATAATTTCACCAAATAGTGGAAGGTAGGCTGAAGGTTCAGATCTTTTGGAAATATCTCAACTCTAAGAAAAAATGATAATGGAGAACACACACTAAATGCCAACGGTAGGCAGGTTCCCCTTTTCGCCGGTCATTGCAAGGACTTTGATTTATGACCCAAACCCATCAATCCCCTCAGAAAATCATTGAAGTGTCAGCTGCTTATTGTTGCAAACTCTGCAATTCGCCCGAACCATTGCATCCATGCTCGCATGTCATTCCACAATGGATGTATAAAATGCTGCCCATAGACGCACGACGTATGAAAATTGCGTCATCGTATGCGAAAGAATACGAACAAAAATCTCAAACAGGAATCTATGGAAAGTATGTCTGTAAAAAATGCGAAGATCGCCTTGCCGCTTGGGATGATTATGCAGCGACAGTTTTACAGCGAAAACCGGTTGTTACTGCTCAAGGTTTAGATTTCGGGCAATACGATTACAACAGACTTGCTCGGTTTTTTCTTTCAGTCCTGTGGCGGGCACATTCCTGCGAACACAAATTCTTTGACAAAGTAGACCTTGATTCACACACATTATCATTGACCAAATGCCTTCTCAATGACAATGCTGAAAATTTAAAAAATTTTGATGTCATTCCAACCTGGTCATCAAATATCCTTTCCTTTGCTGTGATGACGCCAATCAAGGTTTTGGTTGAATCAATTCCGTACTGGCAACTATACCTACCACTGTTTCAGGTACTTATCAAGGTGGTTCCAGGACCGGGCGCCGCTTGCCTGCAACCGATCATGATGATCGAAAGCAAAAACCTTTGCATGATTGAAAAAACGTTCACCGAATTTAACGAAATTCACATCGCCGAGCGGGTGTTCAAAGAGAATATGAAGAAAAAATGGGAACGTTAAGAATTTTTACACGAATTTAGATACAGGTGCACTAAATGGACACATTGGATAATTGGTTGGATGACTGGTTGGAGAAATTCCTCTTCTTTCACACCAGAAGCATTAAACCAGATGGTCGGCCTTTGTATGCTTATAAATGCCGTGACAATGAATATGAACAACTAAAGTCCTATGTCACTGCAATGTTTCAGCTCTTCAAGGGTAGATGGTCTAGGCCCCACCTTGAAGCACTTTTTTGTCTTTATGCTGCTGAAACCTGGCGGAGGCGACATGCTGGTGGTCCATGGAAATGGGAAACCGTTCTTGCCGAATTCGGGCAAGTTGCACCAGACCATAACTGGCTTCGTGTAACGATTAATAGAGGGATGTTATGGTGGGGAAGGCCGCTGCTACACAATCAAATCGGGCACCGCGAATTTCTATTAACCATCGCCTGCGAGGGAGGGTTACCACTCCTTCTATTGAAGAATGAAAACACACATCTTAACCGCTATTTCCGCCAATTGCTGTCAAGCTATCACCGAGAAAAACACACGTCTGAATGCAATGTAAACACATTGGCGCGCCACTGTTCCCACCTTCTCCCACGCTCATTGCGCCATGACATAGTATTTACTCTGAGCGGAGACTTGATACAGAAAGTGGTGGCATTGCAGGAACGGGTTGCCGATGCACTAGATCCTATTATCGCGTTAAACCAACAGGATGAGCATTGGCGCAATGAATTGCCGCTTCCAGTAGAAAATGACACCATTGAGCTCCTGCTGAAAAACCTGGTCAATGAAGCGCGCGTGCTGGCTATCACCGAACGACAAAAAGTCCGTTGGCAGAGAATTCTCATCCAAAAAGGTGACGAATGGACTGTTGAGCAACTTCTTGAACTACCAAACAGCCTCCAGGGTGCCAGCTTGCAAAAGTGGACCAATAAGGCCGAATTTCCTCCAAGATTGCGCCTTTTTCTCCATACATCCGAAGGGATTGAACAGATTGCCCTACTTACCCGCTTGCGTGGAGAGGGAACCGATGCAGTTTATCGCTGCGAGGTGTTGCGACGAAATGGTGTGCGATTATCCGGTGCGGCAATGTTGGCAGGTGTACAAATCTACATTAACGATGGCATAAACGATTACTGCCTACCGGCACATGGCAACCAGGAATGGGGGCCTCTGCCCTGGGTATTCAAAAAAGGTGCTAGCCAAAACGAGTTCCTTGGTGAAGGCACTGTACGCTGCCGTGAAGATAAAATTTTTATATTATCTCCTACGGATGGCAGCTTTGAAGGAAATTGCGACATAGAGTGTATTGGTCATGCCCATGACTTCCAACGTGTACTCCATCAGGTAAAAGGTGCTGTTGAATGGAATCACCCAGAATTTGGAAACTGCCGCTTTCATTGCGCCAGTGCCGATCCAAATGATGAAACATACCTGTTGGAAGGACGCCGACTGTCAGGGCTGCCAGAGGAAAACCCACCTTTTTTGGGGATACCAAACTTATTCGTAGTCAACCAAGACGGAACCAGCCGCCGTATTATTGATAATGCCCGTTTAGAATGGCGTCCGTCTGGAGTTCTTGGGGCTGATTGGCGGCAAGACGTTCAGGAATGCGTCGGTAAAGTATGGATTCGTCATCGT
>DYQT01000338.1 GCA_020719165.1 Draconibacterium orientale | reverse complement strand
CACTGTTGGATACAGGGTATCTTCACTTTTACAGCACTTCGGGTACACTACCCGTGAAACACACGTGATTTTTTTTATATTGGGGGAGTGAATCCAAATGGTTCACGGGCGTTTCTCCAGAACCAAAAAATGTTTGACGTATAGGTATCCTGATGCAATTTTTATATGCACTTCGACTCTGCATTTGCGCCATCCACCAATAAAAAACGAAAATTTTTTATGAGAATATAGGAATAATTTAAAAAAAAAAGGATTTATTTTTTTAGCCGGACTTCCATCTGGGGGAACGGAATCTCGATACCTTCAGCAGCAAAGCGTTCTGCAATCTGCGAGTTGATGGCATCTTTTACTTCATCGGGAAGATTGTATTTCCGTGCCCATACGTAGAGGATGAACTTAAGACTGGAATCCTGGAACTCCAGGAAGAATGCTTTTGGGGCTGGCTCTGGCAGAAGATATTCAGTATTTTTTATCGTGTTTTGTGCAATATCAAGCAGGATCTTTTTTACCAGTTGTGGATCACTACCATAAGCAACCGTTACCGGAAGGATAATCCTGAGTTTTTGATCGGGTTCTGCATAATTTATGATTATATTTGTCGTAATCTTATTGTTGGGGATCGTAACGATCTGGTAATCCAGTGTCTTTAAGCGGGTGCTTCTCGGACCGATACTGATGACATCGCCATAATACTGGTCGACTTTTATACGGTCGCCAACCTTGAACGGTTTGTCAATCGTAATGATGGCCCCGCCAAAGAAATTGGAAATAATATCCTGGGCTGCCAGTGCCACGGCCAGCCCGGCGATACCAGCGCCCGTAAGGAATGGGGTAATATTCACTTCAAATATGGATAGAATGACCATTATGGCTGCAAACCACACAACATATTTGACCACGAGTTCGAGCAGTTCTACCAACCGATCATCCCAGTCTCCTTCCGATTGTTCTGCCAGTTCATGACCATAGATCGCGATGATGTCATGGAGGAATGAAGAGACCATCCACGCACCGATCACAATATAGAATGCGGTAACAAACCGGGGGTCGAGTACCCAGAGTAGGTTTGACGGGAGAATGCCGAAACGGCTGATTGAAAAATAGACCGCCACAACAATAATGGTGACCTGTACCGGAGTGCCAATCGCGGCAATAATGATATCATCCCACTTTGTTTCCGTCTGCCCGGCTTTTGTTTTAAGCCAGTTCACAACTCCCCGTATTACAAGGGCCAGAAGCACACCAATTACAACCGTTGCAGCGGCATACACATAGCTGATATCTAAAATCCCGATCTCCATGTACGTAGTCTTATGTGACCAAAGGTAAATAATATTAAGATTACATGGCGACGGGGACTGATATTGCCAAAACACTTGCGGAATTAGTAGACCGGGATATGACATTCATGCATATCTGTGGTACGCATGAAGCTTCCATTGCACGATCCGGCCTGCGCAGCATTCTGCCCGAACAGTTAAAGATCGTTATGGGGCCGGGCTGTCCGGTCTGCATCACCCCCCAGGGAGAGATTGATGCCGCGCTCGATCTCGTTCATAAAGATTGTATTATAGCAACCTATGGTGACCTGCTCAGGGTTCCCGGATCAAAAGGTTCATTAGAATCCTGTGGAGGCGATATCCGGGTGGTCCAGGGAGTCCACAAGGCAGTAGAGATTGCCCAGAAGACAGACAAAGAGGTGGTTTTCATTTCCGTAGGTTTTGAGACCACAGCCCCGACAGTAGCTGCCACCCTCCTTACAAAACCCCCGGAAAATTTTTCTATCCTGTCCTGCCACCGCATTGTTCCACCGGCCATGAAATGGCTGCTGGAACAGGGTGAAGCGAAACTTCACGGATTCATGCTCCCCGGCCATGTCTGTGCGATCATGGGTTATGAGGAGTATGAACAGTTCCCGGTACCGCAGGTTGTTGCCGGGTTTGAACCCGAAGATATCCTTCTCGGGCTGCTCATGCTGGTGAAACAGGTGAAAGAAGGAACACACCGGGTGGATAATGCCTATCCAAGGGTTGTCTCCCGCGAAGGTAACCAGAATGCCAGGAGACTCATGTATGAGGTATTTGAAACCGCGGATGTTGAATGGCGGGGATTCCCGGTCATTCCGGGCTCAGGGCTCCGGCTGAAAAAGGAGTTCGAACAGTATGATGCCCAGAAGAAATTCGGGATCGTCTTTAAACATATCAGCAAGCATTCTGCCTGTGTCTGTGACAAGGTGCTGCGGGGAATTGCTACGCCATCTGACTGCAAGCTGTATGGAAAGGTCTGCACCCCAAGGAACCCGGTCGGTCCCTGCATGGTCAGCCATGAAGGGGCCTGCAAGATATGGCACATGTATCATGCGAAAAAAGCGTGAACGATCCTTCTTGTCTTTTTTTTTACTCATCGCTGTTTTTTTTTAAAGACGTGTATTGAGCGGTTTTTAAAAACAGGATCTGATGCTTTCCAGCCCGCAAATACGTTAAATGTATCGGACGGGAGTACGATAACTTGACTTCGCCAGAAAAAAGTGAAGAAGGTTGCGTTCCCTAAAAAGGGA
>DYQT01000337.1 GCA_020719165.1 Draconibacterium orientale | reverse complement strand
CATTAAAAGAAAAAACCTTTTTACCCAAAACATCGAAAATTTCAATGCCCGAAATATTCTGGTTAGCTGAAATGGTAATCATTCCATGGGTTGGATTTGGAAAAATTGAAATCCTTTCTGATTCTCTCGTGATGTTGGCTTCACCTGTTATTTCGTCCCATCCCGCAAGTTTGGCCAACATCCACCAAAGGGCGTTTCCTTTCAATACACAATTCAGTTTGGCTTCGTTGGGCGAATCGCTGTGTGCACATTCGCTGCAGGCATTAACGTCAATTACGTAAGGATGGAAAGGATTGGAGGCCACCCATTCGGCGCCCCAGTTGGGCCCATTCCAGGGATTGTTGCAGGTCGGGTCATAATTCAGTCCATCCAAAGCACACCATTCCATGAAGTTTTGCGGATTTCCGGGGGCATAACTCTCGATGTCGGCAAAATCGAAAAGGATTTTATTGTTTTCATTGCAGTAATTTCTTATCAGGTTGTTCATCTTATTCAGGTTGCCGTTTACTCCGCCGCCATCTAGATGCCCGGTCATGTAAACAAATTTCACATCAGGATATTCCGATTCGAGGCTGTTCATGGCGTTGAGGTAGGCGTAAATTCCTGTTGAATCGTTGTCGCTTACCCCGCCGCACCACGACCACATTACCACATTCCGGTCACAATTGGGGTCACTTAAAATGGCGATGGTCGCGTTTACCCACGAAAGGTCACCATTATGTCCCAGGTCACCAGCGCCGGGCATTCCATAATCATTAAAAAAAACTCCCGGTACCAAACCATACCCTGAACTGTTGAAGTTGTAGGTCGTTCCATGCGTTGTGGCAATGGCGTTAAGCCCGCTCACCAGTTGGCTTCCGTGTGAAGTGTGCTGGTAGGTAATTCGCAGATTGGTTTTGGCCGAATCAATCCAATCGCCCGGAACAGCATCTAAATCTGTGCATAAATGGTTGATAATTAATCCTTGCGGAAATAAAAAGGATGTACTGAAAACTGTGAATAGAAGGATTGTAAATGCTTTTTTCATGATATTAATATTAAATCTTACAAAACTATTTTTTTTAATAAATTCATTTACATAATCCTATTCCGGACATTCAGGAAAGGATAAAAATCCGGCATCATTCATTTTAATGAGGTAAGCTCTGCCCGGCAAAAGCTGACTGAGTGAGGTTACATTTTGTGTCGGCCAGAAAACATTCAATCCAAGTGCCTCACAAATCAGAACCAGGTTTTCACCAACAATTTCGGCTACTTCCTCAGTATTTACAGCACAACGGCATAAAACCGGTACAAGATTCCATCCCTCGTTCAATTCAACTACATTGTTTTTTTCTTCAAAACCGGTAACATCAAAACTGACCGGAGCATTCAGTTTAATCTGATAGCCATTGTGAGCGTCCCATTCCCCAAGGGTATTTTGATGTTGAAGAGGGTAATAAACACCCGTTAAGTTTTGTAAAATAATCAATTGACCAGCAATGGGCAAAAACATTACATCAAGGGTTGGATTTACCGGATTAACGTACGATGAAATATCATTCCATCCCTGGTTGAGGCTGATGGTTTGTTTTAGAGGCGAGTCAACGGGTTCTGATAAATTACCGGCATTGCCCGAACTATCAACAGCACATACTGCGAACATCGATGGAATGGTTATAACCGGAAGGTTTTGAAGCGGGGGATGAGGAATTAATATTATTGGTTCATTACCGAAAATTCCATTCTCGTCCGATTGGTAAACTGCATAATACTGCACATCCGGGTCGGGTACTTCTTCCCATGTTAAACTAAAAGTCTGGCCTGAAATCACAGCCGTTAACCCTTGCGGAATCTGTGGCGCCAGGTTATCTACTGAGTAGCCCTGCATTTCGTTGCTTGTAAAATCCCCTTCAACCATGCCTGCAGTTATCCTGAAACTGATTGGTCCGGAATTAATGGCTGTCGAGTCAAAAGGAGTATCACAGGTTACGGAGTATTCATCAAGACCTGAGCAATCAACCGAATCGGCCACTTCCCAGCCGGAACCCGTGTTAATCCCAATGAAATATTTTTCAGATTTTTCTCTGGTTTGTGTTTCATCATAATAACTACGTAAAAAGGTAACTGTAACCTTACCTCCCTGGTCGCCCGCCACATCGTCAACCGATTCAAGAACTGGTTGTTGGGTGTAGGTACATTTTATGAAATTGGGACATATCCTTACATCATTGGTGAATCCTTTGATGGTTTTAAGTTTTACCGAATACAAACCCATTTGCGAATAGGTAAAAACCGGATTTTTTAAATAGCTGTCAATCACCCCATCATTCTGAAAATCCCACTGGTACTGGGTAGGATTGCCGGTTGAATTGTCGGTAAACTGAACGGTAAGTGGAGGAAGTCCCCATGTTGTGTCGGCTGTAAATGATGCCACAAAAGACTGCTGGTAATAGTATTTTCCAATGTCAACAATTGAATGGTCGGGGTCTTCAGGAGAATCGGGATGGCCGGCATCAATGCAATGTGACGCGGACTGAAGGTTGTAATTCTGTTGTGATAAATTTACAAACAAGGGG
>DYQT01000336.1 GCA_020719165.1 Draconibacterium orientale | reverse complement strand
CCAACAGTACATTCAGTTGGTGGGGGGCCTGGCTTGGAGAGTCCGCAGATTCAGTAGTCTTGGTTCCAGAGTTTACTCCGGATGGTGGAGTTACTTCATGGTGTTTTAATGGGTTGATTCCTGAAAGATGGGAGCTGGTTTCTTCTGGCAGCTAATTGTTTAGGATACGCAAAATGGTTGAATATCGTGGTAAATATATAGTGGTGAGGAGAAATGAGCCCTAAGATTTCGGTTTTGATGAGTGTCTATAACGGTGAAAAATTTCTGCGTGAAGCTGTGGACAGTATTCTGACCCAAACATTCAAGGATTTTGAATTCGTTATTGTAAATGATGGTTCGAAAGATAGCACCGGAGAAATACTTGCATCATACAGAGATCATCGCCTGAAAATATTCTCCATCGAGAATCGTGGGTTGCCGGCGGCTCTGAATTACGGGTTGGAATGTTGCTCTGCAGACCTTGTGATGAGGATGGATGCCGACGATGTGGCTTATCCACACCGATTTGCTGCTTTGCTCGAAGATTGGGAGAAAGCAGGGCGACCGGACGTTTTTGGCAGCGGAGCCGACTACATAAATGAGGATGGCCTTGATCTTTGGGGTATATCAATGCCTCTGGATAATCTGACTATAAAGGCAGAGATCCTTGCTGCGAATGGGAAAATGACGATTATGCACCCCACCGTGCTTTTTCGGAAAAAAGCTGTTTTGGGGTGCGGGGCTTATGACCCTTACTTCACAAATGGGCAAGATTACGATCTTTGGCTGAGGATGACGTTGTGTTGCCGGTTCGGCAACTCTCCTCAGCATCTCTTGAAATTCCGCTTCAACAGTTTGTCGGATACGGCAAGGTTTATTCATGTAACAAATGAAAACGTTTTTACAGGAAATTGGGTACGGCTGCTTTCGCAACAAAAGATGATATTGATTGAAAAAGGTCACGAAGATCTATGGCAATCCCATCGCGATTATATTGTGGGAAGGCTGAAGGAAAAGGTCGATGTGTCGAGACTGGTTGACGAAGCCATTGTTGGAAGACTACTAACCGAAGCCAAAATACTCTATTGCAGCGGGAGAAAAGTTGTTGGAATTTGGCAGCTACTGATGCTCTTTTTACGTAATCCGGACATTCTTTTGAAAAGGTTCATGGGGATTCAAATTCCCGACAGAACCCAGCACCTGCTGAGTCCAACTGAAATAGTGGGGCAGGGGGGCGTGCGATGATAATGATCAACATCAGGAAAATATATAGTTTACTATCTTATCAAGGTTCAAATGCGTTGGTGTGTTTATGTGCCGCTTAAAAATTCTTGCATTTTCAAGCTGGTTTCTACCAGGTTACAAAGCCGGTGGGCCAATCCGCACCCTAGTCAATATAATACAGCACTTGAGGGACGATTTTAGCTTCATGGTTATTACGCGTGACCGCGACCTTGGAGATGAAACTCCTTATTCAGGCATCGACAGCAACAGCTGGACGTTAGTTGGTGACGCTGCCGTAAAATATCTCGGGCCCGTTGGCGGTTCTCTGATTCGGTTGCGAAAAATAATCATTGAGAGCTGCCCTGATGTTCTTTATTTGAATAGCTTCTTTGATTTTGCATTTTCAATCACCCCATTGCTGCTTTGCCAAGCTGGTTTGATTCCCCGAACAATTCCGATAGTTATTGCTCCCCGTGGTGAATTTGCTGACGCAGCATTAGCGATCAAAGCTCGTCGAAAGGCTTATTTTTTGTCAATAGCCAAATTGATTGGTCTCTATGAACGGGTTATCTGGCAAGCAGGTAGTGAATCAGAACAGCGTGATATCAGAGCGGTCTGGGGAAAAAAGGCAAAAATTGTTGTTGCGCCTGACCTTCCGTCCAGATTGGAGATCTCTAGTGAAAGCAAGGAGGCTCGCAGCAAAACCCCCGGTCTTCTTCGGGCTGTATTTCTATCACGTCTGGCGACAATAAAAAATCTTGAGGGTGCTTTAAATATTTTAAAATCAGTAGAAGCCACAGTTAAGTTTGATATCTATGGTCCGCTGGAAGACCATGACTACTGGAATAGGTGTCAGGCGATTATTGCAGAGCTACCGGCAAACATAAGTGTGCAGTACCGTGGCGCGGTTGCCAATAGCAAAGTTGGCGATGTTTTTTTACAACACGATCTATTGTTTTTCCCTACGTTCAGCGAGAGTTTTGGGCATGTTATATTGGAGGCGCTGCTTGCTGGTTGCCCGGTTCTTATCAGTGATCAAACCCCATGGCAGGACTTGGAAGTACGGAACGCCGGCTGGGTTGTTCCTCTGGATGAACCTGTGATCTTTAAGAATATTTTGCAACGTGTTGCCCGCATGGATACTGATGAATATCTGATATGGAGCCACGGTGCGTACCGTTGTGGTGCTGAAGTATGCAACGATCAGACTTTAGTTGACCTAAATCGTAATCTTTTTAGGAATGCGATTAAGAATTTATGATAATTATTTTGATAAAACAAGATTAAACAAGGAGATAACAGGTCATGTTTGCAGGAAAGACACTATTGTTGACGGGCGGCACCGGAACCTTCGGCAC
>DYQT01000335.1 GCA_020719165.1 Draconibacterium orientale | reverse complement strand
CAAAATATAGTTCCCCGATAGTTTTGGGCGCATGTTGCTGGTTGGAAAGGTGGTTTGGAAATGCGTGTACCTGGCTGTGGTATTATAGGAGTAGGCATACTGGTCAATATTTTCTTCGCGATACCCGTCAATGTAATCTGCCACAGTGAGGTCGGCAGATACCCGCCAGTCAGCTTCACAGTGTACCACCGTGAATTTGAACCGCTTGATATCGGGATCGAGGTCATCAAATTGGATGACAAGACGTTCTGCAGAATTCAGTTGGATTATCGGAGCAGAGAGTTCAAATCCCTCTTTGAACACCTGAATTGTTTTGAGCGAGGGGTCGTAGCATATATTTTCCGTTGGGAATCCATGTGCAAAACATGCTGATGTAAAAAGAACAGAGATCAGGCTCAGAATAACGGCAATAATTTTGTTTTTTCTCATGAATTTTTTTCTGATTTCCTTCGGAATTCAGCGCAGATGATGGCGGTCGCAATGGAGGCATTCAACGATTCAGCTTTGCCTGCACCCGGCGTTCCAAAAGAAGGAATGTAGAGTTTTTGGGTGATAAACGGTATCAACTCAGCAGAAATTCCGCGCGACTCGTTGCCGATTACAATAATGCCATAGTTACTGAGTGGTTGCAAAAACAGTGACTCCCCCTCCAAAAAAGTTCCATAAACCGGCAAATGATCAGCAGAGCATGGCTCGTTCCCAGTGGCTGAAATTCGTGTCAGGACATCTATGAGGTTACACCTGATTACATTCACCCTCACAATGGAGCCCATGGTGGCCTGCACGACTTTAGGATTATAGGTATCGACGCAACTCTCAGAGCATAACACGGTGGAGATGCCGAACCAATCGGCAATGCGGATAATGGTTCCCAAATTTCCCGGGTCGCGGATATCGTCGAGGGCGAGGGTCAATTTGCCGGTAAGGGAATGTGGTGAAGTGTCAATCTGATGATTTGATAATGGAAGGTTTATCACTGCCAATACAGGGCTTGGGGTGGAGAGTGATGAAATCCGTTCCATCTCACGGGGCAAGGTTTCAAAAACAGGGATGTTTTTTTTCCTTATTTCCGGCAGGTTTTCAATAATCCATTCAGCAGAGGCATAAATTCCGGCGATGTTGAATTCGCTGCCGAGTAAATCCAGCACAAGTTTATGCCCTTCGGCAATAAACTGCCGCTGTTCCTCTCGAAACTTTTTGACCTTGAGTGCAGTGATATGTTTGATCTGGTTTTGTGACAGCATAAAAAAACCCGGAATCTATGGGATTCCGGGATAAAATTACAAATTTTCAGAATAGCTTTATTCAGCAAAAACTTCCAGGCTGATTTCAACCTGCACATCCTTATGAAGATGTATTTTGGCTTTATAGGTTCCCAATTCCTTGATATGCTCATGATCAACATGAATTTTCTTGCGGTCAATATCGAAATCAAACTGCTCTTTCAATGCCTGAGCAACCTGAATGGCATTTACCGACCCGAATATTTTGCCACTTTCAGCAGCTTTGGCGCCTATTCTTACGGTCAGGCTCTTCAATCCGTCGGATAAATCTTCAGCCGACTTCCTGATTTTAGCCTCTTTGTGCGCTTTTTGCTTCAGGGTTTCCGCTAACACCTTTTTGTTAGATTCGGTGGCCAGAATGGCAATGCCTTGCGGAATGAGATAATTCCTGGCATAGCCGGGCTTTACATTTACCTTTTCGTTTGTATAGCCCAGGTTGAGGACGTCTTGCTTTAAAATAACTTCCATGGTTCGTTCCTCCTTATTTTAATAAATCACCAACATAGGGCATGAGGGCAATGTGCCTGGCCCGTTTAACTGCCTGTGCTACTTTCCGCTGGTATTTTGTGGATGTACCGGTAATACGGCGGGGAAGAAGCTTACCCTGTTCGTTAACGAACTTGAGCAGAAAGTCGGCGTCCTTGTAATCAATGTATTTGATACCGCTTTTTTTGAAGCGGCAATATTTCTTTCTCTTGGTATCTACCGCAATCGGGGTCAGATACTTTATTTCACCTTGTTGTTGTGTTGCCATGATCAAACAGTTTTTTGGATGGTTACTACTCTTTTACTTCCTTTAACGCTTTCGACCTGGCGCGCTTTTTCTCACTGTAGGCGAGTATGTGCTTGTCAAAAACAACGGTTAAAAAGCGGAGGATCCGCTCATCGCGTTTAAAGGTCACTTCCCATTCTTTAATCAGTGTAGGCTCAGCTTTAAATTCAATTAAATGATAGAATCCTGTTGATTTCTTCTGAATGGGATAGGCCAGCTTTCGCAACCCCCAATGATCCTCGTGAACTATCTCAGCACCTTTGCTGACGAGGAACTTCTGATACTTATCTACCGTTTCCTTCATCTGTTCATCAGACAAAACGGGAGTCATAATGAAAACGGTTTCGTACTGTTTTAACATTTCTCGTTGATTTTAATGAATATATGGTTTTTTTAAAAGGACTGCAAAAGTAAGAAGAATAAATCAGAATAACAAATGCAAACAATGCAGGCAGCGATTCAGCGAGAATATTTTTTTACTTTTCCAACACATAGCTTGATGACAA
>DYQT01000334.1 GCA_020719165.1 Draconibacterium orientale | reverse complement strand
AAGGCTGGAATATTTTATCCAATTCTTTTGGAGGAATACCATTACCGTTATCTTTAACAATTATCCGGACTTTGTTGTTCAATTTCTTTGTGCTAACAGTAACAATGGGTGAATAACTATTTGCCCGGGTTGATGTATCTTCAGGATTCTTTTTTTCAAGATCAACCAGCCGGCTTTTCTCATTACAGGCATAAAATGCATTTGTTATCAGGTTGAGCAATACCCGGCCAATGTCCTGCGGAATGACATTGATTTTACCAATTGTTTCATCAACATCCGTTTTCATGGTGACATTAAAGGATTTGTCCTTAGCACGAAGACCATGATAAGCCAAACGCAGGTATTCATCGGCCAGGGCATTGATGTCGGTTAACTCTTTTTGGCCGCTTGAAGTGCGTGAGTGTTGCAGCATTCCTTTTACAATATCAGCAGCGCGTTTGCCGTGGTGATTTATCTTTTCGAGGTTTTGTTTTATATCAACGGCAATTGCTTTCACTTCATCGTAATTTTCCTTTTCAATTTCTTCAACCATTTCAATGAGCAGCTCACTGCTTACCTCACTAAAGTTGTTTACAAAGTTTAGCGGATTTTGAATTTCATGGGCAATGCCAGCGGTGAGTTCACCGAGGGAGGCCATCTTTTCGGCCTGGATGAGTTGAGCCTGAGTAGCTTTCAATTCTTCCAGCGATTTTTGCAATGCCAGATTGGATTCTTCGATTGCTTTTTGTTTCTGCTCCAGTTCTTCGATTGTTTCTTCGAGCAGAATGGCTGTTGTACGCTTTACTTTTTCAGTGCGGTCGAGTTTGAATGCCGTTATTTCCAGTTCCTTATCTGCGGCTTTCAACGAATTGAGAAGCACATCTTTTACTTCGGAACTCAGCGTTTCAGATCGTTGGATAGAGTCAAGTAAAGTTTGAAGATGCTGGTTCATCTATCGCTCTTTTAATGCTACACAACAAGTAGTCAGGTTATGCATCTCGAGGTTTCCGTCAGTGGCACGTGCGAGTTCCGAATTTGAAAACATACCGGCCATCGGCACATTCCATACATTTTTTACACCCCCGATTTCCTGGCCAATCAGTGGCCCCAACGAAGCCAGCCGACCGGCGCAGCTAAACACGATCAATGCGTCAGCTTCAGGCATCTCTGTAGCTTTCAATTCTTCAACTCCACTTATCACCTTGTCGATCACATCAAAATCAGGCGGGAGTGAGAACCTGACCTTTGAACCCTGAGGCAAAGAACCACTGCAGATAAATGAGCCATCCTCCCAGTTGACATGGAGGCCGGGCCGCATAATCGGCATACCCTTCTCCCTTTGCAGTTGCAAAGGGAAGTTGGTGGCAATTTCCACCATCAGTGAAGCATTGTCTTTATTCAGGTTTTCAATACCGCTGTATTTTTTGGTGAGTTCCAGGACAGGTACGTTATCGATGGTGTACAGCCTGTTGCCTTCACTCCGGGTGACGGTTTTCTCCGTTCCCATCGCTTTCCAGCCACAGGTGGCAACACCCTTGATTTTAATCTTGCTTTCGTTAAGGGCAACGGCTACAATGCCACGGTTGCTTGATTTGCCATTCGTAAAGACGTATTGCTCGGAAAGAGTAAAGTTGTCGCCTGCCATGCAGCCAAACACATTTACATGCTTTCCAATCACATCTTCAAAGCCGAACAGCAGCAATTCAGCATCCGTTTCCATATTGCTGCCTGCAATGAGAAAAGCCGGAGTAGTAAATTTTTCCAATGCCACACCGGCCATTTTCTGCGTGATTTCCCTGTAATTTTTATTAGGGAATTCTTCAAAAAGCACAGTGAAGTAATCACGGTTTATATCCAGCAATAGAATTGCAATGGAATCATTGCCAACATCTTCACTAATAAATTCCCCATTGGTCGTTGCACCATAAATGGAAATACCTGCTGAATCCAAAACATTACTTACAGCTTCCCTGTTCTGGTTAATTGATATAAAAACGATTGCCAGAGTGGGTTTGAATCCATCGGCCATACTTTGTTCCAACGCGGTTTTAATTTCCTCAGGAGAATTTCCTTTAATTGATTTTGCTTTCATAATGGCTTTAATTAGTTACTAATGGTATTTGAACAATAAAAACAGTTCCTTCCCCATGCTTTGATTCCACCTTTAGTTCTCCTCCATAACCCTTGCAAATGATGTCGTAACTCATGCTTAATCCCAGGCCGGTACCCTGACCAGCAGGCTTAGTAGTGAAAAAAGGCTGGAAAATTTTATCTGATAAAAATTCCGGAACACCAATACCATTATCCTTAACAAAGATTTGTACCTTGTTGTTCAATTTTATTGTACTAATTGTAACTGTTGGATCATAAGGTTTTTCATGATTTAATGGCTTTTCCGGGTTGTTAGTTTCAGCATTAAACAAACGGCTTCGCTCATTGCAGGCATAGAATGCGTTTGTAATAAGATTGAGCAATACCCTGCCAATGTCCTGCGGAATGACATTGATTTTTCCGATTGTTTCATCAAAATCAGTTTTCATAGTAGCATTGAACGATTTGTCTTTGGCCCTCAATCCATGGTAAGCCAGGCGCAGATATTCATCGGCCA
>DYQT01000094.1 GCA_020719165.1 Draconibacterium orientale | reverse complement strand
TGGAATTGGCGATGCAATTTGTTCGCAGATTGATGCAGACACCTATGATCTATATGTTAAAGACAGGCACAAAGAACTCGTTGATCATATTCACTCACTGGGAGCCAAAGCCAAACTGCATATCTGCGGAAACATCAAACATTTATTACCTTCCATTAGTTGTTTGAATTTGGATATTATTGATCTTGACTGGCAGGTTGATTTACTTGAAGCCCGGAAGATTTTGGGCGATCAGGTGGTAATCAAAGGAAATATTGATCCTGTTGTGATTCAGGAATCGACCTCTCAGCACCTTGAAGACCTGGCAAATGTGCTTATACAACAGATGCAGGGACAGAAATTCATCCTATCGGGTGGTTGCGAAATAGGCGTTAATACTCCCATCGCTAATCTTATGAAATTGGCTGAAATTTCAATAAAAACTAAATCCAATTAATCACTAAAACCTCCTTTTATGAAAACGGATATGACAGGATGGAAAAATTCCATTTTTGCAAATACCGAAAAAACAGCTGTGCCTGTTATGACATATCCCGGGCTTCAGCTTATCGGGAAGTCGGTTATTGACATGGTCACGATAGGAGAAGTTCAATATAACTGCGTGAAAGCATTATCGGAAAAATATCCTGCAGTTGGGGCTATAACTTTAATCATGGATTTGTCGGTTGAAGCAGAAGCATTTGGCAGTCCTGTTAACTTCAGTGAACACGAAATACCTACGGTTTCAAAAAGATTAATGGATTCATTTGAGCAAGTTGTTAACCTTAAAATTCCGGCAATAGGTGATGGAAGAACTAAAATTCATTTACACGCAGCCCGGTTAGCTGCAGAAAATATCACAACCCACCCGATATTTGGTGGTATCATAGGCCCATATTCCTTAGCCGGTCGTCTTTACGACATAACCGAAATGATGACTGCAATACTTATTGAACCTGAAGGCGCTCATGAACTTTTAAGCATTTGCACATCATTTTTAAAAGAGTATGCGCTGGCTTTTAAAACCGCAGGGTGCAACGGCGTATTGATTGCTGAACCGGCTGCCGGATTGCTTGCTGATGATCAATGTGAGGAATTTTCCTCCCGGTATGTAAAACAGATAGTTGATTTTGTCCAGGATGACAGCTTTATGGTGGTTCTGCATAATTGCGGAAATACCGTTAGCCTGGTCGGATCAATGCTGGGAACTGGGGCTGCCGGCTTTCATTTCGGCAATGCTGTTGATATGTGTGAAATTTTGCCGCAGGTTCCTTCGAACAGACTTGTGTTTGGTAATTTGGATCCTGCAGGAGTTATAAAAAATGGCACTCCGGAAATCATTAAAGCAAAAACGAAAGAACTTTTAACACGAACATCGCAATACAACAATTTTGTCATTTCCACAGGTTGCGACATACCTCCCGGAACAACAATTGAAAACATTGATGCCTTTTTCGAAGCAATTGCTGAGTATAATAAAGACTGATTCATTAATAGCATATCCAAAGAACAATCTATCGTTATGAATGAAATATTAGAGAAACTAACAACTTGTATTGAGTTTGGCAAAATCAATCAAAAATCACCTTTCCCGCCTTCAATGCGGGGTGAGGTTGGCGCAGATGAATTAACCAAACAAGCGTTGGAAGCAGGCATAAAACCCACCATAATTCTGGAAAATGGTTTAATTCCGGGTATGAATGCAGTTGGGCTTAAGTTTAGCCAGGGTAAAGTATTTGTTCCGGAGATGCTGATGGCCGCCAAAGCCATGAGTACGGCACTGATTCACCTGAAACCCTTTTTCCAGTCGGGTGAAGTAAAACGCAAAGGCACTTTCATCATAGGTACTGTTTTCGGCGATTTGCATGATATTGGTAAAAACCTGGTCGCCATGACAGTAGAAGGAGCCGGATGGGAAGTAATTGATTTAGGAGTTGATGTTAAATCTGAAACCTTTCTGGATACGCTGGCAAAGTATCCAAATAGTGCAGTTGGAATTTCCGCCTTATTGACCACTACGATGGCGAACATGGGGTCGGTAGTAAAAAACTTGAAAGAAAGATTTCCATCAACAAAAATTTTAATTGGTGGGGCACCTCTCAATACAGAATTCTGCCATAAGATCGGAGCCGATTTTTACAGCCGCGATCCCCAGGGGGCAGTGGCATACCTTAACAATTTGCAAAATTGCTGAACGAATTTTGATTGCTTAACCTTATTTTCAGTCAGGCTATGCAAATCTGAAAAGTCAGGATTTCACTATTTGGATAATTTTAAACTTCGTTAAAACTTTAAGAGACTGTTTAAATTTCTGTCTTCAGTGATTTTTGATAAGCAAGTGCCGTAGACACTATGCATATTCCTGATTTACAGCAACCTCTCCCCGGCCATCCTCTTGAAGGGGAGGGGGATGTCCTGCCAAATCAAACGCATTCGTTAACTATTAATGTGAATCAAGGGATAAAAGTGGTCCCGGAAGGAAGAAATTCCTATCAATGTTTCTTTAATGGGGCTGAAGCCCCTGATTCGCATTTATAATTAAAATACTTCCCTCTTTCCTTTGTTCTTCGAACTTTTCACTTCCCTCTGTCGTTTGGACTTTATTCTTAAAATGGGCGTATGTGCAGGACCCTTCTGTGGCAGAAGATTTGCTGCACGATGCCTTTTGGCAATCCGCAAAGGGAATACCTATGCCGCGAAAGGATCGTTTAAAGGCTGGCTGCGACGGGTTGAAAAAATCGGAGTTCCTGACCACCCTTTGCCGATTTTTGATGACCACCATATCTTCTGAAATATATTGATAATCGCATTCGTCGGAAAATATTTTTAACTTCGCGAGGCAAGAGCAGGTCAGGCTCCGGGGAACAAACATGAGAATAAAACCCGTCAATAAATTGATTAACTTCATTTCCGGAATATTTTTCGGAAAAATTCATGGTATCTCCCTGTGCCCTTTCGGGATTTACTACAATGGTGTACCAAATGACATCCTGTTGAATCACGAAAAAATCCATTGGCGCCAGCAGGTGGAGATGCTGGTCCTTCCCTTTTATGTGTGGTACCTGTTTGAGTTTTTGATCCGTAGGATATTTCAGTCAAAAACGGAGGCCTACCGGTCTGTCTCTTTTGAGCGAGAAGCCTATGCGAAACAACACGACCTCATGTACCTGAAAAACAGGAGAGCCTATTTGTGGATAAGCTATATTGGAAAACCATAAACCAATAAAAAACCATCGTCATGAAAAAGCATGCAATTTTATTCCTTAGCCTTGCACTTGTTGTTTTGTGCTTATCATGCAGCAAGGATAAAACGGATGATCCTCAGGAATTGTCGGGAGGTCAGTCGCCGATCGGAGCCATCGGAGTTACAGTTTCTTCGAGTTCCTCAGAGATTGCCGGGGTCAGTGATTTCAATGCCGTGGTCACCGGTCTGACAGATGGAGTCTCTGCCTACTCCGCTTCTGCGACCGTGACCAATGATCTGTTTAAGAATATGTTGTCCAATTTCCCGGGAGTGTCCGTTAACGGGGATGTAGTGACAATCGCCGATATGCGAATCCAGCAAACAACCGGCGGTATTAAATGCCTGACCGGCCCATCTGCAGGCATCCTGGTCAATTATGAATCCTCGGTTGGCGATACCTACCCGTTTGGCAGTACCGGAAATGTTCGCACAGTGGTTAGTAAATCAACAACCGATGATTATGCGTATGGTTTTTATATGATCAAAACCATCCAGGTTGCGATGAACCCTCCCTCGGCTTTGAAGAGTTCCGGCATCAGCAAATTCACCTTCGTGGCCAATCACAAATTCGGGCTGGTCGGGGTCAAGGTTGACTTTGATGACAAATCCCAGGTCACCTTTCCCGTTTATTCAAGTGCAACTAACTGAGGGTTGCCTGGCGATCTGGAACGCCTTGCCTGCAGGGTAAAAGGAATGTATGATCTGACGGTTTTTGTATGAAGGAATATTTGCTGCCTTACCGCTGGAAGTTCGTCGCTTATCTGCTGATCCTTTCAGGGATGGTGGCGGCTGTCTTTTACATCTGGTTCGAATTCCGGATCATACTTCCCGTGTTTGCAGTCTGGTCCTCTTTTGTTGATACCAGCTTTTTTGTTTCATTCAGCACCAATGTGGCCGATGAACTGACCTCGCTGCTGCTTTTCGGCGGTCTCTTTCTGTTGGCTTTCTGTGCAGATAAAAATGAATACGAATATCTGGATTCGCTGCGTTTGAAGGCTTTTGCAAAGGCTTTACTGCTGAACGGCGCTCTCCTTCTGTTCTCGATCCTGTGTGTTTATGGAAGCGGGTTTCTCGCGTTCCTTGTGATCAATGTATTCTCACTGCTGATTTTCTATCATCTCTTGTTTTACCTTCAAAAAAGAAACGAAAGATACGACCATCAGAAGGAATAATGCTGCGTGAAACAGCTGGCGGGAGCGCTGGTCCGGATTGCGTCTTTCGATTGATCTGTCATTGCTATTCGGGTACTCCTTTTCTACCTCCAACAGGCGGACTGGCATTGACACCTCCCTGGGGTATGTGTTCGAGCCAGGCATAACCGTTGGTCAACTTTTGCCCGTTAAAGGTGCCTTCGCAGGTAGCCCAGTGTTCATATAATGGAGGATCTATACCCCAGCAGGTGATGATCAGGTTCAGATCGCCTTCTGAGGTTTTCAGATTCAGTTGAAAGGATTTGTTTGCTTCAATCGGCACAACCTCCACCGACGACGGTACAACATATTGCCCGTTAAGGAAGAGTCCTGCATCTTTGTACTTCCCGGTCATGCAGATCAGTCCCTGTGCCTGATCCGTATGGAAGGGCACCCACCATTCGTTGCCATATTTGATCAGTGCACTGCGATAATCAACACCCTTGCCGCCGCAGAAAAGGTTTTCTGACTCACCAAACCCTTTCACCCCGATCTTCTCTCCATTTAACAGGAAATAACCCTCTGCGGCGCCGGTTTCTTCGAATCCTGCCATGGGGGCTCCCGGCATCATCTCGGCGGAGTTCACGTTTTTGTTGTACCAGAAAGAGTATTGCATCATCGAAGCCACATCAACGGTAAGGTTTTTAGATTCGAATTTAATCCCCACTTTGCCATCCGTCAGGGTGTACGTTAAGGTTTTATCGCCGTCCCTGACGATCCATATCCGCGCATCTTTGGTATCCTTCAGGATAGGCTCTTCGGTGAATTTCACCTTCAGAATGTTGGACGGATCCTTGCTGGTGCTCATGGCAAATACAATGGGCGGGGTTATTTTTCCTGTACCATGATGGTTTATGTATGCATAAGCCATGTAAAGGGTTCCGTCATCAGCCTTGCCCACAAAGTTGAACCAGTAGTTCCATCTTGGAACGCCATAAAACTCCATGGCCCTCAGATCTTGAAGGGTCGCCTTATGAACCTTTCCATGATCGCCGGGATCGGCCAGGGGCGTGGGCGGGCTGTAATCGGGCAGGTTGGCCATGGTGTAGGTTTTCAGCAATGTATCGGCCTGAACGATAAATTCTTCAGCCTTTTTCATCTCTCCGGAATCCACGGCATTTTGCGCCTGCAATATGAGTTTGCCAGCTTCCCCGGCTCCGGGGATCAGGCCTTGTGTATAGATATCGTACCACTGGGTGTTGGCAATATCATATTTCATTTTAAGATCTGCCAGTTTTTGGGTGGCCTCCTCCTTGGTGAGCGTTGACCGGGTAGAGCAGCCTGTGTTGATTACCAGTCCGATCACGGACAGTAAACAGATGATAAGGACGGATTTTTTCATTTTTTGTTGATGTTTATTGTGTGTGAATGCTGTCTTTTCATTTTATGTCAATCAGAGAGGATCTACGATCTGTGGTGATTCCTGAACGGCTTTGATACCATCGGGCGCTCCTTTGAATACATGTTCGAACCAGGCCCCTCCGTTGGTCAGTATCTGTCCGTCGAAAGTACCACACATGGTGGCGACACGCTCTGTATAAATCGGATCATGCAACATGATCTGGAAATTCAGGACAAGATCACCATACTCCTTTGTTTTGGCGATCAGGGTCATGGTTTGGTTGGCGATGCCGGGAATCAATTTGTACTCCGTGGGGATGATGTATTTCCCCTTATATCCGAATCCCCCGTCGCGGAATTTTCCATAACTGATGATCATCCCATCGATCTGATCGGAATGGAAGGCAATATACCATTCGTTTCCGTACCGGGTCATGTTGGTGCGGTATTCATCGTACTTCTTTCCCGGCGCTCCGCTTATCATGCACACTTCAGTGACCGCACCCGCTGTCTTATTGAAGGTCGCTTTCTTTCCGTCCATCGTTATCGTTCCCCATGCCGGTCCCGGTTGCTCGAAGCCGGCCAGGACAATATCGGGGTACATCATCGCGGCTCCCAGGTTCTGGCTGTACCAGTAAGAGATGGTCGGCGTAGTACTCACATCAAAGCTGATGGCTGGAGCCTTTCCCTCTTCAGCCGGGAAAATCCCGATGGCGTGGCAGGTGGTACCTCCGCCGATCGGATCGTCGTTGATGATCGTCCGGAAACTCTTTCCCCTGTCTTCAACGAAATACGTGACGCTCTTGTCGGTCTGGGTTACCTTCGTTTCACCATTCAGCAGGTATACATAGCGTTTGGTTGGATCTTTCGTAGTGATCACTTCAATCACCACCGGCTTGATGATATGTCCCCGTGCATGGTAGTTGTAGAATGTGGTGATCAGGTAATACTCCCCGTCGTCGCAGTATCCCCAGATGGAGGGACCCACGTCGTTCATCTTTACGCCATACCGCTCCAGCACCAGGTAATCTTTCGCTTTCGCTTTGTAAACCTTCGAAGCATCTTGTTTCTCCATGGGGTTGTCGGTCTCGTAAGGAAAGAGCGAATCCGCTTTCACATGGACATCCAGCAGTGAATCGGCCTGGCTCATCAGGGCATAGGCATTGTCAAACGAGGCGGCATTGATCTCCGCGAGAGCAAGATCAAGCTTCTTACCGGCTTCAGCCACGTTGGCAGGCGGGATTTCCCCGTCCATCAGGTGGTCATACCAGTAATAAAATGCTACCTTGTAATCGTTGAGTTCTGTCTCGTACCGTTCCATGGCAACAGCTGCCATGACTTTTGTGATGTTGGGATCTTTGTTCTCAGCCCGGGTCGAAGGCTCTTTTGGCTGACATGCCGCAAGGAACAGCGTCAGCGAACCCGTCAGCCAAAGGAATGTGATATTTTTCATGATTTTAAGTGTTAAAGGATTTTTGTTCAGTTGCTGCAACAACATCGGTAATAACATTTATTGATTGAGCATAATCATCAGGACCTCAACCCCCTTCTCCTACAATGAGAAGGAGATGGAGGATGAGGTCATCTCGGGCCAATTTTTTCAGAACCTAACAATAGTGGAGGATAAGCATCTCTCAGTCTCTTCATTACATCCGACGCTTTTTCAAGTCCCCTGCCCATGGCATCGATGGTAGCCACCCCATCCATTCCGCCGATCGGGGTTTTCTCCAGACAGCCATACCCGTTGGTCAGGGGAATCCCTTTGAAAGTACCGGTTACCGTACATCCGCATTCATAATAGAATAACTCCATAGTTTTCACTTCAACGATTATGTCGAGGTCGCCTTCGGAGGTTTTTGCCAACACCCTGAATGATTTGTTGGCGATGATGGGCGTGATGGTAACCTCTTTGGGTACGATGTACCGCCCTTGATACTGGATCGCAAAATCACGTGACGCCCCGATGATGCACATCTGCCCGTCTAACTGGTCGGTGTGAAAAGGCATCCACCACTCATTACCATAGGTGGTCATCTGCTTCCGGTACCCAATGCTGTTGATGCTGGTGCCGGCTTTGGGACCATTGAAGAGGTTCTCCGATTCACCCATTGCATTTATAAAGGTCGCGGTTTTTCCTCCTATGGTGATCACGCCTTCGGCGCTTCCGATCTCCTCGATCCCCGAGAAGGATGTTCCGGGATAGAGCACGTTTCCTGGCTGATTCTGGTTATACCAGTAGGTCATGTTCGATTTCATCAACACATTGAAATAAACATCAACTCCTTCGAGGTCTTTCCCGGCTCCTTCAATCCACACAACTGTTTTCCCACCGATCTTCGAAACAGAATAGAGCTGGTAATTGCCATTATCTTCCGCATAGAAAACCATCGAACTGTCGGTCTCCAGCATGAGCAGTGGCTTTTTTTTGATCAGCACCATGTGCAGGTTCTCGAATTCATCGCTGCGCATGATCTCGAAAGCAACAGGTTCAATCACGCCTCCCGTTCCATGGTAATTGATCAAAGGCATGATCTCGTAGTAGAGACCATCACTCCCTTTTCCAACAAATCCGGTGGCGATATCCCCCTTAAGTAATCCATCGTAATCACGGGCCTTGTAATCATCGATGGTGGATTTTCTGATCTTCGACAGATCCGGATTTTTGATCGTATTCGAGGCATCGTATTGCGGCAACACGCTCTTATCATAGACCTTCAGCAACGCTTCTGCCTGATCCAGCAACTTCGCTACATCTCTGGTGTTCTTCTGGTCCAGAAGTGTTTTTGCCTGATCCAGGAGTTTTCCGGCTTCAGCAGCCTTGACCATCACTCCGTGTTCGTACAGGTCGTACCATTGATACCGGGCGATGTCGAACTGATTCTTCAGAACATCGTACAGGACATTGATGTTTGTGGCATCGGCCTTGCCAGCGGTTTGTGACAGGGCAACTGTGCCCGTGTTGATCAGCAGCCCGATCACGACCAGAAAACTAAAAGTGTTGATTGATTTTTTCATTGTATTATTCTTTTCCTGGTTGATTTATAATACGATTTCTCACAAACTATGATGTCACGCGCTATTCCGGCATAAAAGGGGATTGTGTAATCCAGGTGGTTGCTACAGTTTCCCCTTCTATGCATTAAAGAATAGTGCCAATGGTATGAAAATGAGGAATTCACTCATTATTTTTTCACCGGTGGATATTTTAAAAGATTATACTTCTGCCAGTCGGCATAAATGTCCTGTGCAATGGTAGTGGCACTCTGGTCAACATAGTTCGGATCGGTTACCGTGATATCACCGGTCCAGATGGCTTCTGCTGAAGACTTGGTGAACAGACTTGCTTTCAGGTTTACCACCGAAGTAGTGGTCCAGTAGCCTCCGGTTGTTACGGTACTGCCTGCGTCGAAGCCCGCTACTCCTCCATAATAACCGCCGCCGTATCCGCCCCAGGAACCACCGCCCCAGTATCCACCACCCCAGGAACCACCAAAACCGCCGGTGGTATAGGTGGTAGGTGGAACGTAACTTTGTGATTTATCGGTGCCTTTATAAACGAACACCAAAATACCATCAGCGCCAAGACTGTCGCATCTCTTTTTAATGTCGGCAATGGGGTATTTGATATCCGGATTCAGGATATCAAGCGATCCTAACGCTTTCAATCCCTGGGTAGTAAAATATGCATCCATTGCTTGTTCAAATGGTTTCATGTATTCAAGCTTGTCGAATAATGGCATTACCACAATTTTCGAAATTTTTGAATTGTCTGCCGGGTTCTTCCAGCTTGTTAAGGTGACCGGCGAACCACACGATGTGATTACAAAAGCAGCTACGAATGCTAAAAGGCTGAAATAAATCTTTCTTGTTTTCATAATGGTTTGGTTAGTTGAATGTTTATGTAAATGAAACTTATTTTTCTCTTACAATGATATCATGTGCTTTGTTTGCATCGATGGCGATGATATGATCTGGTTTATTTACCACATCCCGGTGGTGCATATTATCGATTTCGATGGAATAGTTTTTGGCCGGGTTCAGGTTGATGACTGTGAAAGAGGAGGTTCCCCCATCTTTCTTCCCTATTGTTGAGACGATAAGTGACTTGTTTCCCCGATCGTAAACAGCCCGCTTCAGGATCACCTTGCCTAGATCGACCCCAGTGATGGCTGGTTCTGTAAAATGCGTTGCGTCAACCGGATGATTGACCATGGTGTACAATCCCCTGGCCGGAAGCGCCCGTGCCATGGCGATCAGCCGGTCGGCCAGATCGGAATGCGACGGGAAGGTCTTCATGTTTGTGGCATCTCCCTGGCCGGGCAATGCGGGTGCGGTGTTTTGTTTTTTCTGAGGCTGGACTGCTGCCGGAGGTGGCACTGCCGGTTTCTTCTCACCATCGGCCGCAGCCAGGTTTACAGTTGGAACATTATCCATAAACGGATATCGGTATGTGCCATCTTCCCACACAGGAGAATAGATGCTGTCAACGGTTTTAAGTAAAGCCTGTCTGGCCTGTTCATCGCCCACCTCAGCAGCCAGGGTGGTGAAAAATGCGTAGTAGGCATCAGGGGCAATCACATCCTTCGTAAGCACGGCCGTTCCATCGGGGAGGGTTTTATAGTGCTTCTTTTTCAGGTAGGGATAATTGTTTTCGATCAAATCGGGGCGCCAGGCATGCATGAAGGTTCCGATCCAGCCATCGTTTCCGCCGGAATTGAAGTCAACGCCTTTTTTCACCATTTCCGCCATTACTTCGTCCATTTTATTTCCATATCGCGGGTTCCATCCTGAGAAAGCCCATCCCTGCTTGATCAGATAGAACGAGGCGAAATCTTTTGTAACCGGATTAATAAATACTGAATCGCACCAGGGATTATACACTGAAGTGGCTGCTTCGAAAAACCTTGTATTGTGCATCTGGTCATACAATTTATAACTGATGATCGGATGGGTGTTGCATGCCGGGAAAATGGCATTCCGTTCACATTCAATGCCTGGAACAGGATTGGTCATGTTCTGAATGAACATCACCTCCTGCAAACGCCTGTTATCATAGACAAACCTGGTTTTTTCATCCCACTGAAAAACAATGGAACCTGGTTTATCCCACTTCATGTCGTGGTACAACATCTGGTAGAGGTTGATCATCATCCCCAGATGTCCCGAATACATGATGTTGGCATATCCCACCGGATCGGAGGAGGAGGCGTATGGGCGATCCATATTGGGTTCGAATTTGGTGATCCCAAAGCTCTCGTTTGCCCAGTACTCCCAGACCGGTTTCTGCAACATTCGCCGGATCAACCTGTCGAAGGCCGGCTGGATCGCTTCGCGCCAGGCCGGGAATTTATGATATTGCTCCAATGCAAGGAAATAAGAGGCAAAGGCAATGGTGTAGCGGTTTGCACTGATCCCCTGCTGATCGACTGACTGGTAATGGGTAAAATCGGCCAGATCCTGGTTGGCAAGCTTGAGGTTCCAGAGCAATTGGCCCCACTCTTTTGCATCGGCAGCAGGATAATCCTTTTGATTGATCACGGTTCCAGATGGAGCACTCTTTTCAGTCTGACCTGACATAAGCAGTGGAAAAGCCAGAAAAGCAAAAAAAATCGCTGCCATTCCACGGTTAATCGAATTAATTCTCATGTTCATCTGGTTTAAATTCATTTTTATTGATCAGTGTTACGGGATTAACAAGGTAATACAGCAAAATCGAAACAAATATCTGCATCATGTTGGATTCTCCATTTTTCATAAACCTAAAAATTGAATGGCCACACCGCAAAAGAGTACTGCAGCGCCCGCCAATGCGTGGGTATAATGTTCAAGGGAACTTACAGCGACCAATGAGATTCCGTACCTCAACAACAGTACGGTTGTCAGCATGGTTAGAAGGGTGATGGCGCTGAATACAAGAACGATCAGGAGGAGGCTGCCGACACTTTGATAAGAGGCCGGATACATGAGGATAGGGATGAGTGGCTCGCAGGGCCCGAACACAAAGATGGTAAAGAGGATCCAGGGTGTAAGGTTGACGGTATCCTTCTTTTCCAGCCTGCCGGGGGAAGCGACAGTGACCGGGACGGTAATTGACGGAGATACTAAGTCCTGGTGAACATGCATATGCTCAACATGATGGTTGTGTTGATGAATATGAGTGGCTCCGTTTGAATGTATGTGAAGATGTGAATGGGTTTTGTTTCGGTAGGCCCTGTGAAATCCCCATACCATATAAGTAAAACCGAAAGCTATCAGGAACCAGGCAGCGAGGTTACCCCTGACCGATTCGATGAATTCAAGATGAGAAACGGCAGTGCCCAGTCCGATGCCAGCCAGCCCCAGCAATACCGAACTTCCAACATGGCCAAGCCCGCACAGCAGGGTGATCCATGAGGTTTTGATAACCGACCAGTTTCCGGCCTTCGACATGGCTACAAAAGGGATATAATGATCGGGACCCAGCAGCGTGTGAAAAAAACCGATGGAGAGCGCGGTCGATGTAAGGATGATCAGTTCCTCAGTCATTGGTTCAAATGATTAATGTCTCAAAAAACGTCTTTATCCGGTCGAATACCACCTCGGGCGTCATGTACCGTT
>DYQT01000093.1 GCA_020719165.1 Draconibacterium orientale | reverse complement strand
GTGCCATTTAACGACTTAATCAAACCAACTTGACCGAAAGGGATAAGCAGTTTAAGAAGAATGGGAAACGTAATTACACCTCCCGCAACAATATCATGAATTCATGGCTGGTTTAGCCAGGGATATCCTGTTTTTTGTTCTGCAACCCTTTGTACAATTTCCAACCGCCAAAACCGGCGATCAGCGCCAGAGAGACGATCACACCTCCTTCAATAGGCGCATTTCCGCCTGGGGTGCTGTTACCGCCACCGCCTTTTGGTCCCGAAGGAGGAGGAGGAGGAGGCTGAGCCTGGATGAGTTGGGAAACGGCCATCGATCCGAGAAGAATGATGGTAAGAACGAGAGGTTTGAGTGATTTTTTCATGATATGGAGATTTAAACGAATCAAGCTGCTAATGTATAAAAACTTTTCCGGAATATGTACAATCGCCCGAAATTATTTTTTCACGCCCGATCAGCGCCAGAAAATTTTATTTTTCAAACATCTTCACGGCATTTTTATACATCAAATAATCTGCTAAATCAAAGGCATCACATAACGCTCTGATGTTTTCCATTTATTTATCTCGTTCCTGGTGATGGCCAGTATGTTGCGGCTCGATTATCCGAAAGAGGCATGCAGTTATTTCGTGCCCGAAACCTCCATTATCTCTCTGATCACAACTTCCTCCCCGGTTTTTCTAATCCCCCTGAGCAGAATTAGATATCTCCCCGGTGTGTCGGGAGTTGTAAAGGAAATACCTGCAACACCTTCATGGTTTGGGAAAACAGCGGGATTCCAGTAAACGGTATTCCGCGAGTCGGGAATATTGACTGACTGGGTTGGCGGCAAGCTTTCAGGAATGCATTCCTCCAGAAATTCATAGTTTACAAAGGTACCGGAAGTTGGAAGATCGATTCCAGCGAAATTATTCTTCTTTGAAACAAAACTGACGATTCCCCCGTAGGTGATTTCTCCTTTCAAATAGGGAAAACCCACGAGTTCAATTCGCTTTATCTCCAATGGCGACATGGCCAGAATTTTATCCATGTTATCTACTGCCACCCAATCGACAAGTACCAGCGGATCATGCATTGCCATGTCGGCTTCAGCGGTATAGAAAATAAACTTCTTTTTCCCCTTTACCTTTCTCAGCCGAACCTGCACAGGGAGTTCGCTGAAATACTCCTCCAGTGTGGGCAGGTCGATGTACTTTGCCATGACAAACACATCGGAGGGTGTTCCATAGAATGGCGAAACAGTATCATTTTCAGTGCTGTCAACCAGAACTGTGTTCTCACTGAACCGGGAGGTGACCCGGGCATTGACGGCAAGTTTAAAAGCGGCCTTCGCCTCCTCTGCATTCAGCATGAATTGCGGCGATGGAAGATTGGTTTGCCTGGAACAAAGATCATTGTCGATGAGTATAACGGGGGTTATGTCGGGCAGATCCTCGGCACAGAGGAAAATATCCTTTTTGCCGGTGAAATCAGGTAAGGCAAAATAGAATCTTCCGGATGAATCGGTGCGAACCACCTGAATGTCTTTGTTGTCAATAATGGATAGATTTACGATTACATTTGGGAGCGCTTTGCCCGACTCCTTATCAATTACCTGTCCAGTGAGGGAGATGCCGCGTGTTTCAGGAAAATAGACGCTGTTTTTATCGGCATTCAGCGCGCTTTTCAAGAGAACATCCGAATACCGGCAACTGTATTCAGGTACAACAGAAAGGCTATATCTTTCGGGAGCTGCTTTTCCGGTATCTCCTGTGATATTTATCCGGACCTCTTCACGCGGAGCAAAGATTTTTTTTTCAGATAAAAAGCGGATACGCATCCCTCCTGTCACCCCATCACCTCCATTCATCGCACGAAAGGCGGTGTCGATTGCTTCCGTTCCCGACAGAACCTCGGTTTTAAATGGATTGATGATCTTCAGCATGATGTATTTGTACTCATCCGTGCTGGTGTTTCTCATAAAACGGGTGTAAAATTTCAGATAATAAATTCCCGAAATGAGCTCCTCCGGAATTGTCAGGCAACCCTGACCGGCGGCGTTTTCAAGCAGATATTTCCCTGACGCGATCCTGGTTCCGTCGTGTGTGATCAATTCGCAGTAAAAAACCCGGCTGACTTCGTTCATCGGGGTGTTCTGAATGTTATAAATAACCGCAGAAAAAAACACCTTCTCGCCCGAAACATACATGGTTCTGTCGGTGAAAACTGCTATCCTTTCGGCAGCTTCATCGAAAACATGATTTTGGGCTTTCAGTCCGGAGCCGAATGAAACCAGTATGAACGCCAGAATATAATATGGTAAACAGGTTCTCTTCATGCTAATTTGGCCAAAAATCAGGTTTTTCCGTTGTGCCGCCGATGATCGTGCAATCGATGCATTCATTATTCAGCAATCTTATTGCGCCAACCTCATTATAATAAAAATAAACCGGATATTCCCAGGTAAAAATCTCTCTAAAGCCAAATCTTCCCAATGGGTAAGGGGAGCAGGAGTTATAAAAATCAAGGTCAATCCCGGGAACATCTTTGTAAAAATATCTTTTTTCTGAGGTTGCTGTTGCATAAAAATATCCCAGAACCTCTTTTTCGGGATTTGTTACATTGATCAGGTTTCCTTTCACGGCCAGAGGTTGTTTTTCATAAAGCCCGCCTTGTTCATTGCTGTTGATACGCAACTGCTCCCAATAATTGTAGGCACCCTCGCTCAACGCGAGCTGGTTGACCAGGATACTGTATTGAATTCCCAGCCGCGGGGTGCGTCCGTCGATGAAATGCAATGGCAATTGGTTGTATTTATTTTGAGAAAGGCCCGTTGTGGAGAGGGTGAAAACATTCTTTACCACCTTGGTGATCCAGCAAACCATCTTTGAGGAATCCGGCGGAACTATTTCATGCATCATGCCATCATAGTAATATTGGGCAGGCAGGGCAGCATGATATTCCCAGGTTTCCGTGATATCCCATTTGTAATACTTGCTGTAGTCTCCAATCGCATCGAGATTCACATAGAACTGCATCGTCTGCTGTGTTTTTTCGGGATCGGTTGTCGGCACCTCCTTGATGGCATAATATACTGAATCCAATGGTGGGCATTTAGCCATTTTATCATATCCCGACTCTAGTTTTGTGCCGTCAGGCATCAATAGCTTCACCCTGTATGAGGTGCCTGGCATCAGATCAAACTGCCTCATCCACACCTTGTAAATCCCCGGATCCCTTTCATCCAGCACAAAACTATTGCCTTTATCATCCTCTATGGCAACCTGGCAACCTCCCACCATGATATTCTTGGGCGACTCAATGGGGGATGACAGCGAAACGGAAACCTCCTGCCAGCCCTCCTTATCGGTAATTCTGCCGGAAACAACATATTTGTTCTCTTCATTGCTTTCAATCACCGGGTCGTATGCCTTGATGCAGGCCGACATAACCAACATGGTGAAAATGACGAGGATGTATTTAGTCAGCTGCATAATTCCCGAGTTTAAACATCCAGGTGACCGTAAAAACGGGCACGCCAATTACTGAATACTGATAACTGTTAATTTTCCCATTTTCAAGTTTGAAGTAAACAGAATAGGGATTATCCCGTCCGGTTACATTGTACAAGGTGAAAATGAATGAATTATGGAGAAATTTATTTCTTCTCAGGTTACCCTCGATGGTGAGAGAGAGATCGAGCCTGAAATAATCCGGAATGCGGTAAGCGTTGCGGTTTGAGTAATCAACATAAGGTGTTCCATTAACGTAATACACTGAAACAGGATAGGTTACAGGCCGTCCGGTTTGATAGGTAATAACGCTCGAAGCTGTCACTCTCCGGCTGAAATGATAAATAATCACCGTGTTCAGCACATTAGGGATGTCGAAATTGGCCGGGTAGGCAAGTCCGTTGTTGATTTTTTCCCAGGGTTGATCTCCATCTACTTTGACAATGGAACGTGAAAAAGTATATGCCAACCACCCTTCAAGCCGGCGGCCACTCCGGCGCAGCAGGAATTCCAAACCATAGGCATCCTGTTTGCCGGGTAAAACAGCCGTTTCGACGAGTGGATTATCAAGAAAATTAGCGCCATCAATGAATTCAGGGTATTTCGCTGTTCTTTTGTAATAAATTTCCAGGGAAGTTTCCCAACCGGTTTTGGGAAAAGTGCGGAAAACACCGGCCGAAATCTGATTGCTCCGGGCCGGGGGAATATTATAATCAGCCAGTTTCCATTGCGAGTTTGGCGCCAGCGCGATGGTATTGTTCAATACAAAAAGGTTTTGGTGCATTTGATTATACGCAATCTTCACTGTTCCGTTGGCATCGGTGCGCAGAATTGCTGCAACCCTGATGTCCGGCTCAAAATACCATTTTATAGCCTCTCCGTTGCCGTAGTAAATGGTGTCGTTGATATACCGGGGATCCCTGGGAGCATCGGGATAATAGGTGTAAACGGTTTTCGGCCCAAGCGGGTTGAAGAGGGTCAATCGGAGTCCTGCAGAAAGGTTCATCCATGGCAGAACATCATAGGAATCAGAAAGGTAAATTGAGCTCTCTATTCCCTGCTCCTTGCCAAGCGCTACCGGCAATCTGAGCGACTCTTCGCCATAGGGCGCAACAGTTCCCCTGTTGAGTTTGTAAAAGGTGATGCCTGCCCCATACTGAAGCGAGTTCTTTAAGGTGAGGTCGTGTGTAAAGTCGGCATTCACCCGGTAATCGCCAATACCAAACGAATGATCATAGGCCAGTGGGAGCTCCTGTTTGTCGATGGTGTTAAAATTATACAGGGAACCTGTTATGGAAAAGTCGGCCCGAAGTGATGTGCTGAAATAATGACTCATGTTGAGTGATGCGCCATTGTTGGAATATTGATACGCATTGATGTCGGAAAGGTTGAATTTATCGTGGCTGTGATACACAAACAGTGAAAGTTTACTCTTCCGGAAATCATAGTTCAGGGAGGCCGACATATCATTGAATCCGGCTGTGCTGGTGCGTATCACAGGGTCATCGATATTTCGCAGAATCCAGTCGGAGTATAAATATCGTGCGCTGATAAGGAATGAGCTCGTGTCTTTTTTAAAGGGTCCTTCAACCGAAAGGTTCGCAGCCATAGGGCTGATACCCCCGCGGGCAGTAAAACGTTTGCGGTTACCCTGCCGCCCGATAATGTTGAATACCGAACTGAGTTGCCCGCCAAACTGGGCAGGAATATGCCCTTTATAGATGGAAAAATCTTTGATGATATCGGCATTAAAAGCAGGAAAGAAGCCAAAGAGATGAGAGGTGTTGTAGATGGATATCCGGTTAAAATAGAACGCGTTCTGGTCATAATTACCACCACGCACATTGAGTCCGGCTGAGCCTTCACCCACGGTAACAATGCCCGGCAACATTTCGGCAACTTTCAGGATATCGCGTTCACCCATCATCATTGGTATCTCTTTGATGGCTTTGGCCGAAATTTTTTCCAGGCCGGGATCCTTGAACCGGAAATTCATTTGCTGATCGCCAAAAACCACCACCTCCTTCATCTGAATGGCCGCCTTTTTTAACTCAACGTTGAATTCGCCATCAGAAAGCACCTCAAGCAGATATTTCCTGGTTTCGAGCCCCATAAAAGCAAACACAGCCGTATAACTGCCGGGTTTAAGCACCAAACTCAAAATACCGTTGCGGTCGGTTGCGGTGCCTGTCTTTATCTCCGAAAGATACATCGTGGCGCCAATCAACACCTCTCCCGTTTGCAATTCGGTAATTCTGCCACGGATCGTCACATTCGCGCCACTTCTGGTATATCCTTTTTTTCCTACCCGCAGAATTTGCATCGCATCCGCCTTTCTCCCGGTCAGATAGCGTTCTTCGCTTTGGGTAAGCGCTTTGCCCTCTTTTGCGGAGGTATCGGAGAGAGGCTGTTGCGTTTCAAAAACTGGCAACCCGGGTGGAAGTTTTTCGCCCGGCAATACAACAAGGTTGCCATTCCACTCCGAGACTGCGAGCTTTGTGCCGGTCAGAGACATTTCCACAGCAGAAAACACGCTGATTTTATCTGCATCCATGGTTACCTTTATGCCGTTTACCCAGGATTCCTGAAAATAAACCCTTACACCTGATTCACGATAAAGAAAATCGCAGAATTCAGCGAAGGGCATTTCGCGAAAATGGCAGGAAACCAGGGTGTCAGTACCTTTATCCGGGGCAGAAAAGCTAAAAGTCAGCAAATGGATAAAAAGCAGTATTTTCATCACGTTACCTAAGGTTACCAATAAAAGTTATCATCTCTTCCATCACCTCATCGGATGATTTTCTGATTTTGACCTTGTTTTTTCGCATGTAGCTTTTTATCGCCGGCCTCTGTTCCGGGTTAAAAACACGGATCAGGCTGCGTTTTGTCCTGTAGGGCTTGAGTTTCCCGTCCATCAGTACATATGAATCTCTGATGGCAGCGGAAAAAACAAAGTTGGAAGATCCGATCACATCGTTCGTTTTCAGAGTTTTACGCCAAAAATAGAGTATTCGCAACGAACCTTTTCCCATCACCTGAAAGTAACCCGGTTCCCTTCCCTCGCTGAGGAGTTCAAAATTCTTACTTCCAAGGCTGAAGCCTTTAAGCCAGGCCTTCGACACCTCAATAACATATAATACGCCTTTGGCATCTGCATACTGAAGCAGAAGTTGCTGATTGAATATGTCATAATTCAGGATAACATCCCGATAGCATTTCGGCCCAAGGGAAACACTGCCGACAAAATAAGCCGGCGAAACAAGAAATGGATGGCCGGTTGAGCCTGGTGGTTGAATATAGGTGTACTTTTTTCCGTTGCAAAGTGTTTGATCGAGGCCATACACCTGATCCAAATCCTTTAAACTATCCTGGGGAAAAAGCGCTTTGGAAAAGAAGACAAGGAAAATCACTAATACTAAACACCTTATGCTTTGCATTCCGGGTAAGATCACACGCGTAAAATATCGTATAAAAGTACACATTTTAATGATATATGCGGTGCCTCATTTTTTAGCCGAGCTGTTACCATTGCTTTCTTCTTAGCCGTTTTTGCTGATTTTTTCCAGCATTACCTGGTTTTCAACTTTGATATTCCGCCCCTGCATGCTGAGCAACCCTTCGCCCTGGAATTTCAACAATACCCGGGTGGCACTTTCCCGTGAAACACCAATCAGGTCGGCAAATTCCTGTCTGGTAAAGGGCAGTTCAAAGGAATCCCGCTCGAATATCATCCCCGAAAAATAGAGGAGTGCTTCCGCAACCCGTCCATAAACTTTTTTTTCTGTATGGTTCATAAACCGGTGAAAATTGTTGAGACTGTCGCGACTCACCATAACAAGTATTTCGTAAGCAAAATTACCATTCTCGCGAACGAGCCTGTTGAAGAAGGCAACATCGATATAACACACTTTTACATCCGTCAGAGCTGAATATGAATAGTGATTAACCCTGTCTCCAAATAATGAAGACAACCCCAGATAGGTGTGTTGCTTTACAATTTGCAAAATCTTTTCGCGTTGGTCGTAATTCGTAACATATTCCTTGACCAGCCCGGATTTTAAATAAATGATGTTGGAGGTCATCGAGCCTGCCTGTATCAGCATGTCGCCCTTTCTGAAAGAGGTTTCTCTGCTGTTTTTACTAACCTGATCAAGCATTGCCGGTTGCAGAATAGCTGCAGCACAACCTATGTCTTTACAATCGTTGCATGAATTGGATATTTTACTGAAATCAGTGATCATGTTGGTCGGGGATAAATCTGCTTTTCATGAAAACAACTTACAAAGTTGCAATAATTCCTGCAACAAACCATGTTTTTATCCTGAAACCTTTTTTCGACCCCAATCCGCAACGAAGGTCTTTTGGTATGATTGCAAATAATCGGATAACAAAAAGTTTATTAAAATCGATATGACAACTATGTGATAAATATCACATATTCATGTGTGGTTTCTTGATATTGCAATATGTGTTTCCGACCTTTTACTGTCAACTTTACACATCAACAGACCTTTCCTTCCCGTCACAATTACTCCAGAAGAGAAGAAACCGGCTCATTCATTCAACCACAGTCATAGGTTGCATTAAAATCCGAAAGCCCATGGAAATGGCTACTTTTCTTATAGAACCAAGTGCCTCAACCGTTTCAAAGCGTTCGATGATGCCGGCTTTCGAAAAATTTCTGCCATCAATTTCGATTCATATCCATACTTAAACGACCATTTTTCTCTTTTTCATCAAAGTTTCCCTTGGATTTTTTACAAAACAAACAATTAATTTTTATGCAATTTTGCACACATGAATTAAACTATATTGTTGCATCTGAACACTGAATTTGCGAAATTGAATAAAAACCAAATTGAATGAACCGAAGGAATTTTATTAGGATTTCAACTCTTAGCGCCGGGGGTGCGATGCTTGGTACCATCGGGCTCGGAGGAGGTAAGGAGCCTTCTTTGATCGACCGGCTTACCGGCAATGTGCATCCCGATGAGTCCCGGTATCTCAGAACTCCTACCTACTGCGAAATATGTTTCTGGAAGTGTGCCGGCTGGGTTTACAAAAACGATCAGGGAGAGATTTGGAAGATCATCGGCAATGAAAATGACCCGCATTGCAACGGACGTTTATGCCCCCGCGGAACTGGCGGGGTGGGCATGTACTTTGATCAGGACCGGTTGAAAACTCCGCTCATCCGCACCGGACCTAAAGGCAAGCAGCAATTTAAACGCGCGAGTTGGGATGAAGCGCTTGATTTCGTAGCAAAGAAACTTGACTTCATCGGGAAAAAATACGGCCCGGAAACTGTGGCGCTCATTACCCATGGTTCTGGCGGAAAATTACTAACAACCCTGATGAAAGGGTATGGTTCCGACTCAATAGCCGGTCCCTCCTATGCACAATGCAAAGGCCCGCGCGAAGCTGCCTTCGGACTCACCTTCGGTACAGCGCTCGAATCACCCGAACCAACCGACATCCGCGACACCCGCTGCCTGGTGCTGATCGGCAGCCACCTTGGTGAAAACATGCACAATACGCAGGTGCAGGAGTTGGCTGATGCAATCGACCGTGGTGCAACCATCATCACAGTCGATCCAAGGTTTTCAACCGTTGCCAGCAAATCAAAATTCTGGCTGCCCATAAAACCTGCTACCGATATTGCACTGCTTCTGGCCTGGACAAACGTAATCATTAACAATGGTTGGTACGATAAAGATTATGTTGAAAAATATACCATCGGGTTTGATAAACTGAAAGAATATGTGCAGCCATTCACGCCCGAATGGGCTTATGGCATTACCACCCTCGATCCGAACATAATCACGAATACTGCCAGGGAAATGGCCAACGCCGCTCCGGCTGTGATCGTTCATCCTGGCCGGCATGTTACCTGGTATGGCGACGACACCCAGCGCTCACGCGCAATCGCGATTTTGAACGCATTGCTTGGTTCATGGGGCCAACGTGGCGGATTTTATCTTCCCGAATTAAAAGAGATCCCCGAATATCCTCATCCACCCTTCCCGCCGGTTAACAAATCATGGCGCGACATTCTCGGAAACCAGTATCCATTTGCCGAACTACCCCTGGCCAATGCGATTATAGATGGATCAATTCCCGGAAATCTGAATGACTTTCAATACCGGGGATGGATCATCAATGGCAGCAACCTCAACATGACCATGCCCGACTCGCGTAAAACACTCGAGGCCATTCAACATCTCGAATTGCTGGTTGTTATCGACACCATGCCGATGGAAATTACCGGGTGGGCCGATGTAATCCTGCCCGAATGCACCTACCTTGAGCGTTATGATGTGCTCAGAAACGACCACAACCGCGAGCCGGTGATCGCCTTGCGCATGCCGGCAACCGAGCCAAAATATGATACAAAACCCGACTGGTGGATTGCCAAAGAACTGGCAATAAAAATGGGTCTCGGACAATATTTCGACTGGAAAACTTTCGACGAATTTCTCGACTACAAACTGAAACGGATGGGCTCATCTCTGAATGAAATGAAAAAAATAGGGGTGAAAAAATATGAACGGATCTCCGGGGAGCTCTATTTTTCGGCAAGCAACCCTCCTGTTTTCGACACCCCGTCGGGTAAGATCGAACTCTATTCAACCCAGTTGGAGCAGGCAGGATTTGATCCCCTTCCAAGGTACACGCCCCATGAAGAACCACCCGAAGGATATTACAGATTAAATTACGGACGAACGCAATCACATACCTTCAGCCGCACATCAAACAACCCGAATTTATCGGCCATTATGCCTGAAAATGCAGTTTGGGTCAACCCTAAAGTTGCTGCCAACTGGCAGTTGAAAGATGGCCAGGAGGTGTGGCTGAAAAACCAGGATGGCGCAACTACCAATTTTCCTGCAAAAGTGAGAATTACCGAGCGCATCCGATGGGATTCCGTTTACATTGTTCATGGCTTCGGTCATACAAACCCATTGCTCACCAGATCATACGGAAAAGGAGTGAGCGATGCTGCACTTATCACAAAGGTACTGATAGACCCGGTGATGGGCGGAACCGGAATGAGAGGAAACTTTGTCACATTTGTCACTGAAAATCCGGAGAAGGAGGTGAAGGCATGAGATTCGCAATGGCCATTGATACCAAAAAATGTGTCGGCTGCAGCGATTGTGTCGTTGCATGCCAGACCGAAAACAGTGTTCCCATCGGATACTGCCGCGACTGGATCGTTGAGGTTAACGATGGCACCTACCCGCAACTTGAGATGGAGATCCGCTCGGAGCGCTGCAACCAATGCAGCAACTCCCCTTGCGTGCGCTGTTGCCCTACCGGAGCCAGCCATTATGATTATGGTGGAATAGTAACGGTAACCCAACACAAATGTATCGGCTGCGGTGCCTGTATTGCCTCATGCCCTTATGATGCCCGCTACACGCACCCAAAAGGATATGTTGATAAATGTACCTTCTGCCTGCACCGTGTAAAAGAGGGATTACCCCCGGCTTGTGTAGCCGTTTGTCCTACAAAATGCCTCTACTTTGGCGACACCGACGATCCCAGAAGTGAAATATCGATGGTGTTGAAACACCGGAAATATAAAAGGCTGATTCCGGAAGCCGGAACCGACCCCAACCTTTACTTTTTAATCTGAGCGCCATGAGAGAAGAGTTAATCATCAGTGGTCGAATGAATCCAAATGTGGATCCATCCCTTCACATCTGGCACTGGCAGATTCCATTATATCTCTTTTTAGGCGGAGTAGCGGCCGGCATTCTGTTTTTCGCTTCACTTTATTACATCATGGGCCGCGAAAAAAAATATCCCGCCGCCATCAAATGGGCCCCGATGCTTACGCCTTTTTTTCTTATGCTTGGCTTGGCTGCCTTGTTTTTCGACCTGAACCACAAAGCATTTTTCTGGCAACTATACCTTTCCATACGCCTTGAATCACCCATGTCGTGGGGTGCCTGGACTTTACTTGCCATTACCCCCCTGTCAATGATATGGTCTGCAACCTGGTTGAAGGAACTTGTGCCTGTCTGGCAGTGGAAACTCCCTTTCCTGGATCAACTGGAAGTCTTTTTTATTAAATATCGTATGATTCTTGCCTGGATGATGCTTATATATGCAGTGATTCTGGGTGTTTATACCGGAATTTTACTTTCTGCTTTTAATGCCAGACCTCTCTGGAACACAAGCATCCTGGGTCCATTGTTCTTTGCTTCCAGCCTCTCCACCGGATCGGCGGTAATCATGCTCATGGCAAAGAGCCATCTTGAACGAAATATTTTCAGCCGCATCGACCTGTTGCTGATCGGAATAGAATTGTTTTTGATCGTTCACATGTTTATGGGATTTCAGGCCAGTACCCAGGTTCAGATCGAAGCTGCAAATATGTTTCTAGGTGGACCTTATACAGAGGTTTTCTGGATTTTTGTGGTATTTATCGGATTGCTACTCCCTGCATTTCTCGAAGTTCTTGAGCTGCTGGGCTACAAAATCCCAATTGTGATCACCTCCACCCTGGTGCTCACCGGAGGGCTCTTTCTGAGGTTTATTATTGTTTATGCCGGACAGGCCAGCAGATACCTGTATTAAATATCGAATAACGAATAACGAATATTGAAGTAAAAAATGGAAACACAGAAACAACTGAAGAAGTCCGGGTATATGAATCCTTACATTGGCGGGGTTTTACTAGGCCTGGTATTACTTGCTGCGAATTTTATTTCGGGGCGAGGACTTGGAGCCAGCGGTGCGATAAAAAGTGTGGTTGTTGCCTCAACACAAACAATTGCGCCCAAATATGCCGAAAACACGAAATATTTCCAGGAATATCACGCGGAACATTCCGGGTCTCCCCTGAATAACTGGCTGGTAT
>DYQT01000333.1 GCA_020719165.1 Draconibacterium orientale | reverse complement strand
ATTAGTCCCGATAACAAAGCAGAATAACTACTTTATTTCATTACAGCTCCTTAGTCAATTATTAACCATAATCTGTCATTAAAATGAATTTTATCCCTCAAATGGAACCTTGGTTTGGCTCTGAAGAAAAGGAAGCCATGAATGTGTATATGGAAGAAGGCGGATGGCTAACTGAATTTCGCCGCACTGCCCTATTTGAAAAAATGATTGCGGAATACACGGGTGCAAAACATTGTGTTGTTGTCAACAATGGAACCATCAGCCTGACCCTCATGGCAATGGCAGCCGGGATCAAGGCCGGCGATGAGGTAATTGTGCCCAATTATACCATGATTGCAACCCCGAATTCATTGATGATGTTTGGCGCCAATCCGGTGTTTGTGGATGTAGAGGCAGAAAACCTATGTATGGATATACACCAGGCAGAAAAGGCGATCACCTCCAAAACAAAGGCAATCATGTTTGTGAATGCAAACGGGAGGAACCCCAAACCGGGAATAGAAGCCTTTGCCGACCTGTGTAAACGACATAACCTGATCTTTCTTGAAGATGCGGCACAATCTCTGGGGTCACGGTATCCCGATGGCCGGCACCAGGGAACATCCGGAGTTGCCGGGAGTTTTTCATTTAGCGCACCCAAAGTGATCTCCACCGGCCAGGGAGGAGCGGTCATAACCAATAATGATGAACTTGCTACCAGTCTGCGGAAGTTAAAAGACTTTGGCCGGACCGGTGGAGGTAATGATATTCATGACAGTATCGGCTACAATTTCAAATTCACCGAGATGCAGGCTGTGATCGGTATCGAGCAAATGAAAAAACTACCCTGGCGGGTCGAACGCAAAAAAGAAATTTTGAAAAAATACCATTCTCAACTCAAACACATTAAAGAAATCACCTTTTTCGACCAAGACTTAGTTCATACAACCCCATGGTTCATTGATGTTTTGGCCGAAAAACGGGATGAACTGGCTAAATACCTGAAAGAACGGGGCATCGGTACCCGGATTATGTACCCCCCTATCAACAGACAGGTGGCATATCAACGTCATGGAGTGTACACAGTCTCAGACTTGGTGGGAGAAAAGGGTTTGTGGCTACCATCATCTGCACAGCTCACGGATGAACAAATTCTGACGATCACCGATGCAATCGGGAAGTTCTATAAATGATAGAAACAGGAAAAACGACCATTGGTTTTATCCGAAATTTTTTCTCACAGGGTAACGAACGAACCTTACGGGCTAAGAAAAACATTGTCATCTCATTCATTTGCAAGGCTATTTCAATTGTTGTCAGCTTTTTGATTGTTCCGATCACCTTAGGTTATGTCGGAAAAGTTGAATACGGCATATGGATGACCATTTCTTCAATCATCCAATGGTTTGCATTTTTTGATGTCGGGCTTGGAAATGGGTTACGCAACAAACTCGCTGAGGCGTTGGCACTGGACGATCAAGAATCAGCAAATACATACATCAGTTCCGTATTTGCTATTGTGTCAGCCATTGCAATGTTTATGTTCATTCTGTTTTACATTGCTGCCCGGTTTATTTCATGGAATGCTGTTTTAAACACCCACATTGTATCAAATTACGACCTTTTTTCAGTCGTCATCATGGTGTTTCTCTTTTTCTGCGTAGGGTTTGTCTTGAAATTGGTTTCTTCAATTCTGCAAGCAATGCAACGGTACGCGATCAACGACATTTTGGCTCTTCTGGCGCAAATAATTGGTCTGGTGGCGATGATTATCCTGGTTAAAACCACCAAAGGTTCCCTGTTCAACCTCTGCCTGGTTTACAGCAGCCAAACTACCATTGTCATGCTTATTGCAGCCTTCGTGTTGTTTTGGGGATCTTTGAAACAATTCAGACCATCGCTGAAGTATATCCGGTTGAAACAAACAATGCCGTTGTTAAATCTGGGAGTGAAATTTTTTATCAATCAACTACTATTTCTCATTGTCACACAAACCTCTGTAATTCTGGTTGTCCAGTTTTTCGGGCCGGCTGATGTTACAGTATTCAACCTGGCTGTAAGGTATGTTTCCATTACCTCGATGCTCTACATGATGGTGCTGACTCCATTCCTCTCTGCTTTTACCGAAGCCTATACTAAAAAAGAGTATCAATGGATTCGGAATACCATCCACCGAATCAACCTCATATGGATGGCCGCCTCTGTGATAACAATACTCATGATTTTTGGATATAAACTTTTTTTCAAACTTTGGGTAGGGGATACAATACTGATTCCGGTTTCATTGATTATCACATTGGCAATCTTTAATATTCTCACCATGGTCAGTGGAACATATGGTCTTTTTTTAAATGCAATTGGCAAAATTCAGCTACAACTCTATTTGTTAACCGCACAAGCCATTCTGTTCCTGCCCCTCTCCTATCTCTTTTTTAAAATGAATTTCGGGTTGGTCTCAATTGTTGCAGCCCAAATTATATTCGCGGCAGTAAATTCCTATTTTATGGTGAAACAATACAACAAAATTATAAGAAACCAAGCGCTTGGCATTTGGTTCAAATAATGATTACTGCTTATCCCTTTCGGTCAAGTGATTTTTTAGTACATTTGGATAATGACA
>DYQT01000008.1 GCA_020719165.1 Draconibacterium orientale | reverse complement strand
TTCTGTCAATAGTTTAAGTTTTAAGAACGCACAAAGATAGCACAAATAGTCTGATTGACATGTCAGCCATTTTTAAGAATGAGAGCTGCATGCAGGGATAATCTGTCGAAATTCAACCTGTATGGCCACTTTTAGAACTACAAATTTAAAACAGAATTCTAATGAATCTTTGCACACCGGAGTTCTGAAATTGTTTATGAAATTTGAATTTCGCTTCATCAATTAAAATAAATGTAATTTTGCCTCTTATTCTTCACAGTTCTAACTTAATAATTATTTGATATGAAAAAATTTGTTTTTTCATTTGCCTTATTGATGTTCACAGTTTTTATTGTCAATGCACAAAATGCAGCACCAGCAGAACAACCGGTTAATCCAAATGCCCCTGAAATCTCTTTTGAGAAAACGGTTCATGACTATGGTACAATTGTCCAGGGTGGTGATGGAACCTGTGAATTCAAATTTACCAACGTTGGCAAAGAGCCATTGATATTATCCAGGCCACAATCTTCATGCGGCTGCACTGTTCCAACCTGGCCGCAAGAACCAATTCTTCCCGGCAAGAGTGAGGTTATCAAGGTAACCTACAATACCAACAATGTTGGAGGCATTAATAAAACTGTTACAATAAACTCGAATGCAAAAACTGCACGAGTAGTTTTGCAAATCAAGGGCAGTGTTACTCCAAAACCAGTTACCACGTTACCAGAGAAACCAGCCGAGCAGGGTGCCGCACCGGTATCTAAATAGTAAAAAAAAATATTTACCTGCATAAGGCCAGCCTCAAGCTGGCTTTAATGCTTTTAATAACTTTCTGATATGCCTGAAATTTCTGAACGCGGTCATGCTTGTCCTCCCTCTCCAATACGCAAACTGGTGCCTTTTTCTGATGAAGCGAAAAAAAGGGGAATTAAAGTTTATCATCTGAACATCGGCCAGCCGGATATCGAGACTCCGGCAAACGTACTTGAAAAAATTCGTAATACCGACCTTAAGGTTATTGAATATAGCCATTCAGCGGGAATACTCTCTTACCGTAAAAAATTGGCCGAATATTATTTGCGTATGGGCATCGATGTCACTCCCGATCAGATGATTGTAACAACAGGCGGTTCGGAGGGGATTTTGTTCGCCCTGTTAACATGTCTTAATCCCGGAGATGAGATCATTATCCCGGAGCCGTTTTATGCGAATTACAATGGGTTTGCCATTGCAGCCGGGGTTGTTGTGAAACCGATCGCCTCCTATATCGACAATGGTTTCGGATTGCCACCTATGAGTGCATTCGAGGAGGCGATCACTCCGCGTACGAAGGCAATAATGATTTGTAATCCCAACAATCCTACAGGTTACCTCTATTCGCGGGAGGAATTGCTGCTGTTGCGTGATATTGTTAAAAAACATGATCTTTACCTGTTTTCTGATGAGGTTTACCGCGAATTTTGTTATGATGGGAACAACCATTACTCCGTAATGAACCTTGAAGGAATTGATGAGAACGTGGTTTTACTGGATTCAATTTCGAAGCGATACAGTGCATGTGGTGTGCGTATTGGTGTACTGATCTCTAAAAACAAAGATATTATCGCTACAGCAATGAAGTTTGCGCAGGCAAGGCTGAGTCCGCCTACGTTTGGACAAATCGCAGGTGAAGAGGCCGTTAACACTCCTGAAAGTTATCTGACAAAAGTACTTGAGGAGTATGTGAAGCGCAGAGATATTGTAGTTGAGTCAATAAACCAGATGGATGGATGTTTTTGCCCGAATCCCGGTGGTGCGTTTTATGCTGTTGCCCGCTTACCAATTGATGATTCTGATAAATTTTGTCAATGGTTACTCGATGATTTCAGTTTTAATGGAGAAACCGTCATGTTGGCGCCCGCAACAGGATTTTACTCTACCCCTGGCAGGGGTAAAGATGAAGTACGAATCAGCTATGTGCTTAATCTTACAGACCTGAAAAACGCCATGAAGTGTATGGAGGAGGGACTTAAAGTTTATCCCGGAAGAAAATCAGTATAGGAGATATTTGCTTCGAATCTTTTTAAATTTCTTAATTCCCGGTTGCCAGCTTTGCCGAATCTCTTTTTCTGATTTTCGCTGTTTAATTTGTTCCTGCAGGGTTGCATTGCCGGCAAGTGTGTTAAAATATGCCGTGAAAAATCCCGGATTTCCATTCCATTCCTGATAAGCATTTATAAGCCATCTCAAAATTAGTTTACCTGATTCGGTGGGATTTTCCGAATAAAACTGTCTCAAATCCTCTCCGTAACATTTCACTCCTGCCAAAGGAGGATGAAACGTTGCATTATGTAAACTTTCTGGTGTAAATGAAAAGGAGCCATGCTTGAATTCGGGGTGCCCGTAAACCTGAAAAGGGAATGGTGTTCCCCGCCCGACACTGATATGGGTGCCTTCAAAAAAGCAAAGAGACGGATAAAGATTGACAGCGGTTGCGTTTGGCAAATTTGGTGATGGTTTTACCGGGAGTATACAGCGGGTTTGATGGGTATAGTTTTTCAGTGGAACCACTTTGAGATCACACTTCACCTTGTTCTTCAGCCAGCCTTCGCCATTTACCATGCGCGCATATTCACCAATGGTCATTCCATACGCAACAGGTACAGAGTGCATGCCAACAAAGGAGGTGAAGTGTTTCTCAAGTACCGGACCATCTGTGTAAAACCCGTTTGGGTTAGGCCGGTCGAGTAAAATCATCGTAATTTCATTTTCAGCGCACGCTTCCATCAAATAGCTTAGCGTTGAGATGTAGGTGTAAAAACGTACCCCAACATCCTGAAGGTCGAACAATATGATATCGATTGACATCAAATCGTCGGGAGAAGGCTTTTTTTTGTTTCCATAAAGTGATATTACCTCGATTCCTGTCACAGAATCGAAACTGTTTCCAATGGTTTGACCAGCTTCGGCGGAAATCCGGAAGCCATGTTCAGGTGAAAATATCCGCAACACCTGAAATCCCTGACGGACCAGCATGTCAACAATGTTGCTGTTCCCGTCAACAGATGCCTGATTTGCAACTACTCCGATCCTTTTGTTCTGCAGCCACGGATAATAAATCCCGGTCTGTGTGGCCCCTGTGATAACCTGGGCTTCAAGCACGACAGGCAACCAGGCGAAAAGTACCAGGTATACTGTCAGCCATTCTCTGCTTTTACTTCTCATAGTGCATTAAAAAATCATATACTTTTGCAAAGTAAAGATTTCTTTCACTTGAACACTGAATTTTTTCTGGCCAATCGGCTTGTAATGCTTAGTAAGGGAAATTTTTCCTGGACCTTTGTTGTTATAGCAATCACCTCCATTGCACTGGGGCTGGCGATTATGTTTATTGCAGTCGCCATACTTACCGGCTTTAAAAATGAGATCAGGGAAAAAGTAGTTGGGTTTTCCGGACACATTCAAATTACCCGGTTTTCTGAAAATTCTAATTTTGAGCCTCAGCCAATAGATAACAAACAACCTTTTTATTATAAACTAAAAAACACGGATGAGATAAAACACATCCAGGCGTTTGCTACAAAGGCCGGAATTATTAAAACGCGCGACCACATCCAGGGAGTTATTCTCAAGGGGATAGGCCCCGATTTTAATTGGGATTTCTTTAAAGATAAAATGATCGAAGGACGCAACTTCAGTGTGAAGGAAGCCAATCGCACGGATGAGGTTATCATCTCCCGGAAAATTGCCAACCTGCTGAACCTTCGTTTGAACGACGACTTGAGAATGTATTTTATTGTTGGCAATACTCCGCTGGGTCGAAAATTCAAGATTGTGGGCATCTATGATACCGGATTGGAGGAGTTTGATAAACTCTACGTTATTGGCGACATACATCATATTCAGAAACTAAATAACTGGACGAATGGGCAGGTAGGTGGATTCGAAGTATATCTGAAAAAATTTCAGGATATTGACCGGATGGGGGTCTATGTTTATCACCAGATCGGCTTTAGTCTTGATGCATCGACCATTAAAATGCTTAATCAGCAAATTTTTGACTGGCTTGATCTGCAGGATATTAATGTGCTCATCATTCTGATTCTGATCATTCTGGTCTCTGCCACAACCATCATATCCACTTTGCTGATATTGATCCTTGAACGTACCAGTATGGTTGGAATACTGAAGGCTCTGGGGATGCCCAACAGTGGAATCCGAAAAGTGTTTCTCTACAATGCCGTGTACATTGTGGGTTGGGGAATGATCTGGGGCAATCTGCTCGCGTTTACCCTTTGTTTGCTGCAAAAGAAATTTTCACTCGTGAGTCTTCCACAGGAAACCTATTATGTATCGGTTATTCCAATCAACCTCGATGTGTTGAATATACTGCTGATCAATGCCGGAACCCTGTTAATCTCTTACCTGATTTTCACCATTCCTTCTTTTATCATCTCCCGGATATCTCCGGTAAAAGCAATCAGGTTCAGTTAGATATGATTCAATATTTTGACCAGCTCTTCCAGTCTGAAGGGTTTTGAGATATAGCTGTTCATTCCGGCAGCATAACATTTCTCTTCATCTTCGGAAGAGGTGTTTGCCGTGATAGCACAGATGTGCGCAGGATTTCTTCCCGGATCTGCCGCTTCAATCAGTCGAATTTGTTTCGTGGCTTCCAGTCCGTCCATTTCAGGCATGAACATATCCATCAGCACCAGGTCATAACTCTTTTTTGTAAACATATCAACTGCGATCTTTCCGTTTTCGGCAAGATCCGCATGATGACCAATTTTTTCAAGGGTAACCAGAGCCACTTTTTGATTTATCAGGTTGTCCTCGGCAAGAAGAATGTTTAACACCTTTTTCTGGTCTTCCATGAGGTGAGCTTCAACCTCATCAGCCTCCCCTGAATAGGACTTTCTTATTTGTGAAAGAACTTCCTTGATCCTGTTTCTGAGACGGCTGATAGTATAAGGATAAACCAGCGCGACCAATATTCCGGCTGAAGTCAGTTCTGCCGAAGAAACAGCAGTTTGCCGGGAGGTGGTAAGTAAAATTTTTGATTTTTTCAGCCAGGTCTCATGCTTGATAGATGAGGCAAATTTTAATCCATTCATCCCTGGCATTGTATGTTCAACAACGATCAAATCAAACGGTTTGTTTATTTCTGCCCGGTGCTGAATCAATTTCAAGGCATCTTCAGGAACTGCACTCTCAACAACTTCCGCATCCCATCGGACAAAATAATTTGCAAGAATTGAGCGCCGGTTTGTGTTTGGATCCAAAATCAATACCTTTATTCCCTGTAAAATGTTCCTCATCGGATCCGTGACTTCAGTTTCCTTATATCGTTCGAAAACTACCGTGAAAGTAAATGTAGTTCCTGCACCAGGGTTGGAGTCCACGGTAATATGGCCATTCATACGGTCAATAAGTCTTCGTGCAATGGCAAGCCCGAGGCCACCCCCGGAATATTTTTTCGACTCTGGTGAATCCACCTTTGCATAGGATTTAAACAGCTTGGCCATTCCTGCTTCGGTAATGCCAATGCCGGTATCGCTGACACTGAAACGCACTTTTACTGTTTCATCATCCCAGGATATAAAATGTGCTTCGATTTTGATTTCCCCTTTGTCCGTAAATTTCAATGCGTTATCCATAAACCGCTTCAAAATCTGCCTCAACCTCACGGGATCTCCTGCAACTTCAACCGGAATATTCGGATCCTGAAAGGAGAGGATCTCAAGACCCTTTTCATTTGCTTTGTCAACAAAAGAGCCTGTTACCTCTTCAATTACCTGGTGGATACTAAACGGTTTTTCATGCAGTTCAAGTTTTCCTGATTCCAATTTCGAAAACTCAATAATGTCATTCAGGATCGACATCAGGTTGGTGGCTGATTTCACAATAATGTTAAGATATTCTTCCTGTTCCTGACTCAATTTTGATTGCTTCAGAATTTCAGCCATACCAATCACTCCGGCCATGGGAGTGTATATGTCATGCGACATACTTACCAGGAAATTGCTTTTAGAATTGCTCTCGGCGACCGCTGCATCACGGGCTAAAACCAGCTCATTTTCGATGCTTTTTCTTTCATGGATGTCGATTAAAACGCCCGCAAGCCTGATGGGATTACCCAAAATATCGGTTTCAACAACTTTACCTTTGTCAAAAAACCAACGCCATTCCCCGGTCTTGGTTTTTAAGCGAAATTCAGCCTCGTAGTTTGGATATGCCCCAGAAATATGTCGCTTAAGCCTGGTCATGGTATTTTCAAAATCGTCCGGATGGATCATCCTGGTTATCTCTGTGTAGGTTTGAGGCAATTCGTCAACCCCAAATCCAAGCATACGCGATCGATTTTCATTAAAACAGATTTTTCCCGTTTTGTAATCCCAGTCCCACCAGGCCAGGTCACCTCCAAACAATGCCCGATCTGTTCGCTCATGGGAGGAAGATAATTCGCGCTCAATCACTTGCAAACGATCTATCGATTCCTGATAAACTTTCTGGAGGTGTTCCCATTGCTGAGAAGCCAATCGTACAACTTGATTCTCAAGTTCGAGCTTCTGTATTTTTTTTAGCATTTCTTCTGACATAGGAAACTGATATTTAAATGATTTTCATAAAAATACATAATTCTTATTCCGACTTGACTGGGAGAATAAACGAAGTATTCATTTTTGCTTTAAATCAGGGTAGATCAGGTCAAGTCCGCATTTTAATTCTTTCAGGTATTCTAATGCTTTGTAAACATGCTTTTTAGGAATGATTGAACCATGTTGAGGCAGTATTGCATTCAGTTCTAGATGCTTTAAACGATTTACAAACCCGCGTGCAGCTATGTTGCTTGCCATGTAGTCAACATGAAACAAACTGAGTTTTAATTCGTGTTTGCTGAAATCTTCCACAACCAGGCGCCAGTCCATATCAATTGAAGCCCAAATATCTCCTGAAAAAAGGAATCCCGGCATTGGATCATAGGTTGTAAAAGCGCCTGGAAAATGAAGAAATGGTGATTCGATAAATTTGAGTTGTCGCCCGGAAAGGAAAAACCATGCAGGATTCTCATTGATATTGACAAAGGTGTAGTCAGATTTTCCGTAATAGGGGAGCAGGATGTTTGTACGAACCGATGTGATGATCTTAATAGCAGGGTTCATTGACAGCCAATCGGTCATTGAAGCGGCAACATCCGGATCCTGGTGACAAACAATAAGACCTGTTACTTTATCGGGTTGGATTATCTGGGAAACCCGCTTGTGGATGAATTCAAATGAACCGTGTCCTCCCGGGTCAACGATGAGGGCCTCCTGTCCATCCACAATCAGATAGGTGTTGCACCTAAACGCAGAGTCTTCCGGAATCCCCAGCCAGTAAACAGCGTGCTGGTCATCCTGAAATAGCGGAGTGGGTTTCTCATACCGTTCCATAAACATGCGACCGAGTTCTACTAAATCAATTGTATTCATATCCGAAAATTTAGGGTGTTTTGTGCAATCCACATTCTTTAAACTCAGGCAGTTCCCACCACCATCGCCCAGAGCGCAAATCCTCGCCGGGTTGAATTGCACGGGTACAAGGCAAACATCCGATGCTTGGAAATCCTTTTAAATGCAATTCATTTACCGGAATTTTCATGGTTTGAATGTATTGCCAAACCATTTCATTTGTCCAATGTATCAATGGATTGAATTTAATAATATTATGTACCGGGTCCCATGAAATCAATGGAGATTGGGCCCGTGTAACCGACTGCTCCTGCCGCATTCCGGTTATCCAAACTTCTTTTCCGGTTAAAGCCCTTTTCAACGGTTCAATCTTACGCACATGGCAGCAGCGCTGGCGATTTTCAATGCTGTCATAGAATAGGTTTATTCCCTTCGATCGCACCATTGCTTCAACTTCTTTCGCTGCAGGAAAATAAATATCAATATGAATGGCATACTTTTTTTCTGTAATATCCAGCAAATCATAAGTTTCCTGAAACAGGCGACCGGTATCAAGGGTGAATATTTTCAACGACGCATCTATTCCTGCAAGCATGTGGGTTATTACCTGGTCTTCAGCACCAAGACTGGTTGAGAACGCAATTCGTCCGGAATAATTGGTGGCAAACCACAACAAAGCCTCCTCGGCGGATGCCTGTTTAAATTTCCGGTTCAGTGCGATGACCTTATCTTTCATTTTTATTCGACAAAGTAAAATTTTTGTGAATTTACAACAATCAACAATTAAAATGCAAGTATTTCCTGAAAAGATTGATGTATTTTTGACCAAAATCTTTTTTATGCGTGTTCATTTTATTGCTATTGGTGGCAGTGCCATGCACAACCTTGCCATTGCCCTCTTTAAAAAGGGCTACACTGTTTCCGGGTCAGATGACGAAATTTTTGAACCATCAAAAAGCAGGCTTGCTGCCCATAGCTTACTTCCTCCTTTCAATGGCTGGAATCCGGAACAGATAACCGATGAGTTGGATGCCATTATTCTGGGTATGCACGCAAAAGCAGACAACCCCGAGCTGCTCAAGGCTATTGAATTGGGAATCAGGATATTTTCATATCCCGAGTATCTCTATGAACAATCAAAAAATAAAAAAAGAGTAGTTATCGGTGGCAGTCATGGAAAGACGACCATTACAGCGATGATACTCCATGTGTTGCAACATGCCTGCATTGATTGCGATTACATGGTTGGAGCTCAGCTGGAAGGCTTTGATGTGATGGTTCGACTCTCGGAGGAGGCTCAGGTTATGTTGATAGAAGGAGATGAATATCTCACCTCGCCGATAGATCGACGTCCGAAATTTCACTTGTACAAACCCGACATTGCCTTGCTTAGCGGAATTGCCTGGGATCATATCAATGTGTTTCCGACGTTTGAAAATTATGTGGAGCAATTTGAAATCTTTATCAGTCTTATCTCAGTTGGAGGATCGCTGGTTTATTGTAGCGATGATGAGGATCTTAGGCACATTGCTCCTGGTTCAAGGGATGATATCAGCATTATCGCCTACAGTGCACCCAATTACCTTATCGAAAAAGGGGTTACCAGTGTTATTTTTCAAGGCGAAAAATTTCCGATTCAAATTTTTGGCCGGCATAACCTGATAAATCTCGAAGGGGCGCGACTAGTTTGCAACCAGCTTGGCATCAGCGACCTTAATTTCTTCGACGCAATTAAGTCCTTCAAAGGGGCCTCCAAACGGCTGGAACTGGTTGCAAAAAATGGCACACGAACGGTTTATAAGGACTTCGCTCATGCCCCGTCAAAGGTGAAAGCCACACTTCAAGCTGTAAAGGAGCAATTTCCAGAGAGAAAGGTAATAGCCTGTCTTGAATTGCATACTTACAGTAGTCTGAACCAGAATTTTTTACATCATTACCAGGGTACGATGGATCCGGCAGATGCTGCCATCGTTTATTTCAGTCCTCATGCCCTGGCATTAAAACGGTTGCCTGAAATTACAGCGGGTCAGGTAAAAGAGGGGTTTGGTAAACCAGGGATGGAGGTGTTTACCAATTCAACTCAACTAATACAACGACTGCTCCAGGAAAAAGGTCCCGAAGCAGTGCTTTTGATGATGAGTTCAGGCAATTATGATGGGGTTGACCTGAAAGATTTTGGAACACAATGGGTGAGCCTGGCAAATGATTAGCCGTTCATTGAAATCAGAAACTCTTCATTCGAGTTGGTGAATTTCATGCGTTCTCTTAGAAACTCCATGGCTTCCAAAGGGTTCATGTCGGCCAGATGATTTCGCAGAATCCAGATTCGTTGCAATGCATCTTTGTCGAGCAGAAGGTCATCACGACGGGTGCTCGACGAAACGATGTCGATAGCCGGATAGATTCTTTTATTGGAAAGTTTGCGGTCCAATTGTAATTCCATGTTCCCGGTTCCTTTGAATTCTTCAAAGATAACCTCGTCCATTTTCGAGCCTGTTTCAATCAATGCGGTCGCAATGATGGTGAGTGAGCCTCCGTTTTCGATTTGTCGGGCGGCACCGAAAAACCTTTTTGGTTTTTGCAGGGCGTTTGCTTCCACGCCGCCCGACAGCACTTTCCCTGAAGCAGGGGCAACAGTGTTGTAAGCTCGTGCAAGGCGGGTAATAGAGTCGAGAAGAATGACCACATCATGGCCACATTCAACCAGTCGTTTGGCTTTTTCAAGGATGATATTTGAAATCCGCGCGTGACGTTCGGCAGGTTCATCGAAGGTGGATGAGATAACCTCCGCTTTTACGCTACGTTGCATGTCGGTGACCTCCTCGGGGCGCTCATCAATCAACAGGATGATCATATACACATCAGGGTGATTGGCTGCGATGGCATTGGCAATCTCTTTAAGCAATACGGTTTTTCCGGTTTTGGGCTGTGCAACGATTAAGCCGCGCTGACCAAAACCAATAGGTGCAAACATGTCAATCACGCGGGTTGACATGCTTTCATTTTTATGACCCGTGAGTTTGAATTTTTTCATCGGGAAAAGTGGCGTGAGGTAATCAAAGGGAATACGATCGCGAACTTCTTCAGGTTTGCGGCCATTAATCAGGTCAACTTTGATCAATGGAAAATATTTTTCACCCTCTTTGGGTGGGCGGATTGTGCCACGAACGGTGTCACCCGTTTTCAAACCGAATAATTTGATTTGGGACTGTGAAACATAAATGTCATCGGGCGAATTCAGATAATTATAATCCGACGACCGGAGAAATCCATATCCATCTGTCATTATCTCCAGCACACCTTCACTAACAATGATGCCTTCAAATTCAAAAGTGTACTCTTCACGATGGCGATCCTGAAACTTACGGGGAAACTCGTGTTGTTTGCGTTCCTCAACAGTTGGTTGTATAAGGGTGTCGGAGGCAATAATTGTTTCGTTTGTTTCAGTTTCTGCAGGTTCAATGGCACCATCAGGTTTCTGGATCACATCAACCGGATCAATTGCGATGTAGGGTTTATCGGCAGGCTCGTCAAAATCAAACCGTTCTTCGGGTGTGTCGGGCAAATCTGGAATTGTCATCTGAACAAGTGGTTCGGCTGGCAATTTTTCACGGTAAGGACGAAAAGGTTTATTCTCTCTCGGATTTTTATTTTCACGCGGAGGCAGCGGTTCACGTGGTGGACGCTGATCTCTATGCGGTCTGTTTTCACGGGGTAAACGCACTTCGACCGCAGGCTTCTCTTTTTGCTCTGCAACCGGTGGAACCGGACGGGGTTCCTTAGGCAAGCGAGGGGCCATGGGCTCTCTCGGGCCTTGTGGCTTTGAATCCTGTTCTTTACGTGGACGACCGCGGAAAGGTTTAACCTGATCCTGTTTCTCTTTGTCTAAAATTTCCGGAGTGGGATTAAGTGCTTGATAATCAAGAATTTTGTAAATAAGATCTTGCTTTTCGAGTTTGTCAACTTTGGGGATGTTGAATTGCTTTGCTATTACTCGAATCTCCGATAACTCTTTGCTATCGAGGGAAATAATGTCATACATGATTGAATGGTTTAATTAATTGAATAGTCAAAGTAAAATTAACTATGGTTTTGAGGATATAAGGTGAAATGGATTGAAATTGAAATAAGAATCGAAACGTGGGGATTAAAAACGTTGCAAATATATAAAAAAAATCCCGATTATCAAATTTTTTATGATTCTCATTTCCTGGCAACCAAAATCTTTTCTAATTTCGCAATTCAATAATGATCTAAATATGTTACAGCGCATTCAAACTGTTTACCTTGCTATTGCTGCTCTTGCATGCATTCTGATGTTTTTCTTCCCTTTGGCAAGTTTTTATCATGAGCTCAATGGCAATTATAAATTCTTTATTTATGGCCTCAGGAGCATGGATCCTGAGCCACAGGTAACCTTTAGCGTCTACTTTACCATCCCTTTGATTTTCATGGTTATTGCCTCATTTATATTTTCGGTATCAACGATCCTCCTGTTTAAAAACCGTCCGCTTCAGATCCGGCTATGTTCATTTAACATGCTCACAAATGTTGTTTTGGTGATGGTGATCTTTTTCTTTTATGCCACCAAGATTAAAACGATGACACTCATTGAGCCTGAATACAATTACACCGGCATGGTTTTACCATTGGTGTCGATTTTGTTTTTAATGCTTGCAAATCAGGCAATCAGAAAAGATGAAAAGCTTGTGAAGTCGGTTGACAGGTTAAGGTAGGAGCGAGTTGGGATTTACGATTTACGATTTACGATTTACGATTTACGATTTACGATTTCAGATTTCAGATATCCCCTGTTTTCGGTTTTCAATTTCGAGGAACCCGGCTTATCTCGGGATGTCTAAAACTTCCAGATCCCGCATATTATTCTGGTCAATAAACAACCTGATTGCGGTTATTGATTTATGAATTCCGTATTTTCCGGCCGAGCCTGGATTGACGTGCAGGAGTTGGTATTTTTGATCAAACATAACTTTCAAAATGTGGGAATGACCACTGACAAACAAAGTCGGTTTTTCCTGTTCAATGAGGAGTCTGGCACTGGGAACATAACGTCCGGGATATCCTCCGATGTGTATCATCAGTATCTTGACCTCTTCAATCTGGAATATCTGAATTTCAGGAAATTCAATGCGCACATCCTGTCCATCGATATTGCCGTAGACGCCGCGTAACGGTTTGACAGTTTTCAATTGATTTGCAATCCCGATATTTCCCATATCACCGGCATGCCAGATTTCATCAACTCCCGCGAAAAAATCGAGCACTCTGGGGTGGATAAAACCATGGGTGTCGGAGAGGATTCCAATTTGGCGCATGGTGTGAAATACTAGAACGGGTTAGGAAATTAAATCGTCATTCCCCTTTAAATGCAGGCTTTCTCTTCTCATAAAAGGCTTTTAACCCTTCCAGGTAATCATCGCTGGTACCGGCGATACGCCGAAGCATATCGATATGTTCAAAAGTTTGGGGAGTCATCGGCAATGCATTTCCCAAAATATTGAGCTGTTCTTTGATTACCTGGATGCTGAGCGGGGAGTTGGCAATTATTTTATTGGCAAGCCTGATGGTGAAGTTCTCCAGATCACCGGCATCAACAAGGTGGTTGATAATGCCAAGGCCAAGAGCCTTTTCAGCGGAAATTGGTTCGGCAGTGAAAAACATCTCTTTCACCATATGGGAACCAATGATGTCAAGAAATTGCAGGATTCCGGATGTGTTATAGGGAACCCCAATTTTTGCCGGGGTGATAGCGAGGCAGGTGTCTTTAGTGCCAATTACCATGTCGCACACAAAGGCGATGTTGCAGGCGCCTCCCCAAATGCTGCCTTCAGCCATGGCGATCACGGGAACCGGAACACTTTGGATTGCCCGGATGACCTTTTGCAAGGGATTGTCATAGGCCAGCGGATCACTGCCATCGCGGGGGAGTTCATCAATATAAAAACCTGATGACCAGACTTTCATCCCACTGTTTGCCCGGATAATGATCACCCTTGCTTTTTCCTCTTTCAACGCTTTAATCGCCTGCAGCAATTCGGTAAGCAGGGCAATGCTCAGGGCATTTCTTTTTGCATCATGATTTAACGTGATCCATCCGATGTGGTCTTTATGTTCTTTTATTACCAGTGCCATTTGTTTTGCTCTTAACTTTTTAATAGCCTGCAAAGTAACACATTTTTGGTGAGCTGTGCATAACTTAGTTGAAAATAAAACCGGTTTTATTCAGTGTTGACAGGCCTTTCCCGTATCTTTGCCGCAGATACAGAGCCGTTTGATTTGAATTGGTTGAATTTTGATTACGGCAGCACTAGAAAAATGGGATGGACTGAATGAGTAACGCAGAAAATTACACCGAAGACAGCATACGATCACTTGAATGGAGTGAACACATTCGCCTTCGACCGGGCATGTACATTGGGAAACTGGGTGATGGCTCTTCCCCGGATGACGGTATTTATGTGTTGATAAAAGAAATTATCGACAACTCTATTGATGAATTCGTGATGGGAAACGGCAAGACCATCGAGGTGACCATAAAAGACCAGCTTGTTTGCGTGCGTGACTATGGCCGGGGAATCCCTCTTGGTAAAGTGGTAGATTGTGTTTCAAAAATTAACACCGGAGCCAAATATGATTCAAAGGTTTTTAAAAAAGCAGTTGGATTAAATGGCGTAGGTTCCAAGGCAGTGAATGCCCTCTCCTCTTTTTTTAAAGTGCAAGCCATTCGCGAAGGAAGAACCCACATCGTTGAATTTAACCGGGGCAACATCGTAAATGATGAACCGGAGAAGCCGGCAGAACTCCGGGCTGGTACAATCATTACTTTTATGCCCGATGAGGAGATTTTCGGAAAATACCATTACATTCCTGAATATGTGCAGAAAATGTTGTGGAATTACGTGTTTCTCAACAATGGTCTGACTATCATATTCAACGGTGAACGTTTTCATGCCCAAAACGGATTGCTCGATTTGCTCAACAGCTACATCGATACACCCGTTATTTATCCAATCATCCACTTGCGTGATGGTGACTTTGAATGCGCATTCGCCCATTGTGAGATGTATGGGGAAGAGTATTATACTTTTGTCAATGGCCAGCATACCACACAGGGAGGTACCCACCAGGCTGCATTCAGGGAAGCGCTTGTGAAAACAATCCGTGAATTTTATAAAAAGGATTTCGATACCAATGATATCAAAGCATCTCTTATCGCCGCTCTGAGTATAAAAGTTCAGGATCCTGTTTTTGAGTCTCAGACCAAAACCAAGTTGGGGTCTCTGCATGTTGAGCCTGATGGTATCACCATCAGGAACTACATCATGGATATTGTTAAAAAGCAGCTTGACAATTTCCTTCACATGAATACTGAGACCGCAGAAGCGTTGCTCAGAAAAATCATGCAGAGTGAAAAAGAGCGTAAAGAGTGGGCGAACATAAAAAAAATTGCCAAGGAAAGCGTTAAAAAAGTCAGCCTTCACAACAAGAAGCTGCGCGATTGCCGCATTCATTATAATAATCACGACGAACGCAGATACGAATCGTCTATTTTTATTACCGAGGGAGATTCTGCCAGCGGTTCCATCACCAAGGCACGCGATGTAAATACCCAGGCTGTGTTCAGCCTGAAAGGGAAACCACTCAATTGTTTTGGTTTGAGCAAGCGGGTGGTATATGAAAATGAAGAGTTCAACCTGCTGCAATCAGCCCTGAATGTGGAAGAAGGCCTTGAAAACCTCCGCTATAATTATGTGGTGGTTGCAACAGATGCCGACGTTGATGGCATGCATATCCGGTTGCTGCTGCTTACGTTCTTCCTGCAGTTTTACCCCGACCTGGTGCGTAACGGACATTTATATATCCTCCAAACACCATTGTTCAGGGTACGTAACAAGCAAAAAACCATTTATTGTTACTCAGAAGAGGAAAAGCGGGCGGCCATGGAAAAACTCGGGGCAAATCCTGAAATCACCCGCTTCAAAGGACTCGGAGAAATATCACCGGATGAATTCAAATACTTTATTGCCAAAGATATTCGTCTTGATCCTGTTATCTTAACCAAAGAATCAGCAGTTATTGATGTTTTAACCTTTTACATGGGGAAAAACACACCGGAACGTCAAAATTTCATCATCGACAATCTGAGGGTGGAGGCTGATATTCTTGAGGAGGCGGTGGTTTGCTAACCTGTTCTTAAATCGGATGGAAGGATTAATTCATTGCTAACCCTTGTCATTTCGCTTCATGGGCCATATTGCCGAGGAGAATTTCATATTTGTCTCTCGACGCCTGATCAAGTCCTGTAATTCGAATAGCATATCCTGATTAACTTGTTTGGCCATCGGAATAACCCATTTCTTTGTGTCGGCCATCATGTTTTTTATATACTCTTTGTCGAATATGTCAGGATGGAGGTCAGTGAGGTTGCTAATGCGGTCGGCACACTTTAAAACTTTGGCAGAGTCAGATCCTTCCATGAGGATTCTTTTTAAAAATTCTTCCTTTGATTCCGGGTTCCGGCGGGTAACCTCCAGCACGAGTTCCAGCACTCGCTGGCCATCTTTGTCAATACCCCTGATCTCATCATACGATGTGCATTTTACATCTTCAATCAAATCATGAATTACCGAGGCTTTCAGCAATACGGCATCCATGTAATGATAGTCAATTAAAATGGCAAAGGTGGCAAATGCATGACGAAACTGGTTTCCGCCAACATAACGTTTAACTCCGCGCAATGCCGTGGCTTTCTGGAAATATGGCGCGATAACCATGCCTGCCAGAATGTCCTTTTCAAAATTTTCCATAAACTGATCGGAATGATTTTCCTAAGTTAGAAATGATGTCGCTTGCTATCAAAGCTTCATACCCTTGCTTGTTTAAGGCGAGGTCGCCTGCCAAACCATGCAGGTAAACCCCCAGGATGCAGGATTCCAGCGAAGAGTAAGCCTGGGCCATAAGTCCGGCAATAATTCCGGTGAGCACATCGCCGCTTCCTCCGGTTGCCATACCGGGATTGCCGGTGGAGTTAAAAAAACAGCGACCGTCGGGTGTTGTAATGGCTGTATGGGCTCCTTTTAAAACGACGTAACACTGGTATCTTACGGAGAAGTCGCGCTGCTGATGGTTTCTGTCAAAATTGTTGCTGCTTTTCCCAACGAGTCGTTCAAATTCTTTTGGATGAGGAGTGAAGATTGATCCTTTGGGTACAAAGCCGATCCATGTCTTGTTTTCAGCCAGGATGTTGATGGCATCGGCATCGAATAAAACAGGTATTTTTGCATGTTGAATCATGATTTTCAAAGCATTGGTTGTTTGTGCAGAGGAGCCAATGCCGGGTCCGATGGCGATCGCAGAGTAGCCTGAAAGGTTGGGGGCTTCCGAATAATAATCCTCGTTTGGGTCAATAGAAAGCATGGCTTCAGCGAATGTAGTTTGCAGGATCGTGACCCCTGATTTAGGAACATGCACTGTGACAAGTCCGGTGCCTGAGCGTAAGCAAGCCTTGGCAGAGAGCACTGCCGCCCCCATTTTTCCGGTTGCTCCGGCAATGATTAAAGCATGACCGAACACTCCTTTGTGCGCAAATTTATTCCGTTTTTTCAGGAGTGAGGCAATTTCAGATACCTCCGGCATGAAGTTCTGAACCTTGGCGGCTTGAATAAAACTCTGACTGATACCAATATCGAGAAGTTGCCAGTTTCCTACAAAAGGATCATTCTCGGGAAAAAAAAAGGCTATTTTGGGTGGGGCGAATGTGAGGGTGTAATCAGCGTGGATTACAAGATGACCCGGCGTATTTTGGGTTGTTGTGTCGCAAAAAAGTCCGGAAGGAACATCGATGGCAACAATCAGAGCACCGCTGACATTTATGTGGTGAATAATACTTGCCGTGAATCCATCTGCCTGACGGGTTAATCCGCTTCCCAGAATGGCATCTATCACTACATCACGGGAGTCAATGGCTGGTAGTTTCTCGTTGCTGCTCAGATTAATTGACTTGGAAATGCTGCACTCCTGCAACCGCTGGTAGTTGATTTTGCAGCTTTCCGACATCTTTTCCGGAGAAGTCAAGGTGTGAACCTCCACCGTGAAACCCGATTTTTGCATCAACCGGGCAATGGCAAGGCCATCACCGCCATTGTTGCCTGAACCGCAAAAAACAACTAGTTTCTGATCAGGAGCGATTTTATTCTTCAGCCATGTACAACATGCAGTTGCGGCACGTTCCATCAGATCGATGTTTGCAATCGGCTCATTCGCAATGGTATATGCATCCGCCTCACGGATCAAAGGAACTGGTAAAATCTTCATATTCAATGCATCATTCCCCAAAAGGGTAGGGTGACTAAAAATCCGAAAATCAATAACATGACAAATACAAAAACAATGATGGAGATGGTAAGACCGATAATGGCACAGGTTCGTCCGGTTCGTACGTTATTCAGGGAAGCTGTGGTGAAACCGGCAGGGTTTGACTGATAAAGTTTTATCTCTTTGTTGGCCATGATCAAAGCAACGAACCCCAGTGCAATTCCTGCGAGGGAGACAAAATGCCACCAACATAACAGAATTGATAAAATACCCAGAATCAGGATTAAATTGGCATTGGGAAGGTTTTGTGGAACGGAATTTTGGTGAAACCCAGAAAATTGCTCCGATTGAGTGCTGCCTGATCGATTTTCCATGGTAAATAAAAAAGTAAATATACGCGAATTTTCAATAGTAAATCATATGCATTTTAAATTGTCCGAGGGAATTGTATTCTATTGCAGGTGCCGGGATTTTAATAAAACTTAAAACATTGAATATCCCTTTCAATAGGGTCGATTTTGTAGGGATTCTTGTCAAATCAACGTCTAATGAAAGATAGAACTTCCTGTATCTTGGAAAAGCCGGGATCGGTTGTCCGTTTTGACTCATGGAGTTGCTGAACGCTCCAACCATTCCTTCAGCGCCATACCCAAATGCAATATTGAGCCACTTGGGAAATTTTGACCCCTCCGGAAGAAAAGAGGAAATATTCCCTGAGATCCAGTATGTATGCCCATTATAATCCTTTATCATGTTCTGAATCAGATTGTTTCCGAGTAAATCGGGCCTATAAGCCGCAAATTGTGTTTGATGGAAAGAATATTTCAGTGAAAACCGCTGTTCATGCCAGGCTAATTGCTGTCCGATAAAAATCATGCTGCCCAGCGTGTTCGCCGTCAAATCACCCATTGAGAAGCCCCATTCTGATGAGAATCCATCGAGTAATTCTATGTTGAGCATGTAGGCAAAACCAAGCAGGCCTCCGAACCAGGCAGCTTTTTTCTCTTGCACTCCCGACCATCTGTAGGTAGAATAGCCAATCCTGCTAATGTAGTAAGCTGTAATAGAATGACCGCATTTGTCAACCTGCATCCACTCATTGCCATCATTGAAGAGATGAAATGTGGATTGCGGGTAATCTTTGTACCAGGCGAAATACAATCCTGTAACCGATGCCACATACAAGGTTCCCTGTGCAATCAAAACGCCTGTCAAACGGCCTTTTTGAATCTCCCGGGTTTCTTGCCCGATTGAATCAGATGATTGTGCGAATAGGAATTCCGGAATGAAAGAACACAATAGCCATAGGTAGATAATGAGCCTTTTTTTCTTTGCCCCTGAGAAATCATTCACTTGACGTTCATTTTGTTAAGGGCTTTTTGATACTTCCTTGCATTCTGGTTGTGCCCTTCGAGATCAGCAGCAAAATTGTGATAACCCGACAAGTCCTCTCTGGCGCAGAAATAGTAATAGGAGTGATTTTCGGCCTTCAAAACAGCTTCGATGGAGGAAACGGAAGGCATGCAGATCGGGCCTGGCGGCAACCCGGATCTGAAATAGGTGTTGTAGGGCGATTGTAACTCTGTATGCTTTTTCAGAACCCGCCGGATGCTGAAATCGTTCCACGCGAAAATCACAGTAGGGTCAGCCTGAAGTGGCATCTGTTTTTTCAGGCGGTTCAGGTAAACGCCTGCGATGACTGGTTTTTCATCATTTTTATTGCTCTCTTTCTCAACAATGGAAGCAAGTACAATCACCTCGGCGACAGAAAGATGCAACGAGTCAGCCAATTTTCTCCTTTGAGCAGTCCAGAAAATTTCGCTGGCATCATGCATTCGTTTAAGCAATTGTGTTGCGGAGGTGTTCCACAGAAATTCATAGGTGTCCGGAATAAAAAGTGCAAACAGGTTTGAAGGGGAGATGTCATATTTGGCTAAATGCGAAGGATTGTCAAACAATTCCAATAACTGAGCCGAGTCAGTTTCAAGGTATCTGCCTAATTTACCTGCCAGCTCAGCACGGGTTCTAACGTTCTGTATTACAACCCTTACCGGTTCCTGATTTCCCGAGCGTAAAAGGTTAATAAGGGCGTTATTTTGCATACCGTTTACGAGGCGGTATCGTCCGGGTTTTACATGTTGGTCGTAGCGTTTGCGTATCGAAAGCCATTCAAAATATTTCGGATTGTTTAGATATCCTTTTTTTATCAACGAATCCTTTACCTCCCTGAATCCTGAACCGGTATGAATGAAAAAGTAACAGGATTTTTTGTCTTTTAAGGTGATTACCGGTTTTGTAACACGAATATAGTACCTTGCCGATGCCAAGGTGATGATCAACAGGGTTATGGCAATTACAATAATAGCTGCTGGAATCCGGGAAAGAAGCTTTCCCTGAATGAGGTGACCTTTAATAATTTGCCTGTTACCCATGATAGATCAGTTGATACATCCATTCATCAAGCCATTTCTGACCATCATATATCCAGTCTTTTTTTATCCCGCACCGCAAAAAACCAAGTTTTTCAAACAATTTGACGCTGAGAAGATTGTCTGCTGAAATATTGCAGTAGAGTTGGTGGAGCTGCAATGTATCGAATGCATACCTGATAAGCAGTTGCATGGCCTCCATTCCAAATCCCCTGTTTTGAAAGGGTTCCCTGATCCAAATGCCAACTCCGGCGCGATGATGAAAAGGGTCAAAATCAAAAAGGTCGATGGTCCCGACCGATTTAATACCTGAATTGGGTTCCAAAAGATCGACCATCAGTCGAAGCTGTCTCGAGGTCAAAATATCATATTGTGAATTCAATACATACTCTTCAATCTGAAATCTTGAGAACGGGGTAAGTGTATTGCTGACCTTCCACACATTCGTATCATTTTCCCATGAATACAACAGGTCTGCATCGCCCGGTTCAAGAGCACGCAACCGGATATTTGAGCCGATAAGAATATTTTCAGTCATTGCGCATTTTGATATTTGAGGCTGAATTATATCGTAATCTCTCCTCTAAAAACAAACGTGGCCGCTCCTTCGAGCCAGATGTCGGTAAATTTATCCCCGGATTGCAGATACGTTACATGCAACATCCCACCCAAAGTCTTAATGTTACAAAATCCATTATTAGCGGGATGTTTTACTGCGTGGGCAAGTGCCGATGCAGTAACGCCTGTTCCACACGAGAGAGTTTCGTTTTCTACTCCACGTTCATAGGATCTTACAAAGAGACCTTCCGTTTGCACCTGAACAAAATTCACATTGGCACCACCCGGGGCGAAGCGAGCATCGTTGCGGAGTTGTCGTCCTAACCCGAATACATCTGTGCAGGCTGCATCCTCCACATACGTAACAAAATGGGGTGACCCGGTATCCAGGAAGATTCCGTCATCAAAAATATTTTCAATTCGGGTATCTTTCATTCTCAGCCGATATGTGTCAAGAATTTGATTCTCATTAATTTCTGCTTCGTGCATGCCATCAACAGCCCAAAAGCAGGCTTTTTGATCTATCAGTCCCAAAGATTTTGCGAATGCAGTAATGCACCTGCCACCATTGCCACACATGGTACTCTCTTTTCCATCAGAATTGAAATAGGTCATTACAAAATCGAATCCCGAACGGGCTGAAAGGAGCATTAATCCATCTGCGCCAATTCCGAAATGGCGGTCACAGATATCAGCTACCTCCCGAACCGTTGGTTTCCAGCGCAGCAACCGGTTGTCGATGATGACAAAGTCGTTGCCGGTTCCATGGTATTTTGAAAATTGAATTTTCATACTTTTTTGCGCTACAAAGCTAACGAAAAGCAATTAATTATTACTTTTGAAGTCCAATGATGCAGACGTTTTTCCGTATTATATTCATTTTCATCTCTCTGATATTGTCAGTTTCCGCTCTGGGACAAGAACACATCACCCAGGCGATCCCTGATTCACTCAGCACAATTGCCATATGTCCACAGCAGGACATCTTTGACATTCTTACCAAAGAAAAACTTCTTGCCCCTGAGATTCCTTCGCGAAAAGTAAGGGCAATCATTTTGCCACTCATCGCATTCTCACCCGCCACTGGCTTGCAACTTGGGGCAGGCTCCTCCCTTTCATATACCGTTGGGCGCAATCCCCACACCAATCTTTCAGCCGGTTCTGTTCAGGTGCTATGGACAACCGAGCGGCAGCTCATAGCCTACATCCGAACAAACATGTTTTTCAATGAGAACAAATGGTTCCTGCAAACCGACTGGCGCTGGTATCTTTTTCGTTTGCCAACTTACGGGTTAGGTACCGGGCCAGAAAACAACATACCGGTTGTACCTGAGGAGCCAGATATGCAGTCAGCTGAGGAGATATATGAAGGCGGACAGTTTCCGATGAAATATAATTGGATAAAATTTCACAACACATTGTACCGGTCGGTTGTGCCGAATTTTTATGCTGGGATTGGCTATCATTTTGATTCATATTATGACATAAAAGATGAAAAGCTTAATCTTGATTCTGCAAGCAGGATCATTACACCTCACTATGCCTATTCGTCACTGCATGGTTTCAACCCGTTGGCCTATATTACTTCAGGCGTAAGTGTCAATTTTGCATATGATACCCGCGACAACATTATCAATGCTTACAAGGGGGTTTATATCAATGCCAGCTATCTGTACAATTTTAAATTTCTGGGTAGTCACAAAAACGGATCACGGCTGTGGGCTGAATTCAGAACCTATGTAGGCCTTTCACCAAAGGTGCCTCGCAGTGTATTGGCTTTCAGGGTATTTGGCAGTATTGCTGTTAGTGGAGGAATCCCATACCTCAATTTGATGTCGAATGGTTTTGACCCGATAAATTCATCGGGGAGGGGATATACCCAGGGACGTTGGCGGGGGGATGATTTCGTATATGGTGAAGTGGAATACCGATTCCCCATATCTCCCTGCTCGAAGATTGTGGGTGGGGTGCTTTTTGCCAATGTTACAACCGCCTCTAATCGCGACATGCACATTCCCCTGTTTGGATATTTTAAACCCGGTTGCGGGTTCGGATTGCGTATCATGGTTGGGAAAAATGACCGTACAAATTTATTGATTGATTTTGGGCTTGGACAATTATCTCACGGACTTTATCTGCAGGCGCAGGAGGTTTTTTAACAGTGCTTCCCTTGAATAACTTTTGATGATTTTTAAAGGTTTCTGAAATTTCCGGAAACACCGATGAATAGCCGGAGTTGTAATATTTGTATTTTTATCGGGATTTTACCCCCTTCTGTCGATTAATGGTTTTACAGTCTGCAAATCCGGTATATTTTTGCCGCATCAAATAAATCAATCCTCAAAACCATAAGCCATGGAACCAAACAAAACAAGACACGACAATGGCCCCCAGATGAAAAAATACATTCTTGGTGTCATCATTATTGCAGCAGGGTTTCTTCTGCTTTTATCAAATACCGGTTTTTTGCCCTATGAGGTCCGACATATCCTTTTCTCCTGGCAAATGTTGCTGATTGGCATCGGCATTATCAGTTTATTTAGCAGTGAAAGCCGTACCCCGGGAACTATCCTGATTTTAATCGGCGGAGTTTTTATCCTTCCGCGTATTTTTGATTTGTCATTCAATGTGATGCACCTTTTCTGGCCGGTTATACTGATTGGCATCGGGGTGCTGATTCTAACAAAAAGGCTGCCACGTCGCCCATGGCAATCACGTGTTCATCAATTGAACAACCAGAGCTTTGAGGAAGGTTTTATTCATGAGGAAAACATTTTCAGCGGTGGAAAGCAACGCGTTATGCACCAGGTTTTTCGGGGAGGGCATATCAATTGTGTTTTCGGAGGCTCTGAAGTAGATCTTACTCAAGCGTCCCTGGCAGACGGAGTTAGTGAGTTGGAAATCAATACGATTTTTGGTGGTGTAACACTCATTGTCCCTTCCGATTGGCGGATCCAGCTTAAAATGACATCCATCATGGGGGGATTTTCTGATAAAAGATCGTATGTCAAAGAAAGCCCTGATCCGACCAGAATTCTGATCATCAAAGGAAGTACTATTTTTGGCGGTGGAGAGATTAAAAGTTACTAAATTTAAAACTGAGGAGTATGGAACACCCGGTTTTTCTGAATAAAAAATCCGTTTCCGTTTATTTTGGTTTGTGGGCCCTCATTGCGGGGGTCCACTTTTCTGTTTTTTACTTCATATACTATTTTCCCGTTGAGGTTTCGTTGGCCGACAGCCTTGTTTTTAACGGACTTTTCTGCGCTGTGGGGATATCGCTTTGGTATATTGTGCGATATAGCATTCCCGATCAGAAAAATATATGGAATGTTGTTTTTAACCACTTGTCGTTTTTAACGCTCTCACTGGTGGTTTGGAATGGTTTGTCGTATACTATCCTAAATGCATTATTCAGCAGGAACAAATTGTATATGGATTTATTGATGGTGTCAATCCCGAATAAAATTATCAGTGGCATCATATTTTACATCGTTATTGCCTTGGTTTATTACCTCTTTATCTATTATATCAACCTTCAGGAAAAGGTGAAAATCGAATCGAGGCTTCGTATGGTGCTCAAAGAGACGGAACTTAACATGCTCAAATCTCAGATCAATCCACATTTTCTGTTTAACAGCCTCAACTCCATCAGTTCACTCACCATCACAAATCCGGAGAAGGCAAGGGAGATGGTGATTAAACTATCGGATTTTCTGAGATATTCCGTATCTAACAATGCAACAATTTTCACAACCCTTGAACAGGAGATGGCAAACATTCGCCGTTATCTGGAGATAGAGAAGGTGAGGTTTGGCGATAAACTTCTTTTTGGCTTTAAACTTGACGGTTCATGCCGGAAACACCAGATTCCGATGATGTTATTGCAACCATTATTTGAAAATGCCATAAAGCACGGAGTGTATGAAAGTACCGAGCAGGTAAGCATCGAAATGGAATGTGAATACAAAGAGGGATATCTGGAAATTCGCATTGTAAACGATTTTGATCCCAATGCACACCCGCGAAAAGGATCGGGTATCGGGTTGAATAACATCAGGGAAAGGTTAAGATTGTTATATAAAAACGACAAATTGCTGCGTACCGCGGTAGAGGGAACCCGATTTTCAGTATTTTTGAGCTTGCCAAATACAGAAAACAACGCTATATGATTCTTCGCACTATACTTATCGACGACGAACAGCCTGCCAGAGATGTTGTAAAGCATTACCTGAAAGATTTCGCTGAAATAGAGATACTGGGTGAATTTACCGATGGGTTCAGTGGACTGAAGGCAATCCAGGAGTTAAAACCTGACCTGGTATTTCTGGATGTTCAAATGCCCAAACTCACCGGACTTGAGTTGCTCGATCTGCTTGAACAGCCCCCATTGATCATTTTTAGCACGGCCTATGATCAATATGCCATTAAGGCATTTGAAATGAATGCCATCGATTACCTGCTTAAGCCATATTCGAAGGAGCGGTTCAATCAGGCTGTTCAGAAGGCAATAGTAATGGCCGGCAGCGGGATTACTGCTTTGGCCCCTGTTCAAAATCTGGTGAAAACGCTGGAAGAGAATCCTGAATTTCTTCAGCGTATCGCTGTGAAATCGAGGCATAAGGTGAGTGTTGTTCCCATTGATGAGATTATTTTCCTCGAGGCCGAGGGCGATTATGTTATGCTGCATACGAAAGATGCAAAGCATTTGAAGGAGAAGACCATGAAGTATTTTGAAACGCACCTCGATCCTTCTCAATTTATCAGGATTCATCGCTCCTATATCGTTAATGCCCGTTTTATCGACCGGATTGAATATTATGATAAAGAAAATTACGCCGTGCTTACGAAAAATGGTGCAAAATTACGGGCCAGTACTTCAGGATATAAAATTCTGAAACAGGTATTGAATATGTAGATTTGCTATCTTTAGCAAAATTTACAACCATGGAATTTTCACAACTTTCAGTTTTTGATCTTGTTTTTATTCTGCTTATCAGCAAGGCAGTAAACACAGAGGTCGATGGGAATATAAGTTTCCTTTCGCATGATTTCAATAAAATGTCGAACGGGCGCAGGAATGCGCATAAGGTGCTTTCCGACCAAAATCAATCAAGTTGCAATCATTGATTATCATTTTTCTGCGACTCTTTAAGGCATAACACTAAAAACAAATCCCATGAAATTTTGTATCAAATGCGGGAACCCGCTAAAGCCAAATGCCCGGTTTTGCGGTAAATGCGGTGAGGTCGTCATGCAGGTTGACAAGCCCATACAACCTGGACCACCAGAAACTCCTGTTTGCATATCCTGTGGAACTGAATTGTTGCCGGGCATAAAGTTTTGTACAGTTTGCGGAGCCAGGGTTGATTCACCTGTTCAACAGGTTCAACTGCCACAAGTCTTTCCGCCACCTCCTCCCATAGTTACGCGTGCCAAAAAGCAACGCCCAGCCGGGCCAAAAAGAAAATTGGGGAAAAAGTCATGGATCATTGCAGGTTCTGTGTTTATTGTGCTTGCCGCAACAGTAACCGCACTGTGGTTCTTTAATCCTCATCAAAGTGAGCCTGACGAAATCATCCGGCCCGAATATACTGTTTACCCGATTGTGAGCGGGGAGACCACGGCGGAGACAAAAAAGATCAATGTTCTCGCAGGAAGTAATGCAAAGGTAATACTCTCCGACAGCTGCAGTGTGGTTATTGCAGGCCTGAAAAGCAATGCCAGTGTTGAACTGAAGAAGGAGAACAACAATATCGATTTAAAGAAGCCAGGCCTGAAGACTAGCGGGTACATGCTTTCAGTGACCTACGAGGGCAACGACAGCATCAGGTTCTCCCAGCCGGTCATCACGATCCCGCGGTCGCAGGCAGGTAATGTCAACCCGGCAACGATTAATATCGTGCGGGTCAGTGATTTGGTTTCTGCCGATGGAAGCATCGTTAAAGACCAAATACAGTATCTGCCGATCACCCTTGATAAATCGGGAAATTACAGGGCAATTGATTTTATGCTTCCTTATACCGCATTTACCATAAAGGGCACGGCCAGGGCGGGAAATATAATCGAACAAATCGCAGGCATCTTTTTCCCTTCTGCGCTGGCAGAGGGTACGAATTCACCAAAGATGGCCTGGGTGGGACATGTCAGGTATGCAATCATGACTTTCCAGGATGATTTCAACTGGTATAAAAACCCGAGGCTGGTACAAATGACACCCGATCGCAGTACAGGGCATTTCAGGCATCCTGCAACGCAGCCGGAACGTCTTAAGCGCACAGCTCCGGTTATCAATATAGTCGTGCTGGTCCATGGGCACAATGAGGAAGAAAAGGGCGGCAACGTGGAATCAATGACCAATGACCTTTGGGAATTTGAATACAAACGTGATGTTTGGAATTATTTCTACAAATACTATCTCGATCAAACATCCAAAACCAATGCGGCGGATCCAGGCAGAAAAGATAGTTGTACCCTGTTTTACGAGTTCATTTATCCCAGTTACCGCCCGGCTTATTCTCCGGTTCTTAACAACTCCAACCTGCCCTACTTTACCTTGGGGCAGGATCTATGCAAGGATTTAAACTATGAGCTGATGAAAAAAAATCCCCAGGTTGCTGCAATGATCAAAAACAACATCCCATTTAACTTGTTTATCGTTGGTCATTCCATGGGGGGACTTGTGGCACGGGCTGGAATCCGGTATCTCGACAGCAGGATCATGGGAAATTTCAGGCAGCTGATCACCTGGGGCAGTCCTCACCAGGGCAGTCCGCTCACCACCTTGCGCTACATTACAGCGGCAGGGTTCAATATCAGAGTTGCTGATCTGGCACTATATACCTACGGTCCCTTGCCAGGCTGGGCAATGCAGTGGAGTGCCATGGACACTCCCGGTACCCGTGATCTGCGGTGGACCAATGGTTCCAATACAAAAGAAAATTTCTTTGATTATGGAAAGTTTTTTAGTGCAAAGAGCGAGGAACAGGACGAGGATCCGAGTCTATCCTTGCAGTCGGGATCAGCATTCTACAATGATAACCTCAAAAAATTTAACGAAACAGAGCAATTTGCAACAAAATATACCTTTCTAACCGGCAATACGACTCATATGGCACAGGTCCAGAAAGGAAATTACATGCATACCAAAGCCTATTATTTATACATGGGTTCAGATTGTGCTAAAGGTAATTACCTGATAAACCTCATGTCGGCGGGAGATAAATTCAGGCCTAATGACGGAGCCAGCCCCGTTTGGGGCCAGGGGGGCATGGACCTTTCTCCCCGGCCAAATACTGTTGACATGGGAGATATGGACCACGAACAGTTTTATACTGATCGCGGGGAGGAAACTGCAGCAAAAACCTTTGAAGTGATGAAGGATATTTCAAACTGTGATTGCCCGGTTCTTTCCGATCTTAAAACAAATAAAGGTACAGTGAATGCTACCCTTGTTTTGCCAAGCGACCCTAAGCCGGGAGAAAGGATTGATAAAATAACCGTTGCCGTTTATGATCAGCAGTTAAAGAAAAGCGTCAATCAGTCTTCTGATATTGTTGTTACAAGTTCGAAGGGTGGATTTTCAGGGACATATAAACTGGATAAAAAATACGCGTCCAGAAAAGATCTGATGTTGAGAATTGTTTGGAAGGATGGAAGCATCATGGAATTTCCCTGCAGTGAACTCGACTGGAATGTGTTCAGGAAAATTTACATTAGTTGTACGTTAGAACATGGAAACGTGAGATCCATCGAGGAGGAGCCCGGGAGACCTGATAAAACTGTCGATAAAACGGACACGGATGGTTCTATGAATTTTAACATTGCAAATGCTTCGTTGGATGAATCAAGTAATTTTACCCCGATGAACTGGAATGGAAACCATTTCAATGTGACAGCAGTGTACGACTATGGAGGGTCTCATTTTGAAACTACGATTACCGGGGAAATCAAAGCTGTTCCCCTGACTGAAAAACCCGGTCCTGGAAAATCAGCTCCCCCCCAAGACAGTGGGGGGGTATTGGGTATTGAGAATCCCCATAAAATAAGTGGGACTGCCACGAAAACCGAGACCAGCTCAGATGGTTATAAAACAATTGAAAGTATTAGATTTGTTGATGTTCCCTTTTTTGTACTCCATGACAATGTCGCTTCTTTCATGATTGCGAACCCGGAAACTTATATTGTTGGAACTTATGTATCCGATTTAAAAAAAGAAGACATCACTCCGTTCTCCATAAAAAAGTTTTTTTGCTCATCAGCAAAAGGTTCCGTTAATATATTGTTGAAAATAAAATAGCGTCAATACAGCATATATCCTGTAAATGCAAAGCCATCATGAAATTCTGTATCAAATGTGGTAATCCGCTAAAGCCCAATGCCCGATTCTGCGGCAAATGCGGTGAACAAATCATCCAGGTTATTAAACCTGAACAATCAGAGCCCGTTGCAGCTCCGGTTTGCAACTCCTGCGGCTTTGTCATCAATCAGGGAGTTAAGTTCTGTACAACCTGCGGCGCACCTGCCGCAGCCAGCTCTTCCATCCCACTGGTAAGTGCAGTACCTCCGGTTGCAAAACCAGGGAGGCCGCCGAAACCCATGAGGCAGGTGAAGCAACGAAAGGAGGGGGGAAAGGTGATAAAGAAAAGAATAGTGGCTTTTCTGAAAATTGCCGCAAGCATTGTAATTATTGGAGGAATCACCGTTGCCACAATTTATTTTTTCGGTTCCTATAAGGGAGGAGACGGGTCACTGGAGGCCTTATATGAAGAGGAAAAGTACGACCCCGTGAAGATTGACAGCGCTGCCACTGTTGTTGAAAATGTATTTGCAGCATCGGATACATCGGGATTGGCTAAAATCTTGTCCCCATCTGCGTTGGAGCATAAACGGCAGTTTTTTGCTGCCTTGTTACCCTACATGCCGGCGTTTGCCAGAGATTTCAAGACCAGGAAGCTGCTTTATGCTACTGCACAGTTTGCCGTGTATGAATTTAACTCGCACCGTGGGAAGTTCACGGCAGAATTCTGCATGGGTGGTAATGGACAATGGTTGTTAATGCGGTTTTAATACAGGCTGAAATGAACAGTACAACATTATTCCGGTTTTCACTGATTCTCCTGCTGGGAGCCATATTCATTGTAATTTTTACCAGTTATGGCAACAAAAAGGTACATCCTGGCATCAACAAGATGATTGTTGACGCATTTCTTAAAAAAAACAATTTAGATGAAACAGCAAGTGCTGAGTTCATTAACTATTCTTTTCTGTTTGGTACCTCTGTAAAGGGTGTTGCAGTTATTGCGGCTGGTACTTTTTCTTCTGTAGAAGGTCCTGCAGAAGGCACTGTGTCGGGATGGATCATACATGGCGGTTTTTCGGCTGATGAACCGGAGTTACCCGCATCGTTGCGCCATTTTTACGATCCGACTGACCCACCTGGGTCCCGCTACCTGAGTAACATTACCGATCACCTGTTGCTGGGTCCTTTGCAGTGGCTAAAAACCAACCCAAAGATGGATGGGGTTGATTGGGCTTTGGGGAAACCCCGGGAACTTGCTTTTGCTGATCCTTCAAACCATTTGTTTACCTGGGAAAATGGCAAGGTATGGATGAGGAAGGCATTAATGGAAAAGGATAATGACAAGCGAAATGAGTTGATGGGACGAGCCTGGCGCGCCCTGGGAGAAACCCTGCACATGATTGCCGATAACGGATGCCCGGCGCATGTACGTGACGATGCACATCCTTCACCACTCTGGACCTACAATTATTTGTTGGGAGACCCGAATCCGTATGAAGAATACATGGATATGATACGCAACAATGAACCGGATGTATTTGAAGGTTTTTCTAAGGGTACACCCAATGCTGACCTTAAATCGCAATTGGATACCATGAAAACAGCGAGGGCCATTGCTCATGAACTCGCGGTCTATACCAACCGCAACTTTGTCACCAACGAAACCATTTCGGGAAAAGACAAGGACGGGATCCAGGTGATGCAGTACACCAATGTATCTAATCCCTATCCTGCCCCGCTGCTCGAAAACATGACCTACAATAAGGAAGACCAAACCTATAGTACAGCATCCGGGATTAAACAATGTGTTGGCGATGTGTACTTTAGCGAAAAGGTAGGTTACACGGTATCAAATCCATATGTGGACATGGAATGTGTGAAATCGCAGGCTAAAGCACTTGTCCCGAATATCATTGCAGCAGGGGTGGATGTTATGCAGCTATTTATTCCCAAGCTGAAGATCGAATTGCAGACAGTAGGAAAATCCACAATCAAAGGTACAATCAAACATATTCCAGATCCTGAATATCCTAAGGAAATAAAGTATAACGGTGACGTAATCATCTACCTGAAGGATAAAGATGCAGAAATGATTCGAGAAAAAGTTTCAGTAATTGCCAGGAATGGTTTTTTTGAATTGGGGGGATTGGAATTAAAAGAGGGAGACCAGGCTTGGGCGGAGATTGATTTTGGGGGTGTTTCGGTTGCATCAGAGAGAGTTAATCCGGCTGAATTCAAATCCGGGGATGAGGCCACTGTAACGGGATCGGAGAGTGTAAAGGTGGAAATTTTTGGAAAATATGTTACCAAACAGTCTAACTACAGTGAAGGCGGGGAAATTGAATACGATAATATTGCATTAGGCTCTCATGGGTCAATTGATATGGGAAATTTTTCAAAAGCTGCATCCGATTGTCCTGTAAACACCCAATTGAAATGGAATAACCGGTCATTCAGCAGTTCATATCATTGTATCAAAAATGACTTTCCAAATGCTCCGGGATATAGTGAATCGTTTGATTTTGAATGTAGTGGTGAAATAACTCCAGATAATAAATGTAATTTTCAAATTACTGGCAAGACATTTACAAAAAGTGAAGATGGTTCTGTTACCAGTAACTTCCAATGCAGGCTTATCAATGTGCCGTTTTCAAAGGTGGAAAACTTAGGATCCGCAACTATATTTTTCTACGAAATCAAAGGGTCTCAGATTAAAAGTTTCATGCCGGTGTTAGAGAGTATTACCACTAACTACACAGTTCATTCAAAAGGTCCCCTCACTTATAATGTAAGTCTAAAGCCACTTCCGTATGAAGATAATAGTTTTATCAAAATCCAATTTCACCGTCCAAATCCCAGTTATTGGAATAATAGGTGATATGAACAGGTAGCGTGAGTTACAACAGCCATAAATACCAAGCCATGATCCATAACACCCAGCGTCGCATTCTAAACCGGTGGTACATCCTGACCCTGGTGTTTCTTATTTCTGTATTTGTACCTTCCATGCTGGGCATTGACGGTATGGATGGCGGCTACGGCATCAGTTTCCTGGCCGGATTTATGGTGATGGCCGGGCTGATCGTGATCGTTGTTTACCGCGCAAGGGCAAAACAAATGGATAAAATCCTGAAAGGTGAAGGCAGGCTCGCGGTATGGCGTTACACACCGGAAGAGTGGACAAGGTTTGTGTTAGCCGATTATCTTGATGAAAAGAGGGAAAAGAAGAACCTATACATCATGCTGGTGGTTATCGGACTGATTGTTGGCCTATTGATGACGGTTGTGCTTCAATCACCGGTATTATTAATGGTTGTCGGCGGTATTTTTGCCATTACAGCCATTCCCGCTTTCCTGGTTCCCCGCCTCAGGTTTCGGAAACTGCGGCATTCGGAGGCCGAAGCCCTCATTGCCGAAAATGGAGTGATCGTGGGGAAGATGTTTCACCTGTGGGTAAAAACAGGAGCATGCCTCGATCAGGTTTCAATCAATCACGAAGAGAACCCTGCAGTGATAGAATTTGCCTATTCAATGCCCACCCGCACCGGAATGCAGGAGCAGATGGCCCGTGTGCCGATCCCGGAAGGGAAAATGGACGAAGCCATCAGGATTATGAAACACTTTAGTCGCTGATTAGCTCTCCCGCTGAAAATCCCATTCAGCACGAGGGGTAACAGGGTGGTGTGGTTGGAGGGTTATGAGTTTTTTATCTGCATTACCCTCTTATGGATGTTCGATAAATAATTGACCATTGTAATATGCCGGTTGGATGCAGGAGCAATCAACACCTTTCCGGTTCCGGTAAAGGTATTTACAATGCCTTCGCCGGAAAGCATCGATCCAAAGATGCCTTTACTGGCCCTGGCAACGGTGAGTTGCACACTTGCCTGGCGTGCAACGGCAAAGGAGCCATCCACCACAAGCTTTTCATTATTCAGTTCGATGGTTTCGAGTGGGCCGTTTGAGATAATAACCACCTTTCCGACCCCGGAAACCCTGGTCTGAAAAAAAACCTCGCCTGAGAACAACCCGGAAAAAGTTTTATTGGTGTATGCGCCAAGGTCAACTCCCATTTCTGAGGCAAAATAGGCGCCACGGTCGAGAATCCACTCTTCGTTCATAAGGTCCATGATGGTAAAATCACCAAACGAAGGTTCAAACCATACCATGCCGGTTCCTTTGATCACAGGCTTCACCATGTTTTCGCGGGTCACCATCGATTTAAGAAAACCACCTGCGGATGGAAGATTCGACTCTATTTCCAGGTTTCCCTTCATATAGTACATTCCACCTGATTCGTATCGCACAGCACTGTTTTCAAACTCAGCTTTCAGGAATTTCAGGGTTTGCTTCTCAACCACCTCAAAATGAATTGGGCCAAAACGAACAGGCACCCGTTCCGGTTGCCGCGGCGGTGCCTGCTGCGGAGGCTCGTAGGCCGGTGGTGATTGCGCCTGGATTGGCGATGGTGCGGAGGGCTGAGCGGATGCTCCGCCCGTCCAGGTTTTTGTCCCGCATTCAGGACAGAAAGCGGCTCCTTCTATAAGCCGTGTTCCACAGTTGCTGCAAAATGCCATGATGATTTTTTTTATTTGACAATAAACATGTTTTGCTGGTTGATCACTGTTTTATCTCATATCCTTCTACAATAACAAACCCAACGCCCATCATGTTCTTCGACCAGGTCGACATATCCGAATCCCAGATAAAGTAGGTGCCTTTATCCAATACTTTATGAGGCTCTGCGACCCATTTCGCATTGCGGGTGCCGTTTACACCGGGCTGGGCATCGGCTTTGAAAGTCCCCATGAAATTACCGTTATTATTGTAAATGGAGATGCTCCCTCCACCCGATGTTCCCTGGCCATCGTTGTAGTGATCAGTTGTTATCCTGACAATCATGGTAGGGCGTTTGATAGACAGTTTAACTGGATTTTTCGGATTTTTGCTGGAAGGGTCATCCTTCTTTCCAACACGAAGGAGCACTTTTGCCAGGTAATCGTTTTTATAAGCGTCTGAGGGTGTTTCTGCTCTTTGATCTGTGCTGGTTTGTTGTGTTGGAGCGTTGGTTGTTTTTGCATTGATGTTTGATTCCTTTGCTTTTGGATCCGAGGATTTCCGATCACTCCGGCTCATGGCCTTTTTTGCTGTGTTTTCCTGTCCGGGTGCCGGGGATACAGGAGGCTTTGTTGCTTCAGTATTTGCTGAACCGGAATCAACAGTCATAATTTTCGCAACTGTTTTATTTACAGAAGGATTGACTACAGGCTTCGTTTGATTTGAGCGTAACTTGTTGTATCCATACCAGCCGGCAGCTCCCAGGGCGCCAACGGCAATAAAAGCGATAACGATATATAACCATATCTTCTTGTCCTTTTGTTTTACACCAGTCAAAGGTTGTTTTGTGAGTTCAATCCCGTCAATCTTCTCTTCAGGAGCAACTTCCGCGATTTTTTGTGGATCGGGATTATACGTTTGCGATTCTGGTTCTGGTACTGGTTCTGGTACTGGTACTGGTTCTGGTACTGGTACTGGTTCTGGAATCAACTCCGGTTCTGGTAAAGGCATAGTATCCGGCAGTGGCACAGGTATGGTTTCTGGTTCAGCCGCGGGGATGGCTGTCGTGTCGAAACCGCATTCCTGACAGAAACGATCATCAGGGACGAAAGGTGTTCCGCATTGAGGGCAAAATTTCATAGCAGACAAGTATTACGTTTAATTCTCATTTAACTGCTTATCCCTTTCGGTCAAGTGATTTTTTAGTACATTTGGATAATGA
>DYQT01000092.1 GCA_020719165.1 Draconibacterium orientale | reverse complement strand
AACAATAAGTCGCTGATTTACTGAAAGTTTGAGGATTTCTTGCAGACACTAATTAAAAGTGCTTTTTGTGTTTGGACAACGCCACCCACGGTCATCCTGAAATAATACAATCCGTCTGCAGGTGTATCCCCGGAAGAACTTTTTCCGTCCCATGAAATGGAATAACTTCCGGGTTCTTTTTCTTCGTTCAAGAGTGTTGCAAATAGTTTCCCAGAAGAGTCGAGTACATCCATCTGTGTTTTCAGATGACTGTTAAGTTCAAATTTTATGGTTACTGAAGATTGAAATGGATTCGGAAAAACCGGGTACATGATAAACTCCCTGGGTTGCTTTAAGCTGCTGGTACCGGTGGTTGTGAGCGGAATCCGTTCCCATCCATTTGTGTTGTAATGGGTGACCAGTAAAGAATGGTCCCTTACATCGTAAGTGGGATAAACCATGCTGTTGCCAGGGAAAAACGATATCGGGGATTGACTGAAATCTGGATCTATCATAAAGATAGCCTGGAGATAATACCCTCCTACATAATAATACCCGAATTTGTCTCTGACAATTCCATCGGGACTGTTAAAACTGGTTGACATCAACGGTAAAACTATTGAATCAGCCAGGCTGATGGCATAAATTGAAGAAGGGACAGGTGAATCGCCGATGACCACGATTCTGTTTTGCTCTTTTTCCAGCAGGATCCCGTTTGGGTTATTCAGCCCATTTTTTGCAAAGACCCACCAGGACTGGTCGCTGATCCTTAGCTTGTAAATCTCATTCAGTTTGGGGCATGAGATAAACAGGTGTCCGGCCGAGTCGGAAGTGATGCTGGACAAATATTTGGCTGATGCGCCCGTAATGGTTTTATCCATGACCAGCTGTTTTGTCACAAGATGATACGCTTTGATTTTTCGGTTTCTACATACGCCATAAACAGTATCCCCGACGATTTCCATACCGTCAATGAACCCGGCTCCCTGCATGAAATAGGTTTGATTTCCTGCACTGTCAATCTGTACGATATCCCCGGTAATGGTATCATTCGATACCAGCAGCCTGTTGCGTGGGGCATCAATCACAATTTTCTGTGGAGCGTGCAGGAGATTCTGAGCCTGGATAAGGGCAGGCATCGTAAGTGCCATAGTTACCACCAAGGCTTTGAAGGTAAGAATTTTTCTCATTTTGCTTTTTGGTGTATTGTAAAGGTCCATTCTTCCCCATCCCCCTGATCCCGTCTCTATTAGGGGAGGGATTCAGGGTAGGGTCATTCATGAAAACAATAAATCTATATTATATGGTTGATTATTAAAAAAAGAATCGGTGAAATTTGCGAAAGGATCGCCATATGCAGTCATTTTCATGAAAAATGGCAAAATGTGTTTTGTCAGGTATTTGATTATTCTTTGTTTCCGGTGCGTAGTGATGCATTTTTAGCCTTGGCTAAATCACTTAGCCGGTTGTCGAAAGGCTGACCTCACAGGTTTCCAATACAATTCTGATTGCTCGTAGTTCAAATCAACCTGCGAAGGAAATCTTAGGATATAAGGTCAGGTTTGTAAAACGGAACTTTAAATTCTCCAGCGATGATGTCAAACTGCTGCAGATAACGATATCCTCCTTTTGCACTACATGAGTTTCATGTTTTTCTTCAGAGATATGATAAGTTCTTAAAATATTGAATGCATTTCACTGCAAATGAATTAATAATGCGAATCAAGGGTTGACATTCGAATGAGGGACTATTTATTGCAGTCAGCTTTAGCTGACTGTTAAAGGGATAATAAGGCGAATCAGGGGCTTCAGCCCCATTAATCAGACATCGATAGGAATTTCTTCCTTGATAAATAAAGTGGGGAATTGAAACAAATGGGGCTGAAGCCCATTGAACTACATCAAACCTGGACAGTTGGCTAAAGCCAACTGCAATAAATGAGAAAAGGAACAATAATTTCTGATCAATGTGTCAACATTTTTAACCATAGATTCACATGAATAATGAAAGAGGTCCGAATCGTTTGCAGAAACTCCGCAGACCTCTTTTGCGGAATTTCATCCGGATTATACCGAATCTTTTTGAAAAAGCGCCTTGAAAGTTCTTAAGACCAGCCCTAAATCGTAAAAGAAACTATATTTGTTTCCAACGAAATGGTCGGCATATTCATTGTCGAGGTGTTTGCGCTCCTCCTCCGACATGTCACCACCTTTTCCTCTTAGTTCAACCTGCCAAAGCCCGGTAATACCTGCTGGCGCCAGACATCTCGCGGCCATATCAATCATTCCTGAGGTATTCCCATTCTCTGAATTAGATGTGCTCTGATCCGTTTGCTTCTGGGGATTGTTTAACAAATGTTCAACCTCATAAATGGGTAAAGGTCTGTTCCCAACGATCGACATATCGCCCTTAAGCACGTTAAATAGTTGTGGAAGCTCGTCGATACTGGTATTTCTGATAAACTTTCCGACTCTTGTAACCCTTGGATCGTTGGATATTTTGGTAAAAGCGGGTTTGCCTTTGGCAATTTCTCTTTTCTGATGGTTATACCAGTCTTCACAAATTGATTGATCGCCAATATGTAACAGTGGTGAACACCGTTGCCCATTCGGTAGTTTCTGACATCCCGGACAGGGTGAGGTGAAATCAATTTCATCACTTTTTTGTTCTTTTATATACTGATTTTTTTCTTTGGCCAGTTTTTTCAGTTCTGCATCAGCCCCGGTGCGCATGGAACGAAGTTTATAAAAATCGAAAATCTGGCTTCTTCCGAACCGTTTTGAGGTGTAGTATGGTTTTCCTTTTGATTCAAGCATGATGGCAATAATCACCACCAACAGCAGCGGTGACAAAATCAGCAAAGCACTCCCTGCGACTACAACATCAAAAATCCGCTTTGACAGAGGCATGGTAAATTCGCTGGGGGCAGCAGTTTCAACAGGTTTGACCGGAAATTTTTTATGATATTCACTCAGGAATTTTATCCGGCTGATAAGGCCATCAATCTTTTCGGGTTGAAAAGGGAGGACAAAAAAATCATCTATTTTTTTATCCAGTGCTTTTTTAATCAGTTCTTCTTTAAACTCATGCGATAAAAGAATAAAAGCTACCTCATTATAGTTGACATCTTTACGAAGTTTATCGTGAAAATCGATGCCATTTCCCCCTGAAAGAAAATGTTCACTCAGAATGGCATCGGGTTTTTGCCCGGTTTTCAGGTAAATTTCGGCAGCCTGTAAATTGCTACGGACAATGAAATCAATATCACTTTGGGCGCCCATTAGTGAACTGAATGTTGGTGTTTGCCCAATGTAAAGGATTGACAATTTTTTTTCCATGATTGAACGTATGTTTCAGCGTTACTAATTTTTGGGTTCAAATGCTATTGCTCTTTCAACTACCATTGTTGCGCATAACGAACCGGTTTGAGATTTTTTTTGATCAGCGCTTCCAGTTCCTCCGGGTTGAATGGTTTACAAAGAAAATCCTGAGCCCCCAGGTTGTAACATTCTACACGTTTTTTGCTGCTCTCTTCACCTGAAAGCATGATTACAGGAGTATGTTTGGTATATCCACGCTGACGGAATTTTTCGAGAAAAACATATCCATCCATCGGTTGCATCTGAATATCGCAAACCACGAGGTCGGGAGGGTAATTGCCTTCGAGCCATTCAAGCGCCTCATATCCGTCTCCTTTGGCGATAACATCATAATTTTTCGATAAAAATTTTTCGAGAATCAAACGTATGGTTCGTTCATCGTCAATGATCAGAATTTTTTTCCCCATGATAACAGTTTTAACATTTATTATGCCCGGATTGTATATTTCCAGGTAAATTATAATACCGGAGAACTTGAAAAAGGTTGAAAAACTACGCTATTATTTTGACCAATCAATGTTATAATGAACCGGGTACAGATTTTTTTGAATCAGCGCATGAAGTTCTTCCGGGTTAAATGGTTTGACCAAAAAATCCTGTGCATCAAGGCCGTAACATTTCACCCGTTCTTTGCTGCTTTCTTCACCGGAAAGCATGATCACCGGGGTTTCTCTGGTGTAGATGCCTTTGCGAAATTCTTTGAGAAAACCATATCCGTCCATGGGTTGCATTTGAATATCGCAGATAACAAGATCGGGTAGGTTTTCTTCCAGCCATTTCAGCGCGGCAGATCCATCTTCCTTAGTTTCAACGTCATATTTTTCTGTGAGAGATTTTTGCAGAATTGTCCGAATGATCTTCTCATCGTCAATGACCAGAATCTTGTGCCTCATAGCAAAAAATTTAAGCAAATTTCACAATTGGATCGGGTATGCAAGATACATCATTTTTTTCAATATCTGACATCCTTGGAGATGCCACGATTTTTTAAGCAGACGCGTTGTCATTGGCTACAGGTTTTGATCTGTCAACATAGTGTTTTGAATCTCCCCATTCGCCATAACCGATGGTGTCGCCGGCCATGTGAATACGCGCTTCAAGGCAGCTTTTACACTCTTCAGCCTCCTCATCGAGGCAGGGTTTGTTTTCATACAGGAGGTAGTCCTGCCGGTATTTCACGGGTGTGAGGTTGGGCATGATCACATTGGCGCCCACCATCAAAGCTTTTTCCCTTCCCTGGGGGTCGATGGTTTGCATGGCTGTTGTGGCAGCAATGTTGATGTTTTTCATCATGATCCGCAGGATGGCGACCATTTTAAGTGAAAGGTCAAACCGGCTTTTTAGGGGCAACAGACTTTCTCTGTATTGGTATAAGGGCGTATCGGCATGCTCTATGAAAGGTCCCATTCCAGCCATGTCGATGTCGAATTCCCTGAAGAACAGAAGGTCATCAGCCAAGTCTGAAATAGTTTGAAATGGCAACCCGATCATCACGCCGGTACCAACCTGATAACCTGTTTTTCTCAGGGTTTTCAACGCTTCGAGACGGCGATTGAAGCTGTGGCTCAGGTTGTTTGGATGAAGTTTCAGATATAAATCAGGGTTTGATACTTCAATGCGCAGCAGATACCGGTGGGCTCCTGCCTCAAACCATCTCCTGTAGGTTTCTTCAGTTTGCTCGCCCAGCGAAAGGGTTACATGTATTTTTCCGAATGTTTGCCGGTGTATTTTCTTTAAAAGGGATTCAATTTTGTTCACAAACATCTTGTTTGCCTGCTCTCCCGATTGGATCACAATGGAGGCGTAGTTGTTCAAAAAGGCATAATCCACCGCTTCCATCACCTCACGATCAGTCATGCGATATCTGGCGTAACGACTGTTCCCGGCTCGTATTCCGCAGTAATAACAATTTTTTTTGCAATAATTTGAATATTCAATCAAACCTCTGAAATATACTTTTTTACCAACAAAGGCAGCTTTTACCTCTTTTGCCTTTTGAAAAAGTTTTAAACGGTCTTCTTCGCCTGAATTCAGAAGGGCAATAAGGTCCTCTTTGCTGAAAAGAGACTGATCAAGGATGTTTTCGATGGACTTCACCTGGGGAAAATTACGAATTACGATTTACGATTTGCGCGGAGCCAACGTTGTTATTGGTTCAGGCTGTTTTAATTTGCGTTCTTTTTCTGCAGTTTAAACATTAAACCGGATATGCAGGATATCACCATCGCCCACAACATAGTTTTTTCCTTCAATCATGAGTTTTCCATGCTCCTTGCATGCATGTTCAGATCCAAGACGCATGAAATCTTCATATTTCATAACTTCCGCCCGGATAAATCCACGTTCCAGGTCGCTGTGTATAACACCCGCGGCCTGTGGAGCGGTCATGCCTTTTTTAATCGTCCACGCCCGTACCTCCTTGGGGCCGGCGGTAAAGAAACACTGCAGGTCGAGCAGGTGAAATGCTGCGCGTACCAACCGGTTTACCCCTGGCTCGGCTAAACCGGCATCAGCCAGGAATGCCAACCGGTCATCTTCACTTTCCAGCTCTGCAATTTCCGACTCCATCTTTGCGGCAATCACCAGCACTTCTGCATCCTGACCTTTTACCGATTCAATGAATCTGGAGGAGTAGTCGTTCCCGGGCATGGCCGAAGTGTCGTCAACGTTGCAAACATACAAAACCGGCTTGTCACTCAGCAGGAACATGTCGTCTAAAAAACGTCTGTCGTCGTTCGACACTGGCGCTGTGCGGGCAGATTCGAACGATTCAAGATGATTTTTCAGCACATGAAGCACTTCAAGGCCATGTTTTGCATCTTTGTCGCCCGCTTTGGCCATTTTTTCCATCCGGACAATCTTTTTCTCAACCGATTCCAGGTCTTTGATCTGAAGTTCCAGGTCAACAATCTCCCGGTCGCGGACCGCGTTAACAGAACCTTCGAGATGAGGCAACTGTGGGTCGTCGAAACAGCGGATTACATGGATAAGGGCATCAACATTGCGAATATCCGACAGAAACTTGTTCCCTTCCGTCTGGCTTCCTCCTTTCGATAAGCCGGGAATATCAACCATTTCAATGGTTGTTTGAACCACTTTCACCGATTTGATAATTTTATCGATGGCATAAAGTCGTGCATCCGGAACATTCATCACGCCAAGGTTCGATTTCGTGCCGGAAAAGGCGGCTGCGTGTGTTTCGGCACGGTTGTTTGAGATACAGTTAAACAGGGTGGTTTTTCCAGAGCCGGAAAGACCGATTATTCCACATTTTAAAGGCATAGGTGTTATTATTAGCTGGCGAAGTTAAAAAATAAAAAGATTATTTGCCCGGTTTCAGCGCAAAGGTCAATCGTGTAAGGGGTGAAAAAATGCTAAAAAATGCTAAAAATCCAGCGTCAGCAACCAGAGTATCATAAATTTACCTTGGTTTTAACAAAGATACTTTCTATCTTTGCACCCCGTTTTCAAAGGGTGAAATGGGGGCTGTTCTTTATCTAATTCCCTGTAAATTAAATAAATGTTTAACCCGGACAACGCAATCGCGTTGCCACAAAACAAAATTGAATGACTCCTGAAGAAACCAATGAAAACATGGAGCAGAATGCTGACCCCATTGATGAACAAAATGTTAACGCAGCCGCTGAGGCCCCTGTTGTGGAAGAGGTAGTTGCAGAACCTGTAGCGGAAGTTGTTGCAGAACCTGTTGCAGAAGTTATTGCAGAACCTGTAGCGGAAGTTATTGCAGAACCTGTAGCGGAAGTTATTGCAGAACCTGTAGCGGAAATCGTGTCTGAAGTAATTGCAGAGCCTGTTGTTATAACTGTGCCTGAGCCAGTTGCAGCCCCTGAGTTTGCAGAACCGGTAAAATCTGCCAGAAAGATGCATGCAGCGCCGGTTGCCCCTGCTGATTTTGACTGGGACGCTATCGGAAAAAAACATGAAATTTATTCCAGCGAAGAACGAACCAAACTGGAAGATGCTTACGATCAAACACTTAGGGCCATTCAGGATCATGAAGTGATTGAAGGTACCGTGGTCACCATGACCAATCGCGAAGTAATTGTAAACATCGGCTTTAAAAGCGATGGTGTTATACAGATGAATGAATTCCGCTACAATCCCGAGTTGAAAATCGGCGATAAAGTTGAAGTTTATATCGAGAATCAGGAGGATACAAGTGGTCAGTTGCTGCTGTCACATAAAAAAGCCCGCATCCTTAAATCATGGGAACGCATCAATGATGCATATGAAAAGCAGGAAATTATCAAGGGTTATGTGAAATCGCGTACCAAAGGCGGTTTGATCGTTGATATTTTCGGCATTGAGGCATTCCTTCCAGGTTCACAGATTGATGTAAAGCCCATCCGCGATTACGATGTGTTTGTCGACAAAGTGATGGAATTCAAGGTTGTGAAAATCAATCACGAATACAAGAATGTGGTGGTGTCGCACAAAGCGCTTATTGAAGATGAACTTGAAGCCCAGAAAGCAGAGATTATCAAGAAACTTGAAAAGGGACAGATTCTCGAAGGAACCGTTAAAAACATTACCAGTTACGGTGTATTTGTTGACCTTGGCGGTGTTGACGGTCTGGTTCACATTACCGACCTGAGCTGGGGCCGTATCAACCATCCTGAAGAGATCGTTAAGCTGGATCAGAAAATCAAGGTGGTTATTCTCGATTTTGATGAAAACAAAAAGCGCATTGCTCTTGGTCTCAAACAATTGACTCCTCATCCATGGGATTCATTGGATCAGGAATTGAAGATTGGCGACAAAGTAAAAGGCAAAGTTGTGGTGATCGCCGATTATGGTGCATTTGTTGAAATCACTACCGGGGTTGAAGGCCTCATTCACGTTTCAGAAATGTCGTGGTCACAACATCTGCGTACTGCCCACGATTTCCTCAAGGTTGGTCAGGAGGTGGAAGCTGTTATCCTCACACTCGATCGCGAAGAGCGCAAAATGTCGATGGGAATCAAACAACTTATTCCCGATCCATGGGCGAACATCAGGGATAAATATCCTCTTCGCTCAACCCATACCGCTACGGTACGCAATTTTACCAATTTCGGTATTTTTGTTGAACTGGAAGAGGGCGTTGACGGATTGATTCACATTTCTGATCTCAGCTGGTCGAAAAAAATTAAACACCCGGCCGAATTCACCAAAATCGGGGAGAGCATTGAAGTAATGGTGCTCGATGTGGATGTTGAAAACCGCCGTCTCAGCCTTGGACACAAACAACTCGAAGAGAATCCATGGGATGTATTCGAAAATGTTTTTGCCGTTGGATCGGTTCATGTTGGAACCATCGTGAGCCTGAATGACAAAGGAGCTATTATCGCACTTCCTTACGGAGTAGAAGGTTTTGCCCCTCTTCGTCACCTTGGCAAAGAAGACAACAGCATGGCAAAAGAAGAAGAAGCGATGGATTTTAAAGTGATTGAGTTTTCAAAGGAGAACAAAAAGATCATTCTGAGCCATAGCAAAATTCACCAGGATGCTGCCTATGTGGAGAAGAACAAAGAGCTGAAAACCGGACTGAAAAAAGAGAGCGATACCAAAAAGGCTGTCAAAAAACTCAAGGATAACCTCGAGAAAACTACCCTTGGCGATATCGATGCACTTGCTAACCTGAAAGCTGACATGGTAAAGGCCGAAAATCTGGCCCGCGATGCCAAGTCATCATCCAAAGAGGAAGCTAAACCTGCGGATGATGCTGATAGCGACGAACCGGTTGCCGAATAACTACAGATGAACTTCTCGTTGACTGTGCTGGGCAGTAATGCTGCAATTCCGGCAAACAACAGAAACTTAAGCGCTCATTTGCTCAATGCAAATGAGCGCTTTCTTTTAATTGATTGTGGAGAGGGTACGCAATTTCAATTACGAAAATACCATATCTCTATGCAACGGATCAAACATGTGTTTATCAGTCATTTGCATGGAGATCATTTCTTCGGATTGATTGGTCTCCTCAATTCGATGCATCTGCACGGGCGTCAAGAAGAGCTGCATGTTTACGCGCCGGCCATGTTGCATGATATCATTCACCTTCAGTTGGATGTTTCGCAAACCATGCTCAAATATCCCCTTCTTTTTCATCCTTTGGCGATGGATCAATATGATCTCATTCTCGACCAGGAGCGGCTTTCAATTCATAGTTTTCCTTTAAAACACAGGGTTCCAACATGTGGTTTTGTTTTTCGTGAGAAAAAAACACCGCGCAAAGTTTCCGCGCCGCGTTCTTATGCATATTGCAGTGACACGGGTTATTCAGAAGAAATAGTCCCGTATGTTCAGGAGGTAAGTCTGCTGTATCATGAGGCTACTTTTATGCAGAATATGGCGCGTGCTGCCGCAGAAAAATTGCATTCCACGGCCATTGAAGCAGCCACCATTGCAGCAAAAGCAGGCGTAAAAAAGTTGCTCATCGGCCATTTTTCAGCAAGGTATGAGGATATTTCGCCATTGGTAGCTGAAGCCCGTACGGTTTTCCCGGAAACATTCCCGGCAGAGGAGGGGATTGTGTTAAATATCTGACGGCTTTCATTTTTTTTATACTTTTGCATTGAATTTGTTGCTGGTTTGCTGTCTGGAATTTCTTCAAACGGCATGAAAAGGGAATCCGTTGAAAATCCGGAGCTGTTCCCGCAGCTGTAAGCTCTACCAAAGTTGTCGACCTCTTGATGTCACTGTACCGCAAAAACGGGATGGGAAGACCTCGGCCAACAGAGCAAGCCAGAAGACCTGCCTCCAACTATTTTCAGCACTTTCGGGAGAAAAGTCAGAAACATATAAATCAATAAATCAATTATGAAAACCAGATTTAATTATTTGTTATGGACAATGCTCATTATCACTTTCATTACAGGATGCGTCAAAGAGCAGGATCCGATCATCATTCAGCAAGGTCCATATGTCAATGGTGTTTTTATTTCCAATGAAGGAACCTTCGGACTTGAGAATGCCTCCGTTAGCTTTTATGATTTTGCAGGAGACAGCATTCAAAATTTGATTTATTCCAAAGTCAACAAAAATCCACTTGGCAAGGTGTTGCAATCAATGTATATCACGGGTGGGAAAGTGTTTATGATGTGCAACCTTTCTGATACAGTTTTCACAGCCTACACCGACAATTTTATTGAAGGAGGGTTTGTTGCCGGGCTGAGTTCGCCAAGGTATATGACCTCCTACAACGGAAAAGGCTATATTACCCAATGGGGCGAAAACGGCGTTGTGAAAGTTTTCGATCTCAGTACTAACAACATACTCAGAACAGTGAAGGTTGGAATGGGACCTGAGCAGGCCATTGTTGCCAATGGAAGCGTTTTAGTATGCAACGGCGGAGCATATGATCATGACTCAACCATCTCCGTTATTGATCCTGTTACCGATAAAGTGGTGCAAACAGTTTTTGTTGGAGATAATCCAAAGGAGATGGTGATGGATAAAAACAATGATATATGGGTGATTTGTTTTGGCCTCGTTAAATATGACAGTTCATTCAGCATTATTGCAGAAACGCCGTCAAAACTTGTAAGGTTGTCGGGACAAACATTTGAGAAAACCGGGGAATATATTATCTCCGCCACAAAGCATCCTCAACACATTGACATAAGCAAAGATAAATCGACTGTTTATTTTGGAGGAGGATTTGGTTTTGCCGGGATTTTTGCGCTGGATGTTATGTCGCTGACCATGCCCGTCATCACACCGTTGGTTGATGAGACCAAATTTTTTTATGGATTCAATGTAAACCCGGTTAATGGCGAAATATATGCATTGGATGCCACAGATTATACGACACCCGGAATTCTCCGTCGGTATTCGGCTCAGGGGACGCTCATTAAACAATACTCGGTAGGGATTGCACCGAATGGGGCTGTATTCAAATAAACGGGTCGCCTCCTGATGGCTTTCACTGTTAGAACAACCCCTCAAGGAGTTCGTCGAGGGTAAGACCGGCAAAGTAATCTTCAATGATGAACGCGCTCAACTTTTCGCGGATCACCTTTTCGCTGTGTGCAATGCCTGTAAGTGCTGTTTCAATATCTTCCGTGTCGAATTTGCTGAAATAATCACCGAATATTTTTATATGAAGGATGATTCCATTGTGGACATCCAGATCAAATTCAATTGTACCGGTCTTTTCGGTGCGGATGAGTTTTCGGAAATTGTAATTGGGCGAATATCCAAAATTCCATTCCCAGGTATTGTATTTGCTCAGTACCAGTTCATAAATGTTTTTATGATCCTGCTCCGACAATTCTACGATCCGTGATTCCGGGTGTTTTTCAATAATATGATCCTGGATAAGCGAGGCAAAATCTGTAACTTCCAGCTTTTCTTTCAAATGTTCGCTGATGTTTGTCACCCTGCTCCGAACAGATTTTATTGCTTTACCCTCGAATTTTAATGGATCAGCATTGAGCGCTTCCGCTAAGTTTGGCATGTGCGAAGAAAAAAGAAGGGTTCCGTGATGGAGAACCCGGTTTTTCCAAATATGTTCGGCATTCCCCGAAAATTTTCTTCCTCCGATGGTCAGATCGTTTCGGCCCTCAAACTTGGCATCGATACCTATTTTTTGTAATACCTCTAAAATTGGTTCGGTATACTTCCTGAAATCGATCAGGGTCTCTTGCCTGCCGGTTTGAATGAAGGTGAAGTTAAGGTTGCCAAGATCGTGAAAAACAGCACCTCCGCCACTTAATCGTCGTACAACAGGAATGTTGTTTTTTTTGACATAATCAACATTGATCTCTGCAAGAGTGTTTTGATGCTTGCCTACGATGATAGCGGGAGCATTTCGCCAGAGCATGAAAGAATTTTCGTCGAAATTCTTTAATACATATTCCTCGGTAGCAAGATTAAAATAGGGATCTGTGTTGTGTCGTTTAATGATGAGCATTTTCAAAACTGTTGGACCACAAAATTACGCCTTTCTTTCGAAGATGAATTTCTCATGGATGCAAAGATGGGAACTTTTCAGTTTTTTTTAGCACAACACATACCGTTGCTGATTTTTTCTTATTTTTGAACATCAAACAAGACTGCAAAGCAACCATGCCCGACAGTCGGGATCTCATAAAAACTAAGCAACGAGCAAAAAATGCCGGAAC
>DYQT01000332.1 GCA_020719165.1 Draconibacterium orientale | reverse complement strand
GTTATGTAATATTTGAGGTAAGATTTTTTAACTTTGTTGTGTTATTGATCTATATTGTTGATATTCTGCCAGTAAGCAAATATAAAATATCAGTAATGCTGATATAAATCCGTTGAACTAAACCGCCTCCGGCGGTAGTTTTATCGCCAGCCTATCTTTCCCGGCATTTCATCGTATAAAGCAATATGTTAAACCTAAAACATATTGCCATGACACAATTACGACAACAACTGATTAAGCAGATGCAACTGAAAGGCTACTGTGACAAAACCATCAAGTCATACGTCTGCATCATCGCCCAGGTTGCCTTGTATTACCACACCCCGGCTGATCAACTAACTGTTGATCAAATCCGTGAATTCATTCTCAACCGTATCACTGTTGATAAACTGAGCAAGCCATGGATGAACATGGCCATCAGTGCCTTCAAGCTATTATTTTGTGATGTATTACGGCGGGAGTGGAATCGTCTTGACCTGCCCCGCCCCAGGAGGAGCCAAAAAGTAGCTATAATTTTATCCAGGGACGAAGTCAAAAAGATCCTTGACAGTAAGACAAATCTTAAACACAGGGCCATATTGATGCTGGTCTATTCAGCGGGATTAAGGCGCAATGAAGTCCGCAGCCTGAAGATCAGCGACATTGATTCGTCCCGGATGCTGATACATTTGCATACTACCAAAGGGAATAAGGAGCGTTACACCATATTATCACCGTTGATGCTGGACACCCTCAGGAAATATTACCGCAGATACAGGCCAGAGGATTGGTTATTTGAGGGTGTTACCCGAACTGCAATATCAGACAGTACGGTAGAGGCTATATTCAAACAGGCACTCAAAAAGTCGGAAGTACCAAAGGTTGTGGGGATCCATTCTCTTCGACATGCATTTGCCACGCACATGCTCGAGCAGGGGGTTTCGCTTCCGATTATTCAACAGATGATGGGGCACAAATCGTTAAAAACCACAAGTGGTTACCTGCATGTCCAACAGTATTCCATCCAGGCTGTGAAGAGCCCATTGGATGCGCTTCCTATCTGATCAGATATCATGGATGCGTCAACAACTGTCTCTACCATCGGGGTTGGAGACATCATCCGTAAATACGGACAGCAATTCCGTCAGCAATGCAACATGTCACCAGTTCAGCAGAAAACATTCTTTGCGATCAAAAACTGCCGGACTTCCGCCATGGGTGGTCATGCCGACCGTTGTGACCAGTGCGGTCACATGCGCTTCTTCTACAACTCCTGCCGCAACAGGCATTGTCCTCTATGCCAGGGGCTGAAACGGACAAAATGGGTCGATAAGCTCGCTTGTGACCTTTTACCCGTGCGGTACTTTCACATCGTTTTCACCATTCCTTCTGAGATCAACCCGTTGGCGCTGGTCAACCAGGAGATTGTTTATGATATTTTGTTCAAGGCTGCCTCAGAAGCGGTGCTTGCCCTGGCCAAAGATCCCAAATATCTCAATAGTGCAACGGGCATAGTCGCCATCCTGCATTCCTGGGGACAAAACCTGATGTACCACCCGCACTTGCACACCATGGTCCCTGCCGGCGGATGGAATGATCAAGAGCAAAAATGGCATCCTTCACGAAATAAGTTCTTTATCCCAGTGCGGGTTGTATCTGCGTTGTTCAGGGGCAAGTTCCTATTTTATCTCAAACAGGCGTATTCTGATAACAGGTTCACTTTTACCGGTAAAATCAGCCAACTCAAAGGCAAAAAGAACTTCAATCAACTGATGACTGAACTCTACCGGAAAAAATGGGTGATTTATACCAAGAAGTCATTCAAAAATTCATCCCACATCATCAACTACCTGGGTCGCTACTCCCACCGTGTAGCCATTGCAAACAGCCGGATCAGGGGCATTGAAGATGATCAGGTCACTTTTTCGATGAAAGATTACCGGGATGGCAAAAAGAAGATAGTTCATCTGCAGGCCATCGAGTTCATCAGGAGATTCCTGCTGCATGTTTTGCCAAAAGGCTTTTGCAAGATTCGCTATTATGGACTTTTTGCTACATGCAACCGAAATAGGGTGCTGTCACGTTGCAGAATAGCGCTTGGAGAACCAAAGATCATTTCCAAATTTACCGGACTTAACTGGCAGCAGCTCTTTCAAATGATAACCGGGAAGGATATTGACCTTTGCCCTGTTTGCCATACAGGAAGAATGATCCAAACGATCACCTTTAAGCCACTCTACCCGCTGGCCTGAGCCAGCAAACAATCGTTCTTTGAAACACATTGTTTTAGGCAACCTCATCGCTTTAGCGGTCTGGGATTATTATGTCCTGACTGGTGGCAAATTGTTAATAATGTGGCGTTTGCCATGCCATGACAAACTTTCAACCCATATTTTACCTCAACAATCAACCAGAAATCACCTTTTTGCCAACTCCATGAATATAACTTTTCCATACGTTAGCATACTGATTACCAGGCGGCTTAGTTCAACTTGTATTTATCTGCAATTAAATATCTTTTTGACCGCTATATTTATTTTTTTCCTAATTTGCAGATGAAATCCTAATCTGTTAGCAACAGACCATTCATTTTATCTTTTGAAGAACTTCTTCCTTTAAGAGGGGTAGGTGTTTAACCAGAATTGCCCAAA
>DYQT01000091.1 GCA_020719165.1 Draconibacterium orientale | reverse complement strand
AGAGTACAATATTAAAAAGCAGGGGAAAAAAGTAAGGGGAGCAAGCACCATCACCCAGCAAACTGCCAAGAATGTATTTCTCTGGCCGCAAAGGTCGTGGCTACGTAAAGGACTTGAGGTATATTTTACGGTTTTAATTGAATTTGTTTGGGGGAAAAAACGCATCCTTGAGGTATACCTGAATGTGATCGAGACAGGGAAGGGCATTTACGGTGTGGAAGCGGCCTCTCAGATTTTTTTCAAGAAACCATCCTCCAATATTTCGCGAAGCGAGGCCGCCCTGATTGCGGCGGTGTTGCCAAATCCGCTCAAGTGGAATCCATCATCGCCTACACCCTATATCCGGGGAAGACAGCAGTGGATTTTATGGAATATGAACAACATCGGCAAGCTGAACTATTAGTTTTCGGCACACTCAGTTCATAAATTTTCTACCTGAATTTCACCTTTCTAAGTGTTTTTTTTTGTACTTTTGCCGCTTCAAATTTTTTCACTAACCTAAATGATGTCAATTATGGCAAAACAAGCTAAAGAAAACAAGTACGTCTACTATTTTGGTGGTAAAAAAGCCGAAGGAACAGCCGAAATGAAGAATCTTCTTGGCGGTAAAGGTGCAAACCTCGCCGAGATGGTGAACATCGGACTGCCAGTACCTGCCGGGTTTACAATTACCACAGAGGTTTGTACTTACTATCAACAAAACAAAAAATCGTATCCCAAAGAGTTGAAGAAACAGGTTGCCGACAGTTTGAAAGCAACCGAAAAAGAGATGGGCGCTATTTTTGGAGACAAAAACAATCCCCTCCTTGTCTCTGTTCGTTCAGGAGCCCGTGCCTCCATGCCAGGCATGATGGAGACCGTTTTGAATGTTGGTTTGAATGATATCACCCGCGAAGGTCTCATCAAAAAGACCAACAATCCGCGCTTTGTATATGATTCGCAACGCCGTCTCATCCAGATGTACTCCGACGTAGTGATGGAGAAAGCTGCCGGCATCGAACCCAAGGAAGGAATGGGCGTGCGCGTTCAACTGGAGAAGGAACTACATAAAATGAAAGAAAAAAGAGGTGCTGTCAGCGATACTGACCTTACCTCAGAAGACCTGAAAGCACTCATTGATATCTACAAGAAAAAAGTCAAAGAAGTTTTGGGAACCGCTTTCCCAGAAGATCCGATGGAACAACTCTGGGGAGCTGTTGGCGCCGTGTTTTCCAGCTGGAATGGGAAACGTGCCATCTCTTATCGTCGTTTCGAAGGCATTCCCGATGAATGGGGAACTGCTGTAAACGTTCAGTCGATGGTTTATGGCAACATGGGCGACACCTCCGCAACCGGAGTTGCCTTTACCCGCAACCCTGCTACCGGTGAAAACTATTTTTATGGCGAATGGCTGGCCAATGCACAAGGCGAAGATGTGGTAGCCGGTATCCGTACCCCGAACCCCATCAACGAAATCGGCAAGAATGAACATACCATGAAGCTGGAATCTTTGGAAACGGCCATGCCGGTTGTTTACAAAGCCCTTCATAAAATTGAGCGTTCGCTCGAAAAACATTACCGCAACATGCTCGATATCGAGTTTACCATCCAGGATGGAAAACTTTATATGCTTCAGTGCCGTGTTGGGAAGCGCAATGGACCTGCCGCTGTGAAAATGGCGGTTGATATGCACAACGAAAAGCTGATCACCAAAGAAGAGGCTGTTTCCCGCGTAGAACCCAGCCAGCTTGATGAACTGCTTCACCCGATCCTTGATCCAAAGGCAGAAAAGAGCACCAAACCAATGGCCAAAGGACTTCCTGCCGGACCCGGCGGATCAACCGGACAAATTGTGTTCAATTCCGAAGATGCCGTAGCTTGGGCAAAACAGGGAAAAACCGTGATCCTGGTACGTGAAGAGACCAACCCTGAAGATATTGAAGGCATGCGTGCCGCACAGGCCATCCTGACCGCCCGTGGCGGTATGACAAGTCATGCAGCACTCGTGGCCCGTGGCTGGGGTAAATGTTGCATCGTTGGCGCCGGTGGCCTGAAGATCGAGGCTTCCAAAAAAACCATGAAAATCGGGGATATAACCCTGCATGAAGGTGATTTTATCTCTCTGAACGGCTCCAAAGGATACATTTACAACGGCCAGTTGCCGATGATCAAGGCTGCCGAAGAAAATCCTGATTTCCAGGCCTTCATGAAACTTTGCGATGCTGTTCGCACCATGAAGATCCGCACCAATGCCGACACTCCGGAAGACGCTGCAAAAGCGCGTGCCTTCGGCGCCGAAGGTATCGGACTGTTCCGCACCGAGCATATGTTCTACGGTAAAAATGCTGAAAAGCCCCTCTTCCTCCTGCGCAAAATGATTGCTTCGAAATCGGAAGAGGAGCGTCGCGATGCGCTGAAAGAGCTCTATCCTCATGTAAAGGAAGATATCAAACAAACCCTGGCCGCCATGGACGGATTCCCCGTAACCATCCGCACCCTGGATCCGCCATTGCATGAGTTCATTCCGCTGCAGGAAGATGCCCGCAAGAAAATTGCCGACAGCCTGAAGATTTCAAAGGAAGAGTTCGACCGCCGTGCCGATGCACTTCACGAAACCAATCCGATGATGGGTCACCGTGGCGTTCGTTTGGGCATCACCTATCCTGAAATCACCGAAATGCAGGTTCGCGCCATCTTTGAAGCGACTGCCGAATTGCTGAAGGAAAAGAAAAAGGTATTCCCCGAGATCATGATCCCGGTTACCTGTACCGAAAAGGAGCTGAAACACCAGTATGTGATCATCGATGAGATTTATGCGGAAGTTTGCAAGAAATTCAAGATGAAGGAGATTCCCCACATGGTTGGAACCATGATCGAAATCCCGCGTGCTGCCCTCACTGCCGATAAAATTGCAGAAACAGCTACCTTCTTCTCCTTTGGAACCAACGACCTCACACAGATGACCTTCGGCTTCTCACGTGATGACATTGGCGGATTTGTTCCTGAGTATATTGAACAGAAGATTCTCCCGGTTGATCCATTCCAGGTAATCGATTTCGACGGTGTGGGACAGTTGATGAAAATGGCGGTTGAAAAAGGACGCTCGACCCGTAAAGACCTGAAGATCGGTATTTGTGGCGAACATGGCGGAGAACCCGCTTCCGTTGAATTCTGCCACTCCCTTGGATTTAACTACGTAAGTTGCTCCCCTTTCCGCGTTCCAATCGCACGGTTAGCTGCTGCCCAGGCTGTGATCAAACAGAAAAAAGCTGCTGCAAAACCTGCTGCAAAAAAAGCTGCAAAGAAAAAGTAACCAGCAGCTCACCATAACGAAAAAGGCCGATCCGGATACGGATTGGCCTTTTTTTATTACCAGTGACCTTCCACCCGTCACCCATCCCCCGTCACGTGTCACCCATCACGCGTCACCCATCACCCATCACCCATCACCCATCACGCGTCACCCATCACGCGTCACGCGTCACGCTTTATGCCCTACGGCACCGACAACGACACTGGCACCACCTTCCCATTAAAATACTTATGCCCGTTAACGGCAAAATCAGCAATAAAATGTGCGATCTGGGCCGGGTTCTGGATAGCCTTGGCCCCTGGGAAAGCCTTCATAAACATCTCAGTCTGCACGGCTCCGATGGCAAGGCAATTTACTTTGATATCTTTATCTGCAAGTTCCTCTGCGAGAACTTCCGTCAGAATGGCCAAGGCACCTTTGCTGGCGCTGTAGGCGGCTAGTCCGGGAAACTTTTTACTGCCCTGTACCCCGCCGATGCTGCTGATATTGACAATATGCGCACCCTCTTTTAGCATGGGCAGCAGCGCCTGGGTAAGAAAAAACGGACTTTTCACATTTACATTGAAAGTATCGTCAAATTCTTCCAGTTCAAATTTATGGTAGGCTTTATTTACCAGCTTTCCGGCGTTGTTTATCAGAATGTCGCAGGTGTGAATAAATGTTTCAAGCCGCTGCACGATAAATGGATAAAACTCGAACTGACTAAGATCAAATTCATACGGTGTTACCTTGGCCTCCGGATAGAGCCGGTGACACTCCGTAACCAGCTCCTTCAGCGCCTTGCCGTTTCGCGAAATGGCTACAATATGATTTTGCTTATGCTTGGCCAGCACTTTAACAACCTCGAATCCGATACCCTTTGATGCTCCGGTAACAATGATGTTCATATCTGTTTGATTTGGATGATAAAAGTAAATAAAAAACTGTTCACATTGTCCATAGTCACACAACTTTCCGTAACTTTGCAGTCTGTTAAGCGATTACCAAAACCATCAGTAAAAACCAATAACAAATTATGAAAAAACTTTTTATCCTCGCATTGTTTGTGATCCTTGGGATGAATTTTTCATTTGCCCAGGAGGATGCGCAAAAGCCCACTGTTATAAAGGCCAACTACTTTGACATCTCCCCCCCGCTGCGGGACATGGTGCAAAGGTCGGATGCCGTTATTGACAACTCCTGGAAACAGGGAGCTGTTAAAAACAAGTTGAATACCTATTCAAATGAGACCGTCAACACCGATGCTCAGGGCGCTGACCCTGTTCATCAATTTAACTTTGGCGATGTAACATCAGATACAACCATCCAGAACTTCGATGGCGTGGGTGCCCAGGGTTCATGGCCTCCCGATACCGATGGAGATGTAGGTTTATCGCATTACATGCAGGTGGTGAATGTAAGATTTGCTGTGTACGACAAGAATGGGAACAAACTGCTTGGTCCCAGCAACAACAGCACTATTTTCAATGGTTTACCACATAACACGAACGATGGTGATGCAATTTTACTGTATGATGAGAATGCCGACAGGTGGCTTTTCAGCCAATTTGCCCTGCCGAATTATCCCAACGGCCCCTTTTACGAAAATGTTGCCATATCCCAAACCAACGATCCAACCGGTACCTGGTACCGTTATCAGTTTACCTTTACCGACATGCCCGATTATCCTAAACTTGCCGTTTGGGCAGATGGCTATTACATGACCATTCGCCGGTTCTCCTCGGGCGCTGGCAACTGGCTCGGCCCATCGGTAGTTGCAATGGACAGAGATAAAATGCTTGTTGGCGATCAGTCGGCAGCCATGGTTATGTTCAACATGCCCTCATCAGCAGAAGGCACCCAGGCAGCAGATTGCGACAGCGAATTTCCCGTTCTTGGAACTCCTTGTCCGGTTGGTTACCTGACCACAACAACTGTAAAACTGTACGATTTTCATGTTGATTGGGCAACTCCTGCCAATTCCACATTCCTGCAAAACTATACCATTCCAATTTCAATGTTCAGCGCGCTCAATGGCAACACCGTTCCTCAAAAAAACACAACGGCCAAACTTGACGCCATGTCGGGAAAAAGGATCATGTTCCGTATGCCCTATCGCAAGTTCAACGGCTATTCCTCCATGTTGCTGAATACCACTGTTAATGCAAGTGGTGTTGCAGGCATTAGGTGGATGGAATTACGGAACGTTGCCGGAGCATGGAGCCTGTATCAGGAGGGCACTTATGCACCGGGCGATGGTCATCACCGCTGGATGGGCAGTATTGCCATGGATTCTGCAGGAAATATTGCTTTGGGCTATTCTATATCCAGCTCAACCATGTTCCCTTCTATCCGTTATACCGGCAGAATGTTTGGCGATCCACTGGGACAAATGACCATAGCTGAAAAAGGGATAATCAACGGAGGCGGTTCACAAACCACCAGCGACGGACGATGGGGAGATTACAGCGCCATGGCTGCAGACCCTTCCGTAGTCGGGAAGTTCTGGTATACCCAGGAGTATTACACATCAACCTCAAATTCAAACTGGAAAACCCGTGTTGGCTCATTCTCTTTCAGCAATGTTTTCGCAACCGTTACCACCGCGATGCCGAATCCTGTGTGTTTGGGCGACTCAACACTGCTGAGTGTTAACGCCTACGGTGGTTCTGGAGTCTATACCTATGCATGGAGTTTAAACGGAACCCAATTCTCAACCGAGCAATCAGTTAAAGTGGCTCCGACAGATACAACCAGATATGTGGTCACTTCAAGCGATGGCTCTTCCACCCGCATCGATACGGTAAAGGTTAACGTTCAGTTTAAACCAGTCGTTTTCGCAGGCGCCGATACCATTGTTTGCTGGTATGTTACCGCTGTTGATCTGCATGGTTCGGCAACCAACTATAAACTTTTTGGCTGGAGTACCACCGGTTCAGGAACCTTTACCAGTACCTCTACTTTTGAAACAACCTACCTTCCGAGCCTCGATGATAAACTTGCCGGCTATGTTGACCTGAAGCTGGTTGCCAGCTCAAACGCACCATGCACCGGAAATGTAACCAGTACAAAACGTGTAACATTTGATGTGTGTACCGGAATTGCTGGAACAGACAACACCGCTCCCGGCCTGTTGATCCAGCCCAATCCTGCCCGCGAAACCGTTGCTATCGGAATCAAAGGTATTCAAACCGGCTCAGCAGTTCTTACAATCACAAACCTTGACGGGAAGTACATTTTCTCAGAAAATATTGAAGCATCTGCTTCGCCTGTTATCAGAAAAATGGACATTTCAGGTTACGCTAAAGGAATCTATCTGGTTCAATTGAAAACGGGCAAAACCGTTGTCACTGAAAAGTTGATTGTTCAGTAATTTTTACAGCTAAAATAAAAACACTGTTAATTCCTTAACAGTGTTTTTATTTTTATATCTTTGCATTGAGCACTTCGGATAGAAATTGTGCACTTCGGCTTCGCTCAGTGCACGAAGGAAGGACACTGAGCGAAGTCGAAGTGTCCTTCAATGTTCATAAAAATAAAATTTGGTTCTTCAGGGCAGGGTGAAATTCCCGACCGGCGGTAAAGTCCGCGACTCCCGAAAAAAATGCAATCATCAATTGCCTTTTCCAAAGGGAACCGAGCCGTTGAAATTACGGCACCGACAGTACAGTCTGGATGAAAGAAGAATCGTATTTAATCTGACCAATTTATCATTTTAAATAGGATTACGCCCTGTTGCCTGCTGGTGATGGGGCGTTTTTGTTTTAGAATATCGAATGTCGAATATCGAATGTTAAATATTGAATGACGAGTGACAAATGACGAATGACAATATTTACATAAAGAGGGCGATTGGCCTGGCAAAGCGGGGAGCCGGATGGGTGAATCCTAATCCGATGGTTGGCGCTGTGCTGGTAAAGAACGGTCAAATAATCGGTGAGGGTTTTCATGAATTTTTCGGAGGCCCGCATGCAGAGGTGAACGCTTTACAGGGGGTCTCTGATGAAGCAGCCTCGGGTGCCACCCTTTATGTTACACTCGAACCTTGTTCCCATGAGGGGAAAACACCTCCCTGCGTTAAACTGATTATTGAGAAAAAAATCTCCAGGGTTGTAATTGGTATGACCGACCCCAATCCATTGGTAAACGGAAAAGGGATAGCAGCCCTCCGGGCGGAGGGAATCATGGTGGAAACAGGGCTTCTGGAGCAGGAAGTCAGGGAAATGAATGAAGTATTCATCAAATATATCACCACGAACCATCCATTTGTGCTCTTGAAATCGGCCATGACGCTCGATGGAAAAATCGCCACCGTTACCAACGCCTCCCGCTGGATTACCGGCGAACCTTCGCGCAAAATGGTTCACCTGCTGCGCCAGCGATTGATGGCTGTAATGGTGGGAGTAAATACCGTCAAATTTGACGATCCGTTGCTGAACATCAGGTTGAAAGGCTCCTGGAGAAATCCGCTGAAAGTGATCGCAGACACCCATTGCCGCATATCCGCGGAGGCCAAAGTTTTAGCCAATGACCCGCAACTGACCATTGTTGCCACCACGGCACTTGCTGATCCATCGAAACTGCTGCAACTTGAACGAATGGGTGCCCAGGTGCTGATATGCCCGCTAAAAGAGAACAAGGTCGATCTGGGGTTTCTGATGGATTCGCTTGGCACCATGGGTATTGACAGCATCATGATCGAGGGCGGAAGTACACTAGCTTATTCGGCGCTGGAGCAAAAAATCGTGGACAAATTAATCACCTTTATCGCTCCAAAAATAATTGGAGGAGAAGACGCACCAACTGCAGTTGGCGGGATCGGAATTAAAAAAATGGAAGACGCTATAAACCTTACCAACATGAGAACCAGAAAGGTTGGTGACGATTTGATGATAGAAGGATGGATCAAATAAGTAATGTGGCTAAAGCCCCATTGAAAAATAAACATTAGCTTTTGACTTTTACATTTGACTTTTGACATCTCATTATGTTTACAGGCATTATAGAAGAAACCGGAATCATTAAAGCAATCAAAAACGGAGCTCATTCGTCACAACTGACCATACAGGCCAAAGTGGTGGTTGCCGATGTAAAGGTGGGTGACAGCATATGTACAAATGGTGTTTGCCTTACTGTTATCGAATTCGGTTCCGGTTACTTTGTGGTTGATGTCATGCCTGAAACCATCCGGCAAACAAGCCTCAGCCTCCTAAAACCAGGAAGTGCAGTGAACCTCGAACGCGCACTAAGGCTTATGGACCGCATCGGGGGTCACCTGGTGAGCGGCCACATCGACGGAACAGGAAAAATTGTTCGCCGTTGGGAGGAAGACAACGCTTTATGGTTTAAGATTTCAGCAGGGGCCTCTGTTCTGCGGTATATCATTGACAAAGGCTCCGTTGCCCTTGATGGTATCAGTCTTACCGTGACCCATGCAGATGCCGGCTCTTTTAGCGTATCCATCATTCCGCACACACAGAATGCCACCACCCTGCTACAAAAAAAAGCCGGGGATTTACTGAACATTGAATGCGACATCATCGGAAAATATGTTGAAAAATTAAATCAAAAAAGTTCTTCGTACCAGAAAATCGATGTTAACTTTCTGGCTAAAAATGATTTTTTGTAACCATAAAAAACTAGTTTCTGCGTGAATCTGCGATAGAATCCACTTAAATCTTTGTAAAAATTTCATAAAAAACTGAGTATGTCTGAATACAAATTTAACACCATCGATGAAGCGCTTGAAGATATCAGGCAGGGAAAAATGATTGTGGTTGTTGATGATGAAGACCGGGAAAATGAAGGCGACCTGGTTATTGCCGCGGAAAAAGTTACTCCCGCCGCGATAAATTTTATGGCAAAACATGGCGGTGGTTTGATTTGCCTGCCTATTGTCAGGGATCGTCTGGAAGAGTTGAACATTGAGCGGATGGTTGTGAAGAACACTGATCCCAACAGGACTGCTTTTACTGTTTCTGTGGATGCTATTGAATGCGCCACAGGGATTTCGGCTCAAGAGCGATCACTTACCATACAGCGGCTGATCGACAATCAAACCAAGGCAAGAGACTTCACCCGGCCGGGGCATATTTTCCCCATCGAGTACCGTGAAGGAGGAGTATTGGTGAGAGCGGGGCATACGGAAGCATCTGTCGACCTTGCCACCATGGCCGGACTATACCCGGCCGGCGTGATCTGCGAAATCATGAACGAAGATGGCTCCATGGCCCGTGTGCCGGAATTGATGCATTACGTAAAACTACACAACCTGAAAATAATTACCATCGCCGCACTGATCGATTACCGGCGCAAATCAGAAACCCTGGTGGTACGTGCCGCAGTTGTGGATATGCCAACGAAATACGGCGAATTCAAAGCCTACAGCTATGTGAGCAAAATAAGCAAAGAGAATCATCTTGCCCTGGTAAAGGGTGATATCACCGACGGGCAACCTGTGCTGGTAAGAGTTCATTCTGAATGCCTTACCGGTGATGTTTTTGGCTCAATGCGTTGCGATTGCGGCGACCAGCTTGAATTAGCCATGAAACGCATTGCCAAAGAAGGCAGAGGCGTTTTGCTATATATGAGGCAGGAAGGCCGGGGAATCGGGTTAAATAATAAAATGCGTGCCTATTCATTGCAAGACCAGGGAATGGATACCGTGGAGGCCAACAATGCATTGGGATTCGATGCCGATTTGCGGGATTATGGCACCGGAGCAGAAATTCTTGTTGACCTTGGAATTAAAAAGCTCAGATTGCTCACCAACAACCCGCAGAAAATTTCCGGTATCGAGGGTTTTGGACTGGAACTCGTGGAGCGCATCCCCATTCAAACCACCTGCAATTCGAAAAATATCAGATACATGAAAACCAAGAAGGAAAAAATGGGACATATATTATATTTCAGTGAATAAAAAGAAAATATTTATTCATCCTGTAACTCCATAACTCTTTTTAACATCATTCTAAGAAAATAAAACGACGGGAAAAACAACTTATAAACAGTCCGAAAACTTAGGGCATAAATCGTTAAATTTGTAGAAAAGAAGACTATTATTTTATGGAAATTACAACTGACTTATATCTTGGCGACAGCAGACAGGAACTCCGAAAACTCCGGGACAACTCCGTTGATCTTATTGTAACGTCTCCACCATATGCAGATCAGCGAAAAAGCACATACGGAGGAATTCACCCCGACAAATACGTAGATTGGTTTTTACCAATATCCGAACAACTCTTAAGAGTTTTAAACCCGAAGGGCACTTTCATTCTCAATATTAAAGAAAAAGTTATTGAAGGAGAACGTAGCACTTATGTAATGGAACTTATCCTTGCTATGCGGAAACAAGGCTGGTTGTGGACTGAGGAATTTATTTGGCATAAAAAGAATTCTTATCCCGGGAAATGGCCAAATCGCTTTCGTGATTCATGGGAGAGATTATTGCAATTCAATAAAACCAAACACTTCAATATGTATCAAGAAGAAGTTATGGTCCCGACAGGCGACTGGGCTAAGACACGATTAAAAAAACTATCAGACACTGATAAAATTCGTGACAATTCAAAAGTTGGCAGCGGTTTTGGAAAAAATATCTCAAACTGGATAGATAGAGAGAAAGCGTTTCCGACAAATGTTTTGCATCTTGCGACAGAGTGCAGCAATAAGAATCACAGCGCAGCATTTCCCGAAGAATTACCCGAATGGTTCATAAAATTATTCACTCAGGAAAATGATGTTGTTCTTGACCCTTTTATGGGCTCTGGAACAACTTTGACAGTTGCCAACAGAATGAAAAGAAATAATTATCATTTGTGCGTTCCACTTCCTTTTCAGACACACAAGCCAACTCATAGTCAGGGTCCCCGCTTAAATCTTTTTGCCTCACCACATAATGAAAACGCGGCAAAATGGATTTCCGCTACTATCCTTAACGCATGCCGAAAAGCAGCATAACCGATCCAACAAGAAGATTTGAAAATGAGTTACGAAGGTAAGATGCTTGAAGATTTGAAAATGCCTACCAAAAAAGAGGTCGGAAATGCACTGTTAAAAACGCTATTTAAGCACAACGGTGTTATTAAAGAGTTTGCAACTGGGGAAGAAATTGTAAATGAAATTGCTGATGAATTTGGCCTGAAAGAAAATCAGAGAACAGTTGTTTTAGAAAGGATTTATCGAAAAGAAAACAGAATTGTGAAAACTCCTCTCTGGCATCGTTTGCTTTATCGTGCGGCTGATTCTTTAGCCAAAGAAAAATTAGTTTCGAGGCCAACTTCAACTATTCTACTCACAGACAGGAAAGAATGGATGCTCACAGAAAATGGATTTGATGAAGCAATGAAACTTTTAAATATTCCTAAAATCCATAAAGAATTTCTTCCAACAAAATCCTTTGAAGTTCAAAAAATTGTTAAGAAACTAATTGAGGCTTCAAGACCTGAAAATTATAATCCTTTTGATAAAGAAAAGAAAATTGTAAAAACTACCAAAGAATCAGCAATGAGAACTAGAGGTTTTCGTCAGGCTGTTATAGAAGCGTATGATTGCAAATGTGCAGTTTGTGGCTTAAAAATAAATTCTCCTGATTCCATTTTTTGGGAAGTTGAAGCGGCACACATTGTTCCAAATAGTTTAAAAGGCAAAGATGATGTTTGGAATGGATTAGCACTCTGTCATTTACACCATTGGGCTTTTGATGTGGGCTGGTTTGCACTTTCAACTGATTTTAAGATTCAGCTTTCTTCCAAAGCAAAAAACCTTCCTGGTAATTTTGGGATAATGGGAGATTATGAATTTATTCGTACGATATCAACAAAGGAAAGAATGATTTCTTTACCCAATAGAACAGAAATTCATCCTCACAAGAATTCTATACAATGGCATCGCGAAAATATTTTTCATCCCTAAATTAGTCCCAATGAAAAATGAAACAATATATAAATTGACGATAGAAGACATACAGAACGTTGCTCAGCAAGAAATAAGAAGAGATTTAACTTCCGATGAAATTCAGAAAATAAGAGGTCGTATTGAAGATAAAATTAAATGGTATGATGCAATTGCTGATTCAATTAGTGAAAACATCAACATTAGTAATGCGATTGATGCATAAACGACCTATCTCATTACGTTGAGGAAAATATTGGAATATTTCACGAAAAACGCATTCAAAGCCTTGGTAGCCTAAAGATGACACAAGTTCTAAAACGAAAAAATCCTTACCTTTTTAAAGCTAAATATGTACTTACTGCAGACCAAATAGTCCGTGGCATTGTAGATGCGCATATTTCTTCAAGCGAAGAAGGAATTTTTGGAGATTGGTTAGAAGGGCTTGCTATTTTTATAAATG
>DYQT01000090.1 GCA_020719165.1 Draconibacterium orientale | reverse complement strand
GTGAAACGGAAAAAGGAATAAAGCTGGAGCGGTTTGCCGTGTTGCCTCAGTTCCGCAACCGGGGGTTCGGCGAGATCATCCTGAAAGAGGTGTTGAAAGATGTTTCATCTTCCGGTAAGTTGGTATACCTTCATTCACAGGTGAAGGCAGTGTCATTTTATCAAAGAAACGGTTTTGTTAAATCCGGTGAACAATTTACCGAGGCGGGGATTGAACACTTTTTAATGAAATACGGGCAACCAGGGAACTGATCCTGTCGTAAGCAAATTATTTCAGGATATCCTGTATGTTTTCGATTTTCCCGTCAACTTCGGCAGGCTGTAGGTTTAATATTCTGGTAATCAGCGGATACAAATCCACATTGCTGAATCCTTTGGCAGAATATCCTTTTTTAAAAGCTGGTCCGGAGGCATAGAAGATGGCATGCATGTTCTGATTGTCCGGGTCATATCCATGTGCTCCTCTTGGAATGCGCTGTGCAGGATTTTTAACGACAGTCCAGGCACTGTCAGCAAGCAGCACAAAATCAAGCGTACGTGGATTGGTGCCATAATGATATTTTTCGGGCATTTCTGATGATTTCCACACCCGGGTGTGGGGTATCCGCTGAAGTGAAAGGTATGCCTCAGACCTCTTTTCGGGATTCACTTTAAACAATAAAACAGGGGAAGATCCTTCGATCTGCCCGAACCAGGATTCCTCAGTATAGTCATACAACATGACTGACTTTTCTTCGGGGGTTGTCTGCATGCCATGATCGGAGGTGACAATAAAATTGATTTCCGTAAAAATCGGGAGCGTTTTTAATTTCCGGATAAAGTAACTGAGTTTCTGATCCAGATCTTTGATAACCAGTCGCAATTCTTCACTCTCAGGCCCGTAATGATGACCGCTGGCATCCGGTTCATGAAAATAGAAAAGGATCAGTCGCGGGCGTTGAGATTCAGGAAGTGAAAGCCATGCGGTTACGCTGTCGACCCGTTGGGTAAATGGGATTTTTTCATCATATTTTTTCCAGTATGCGGGCTGAATCCCCATTATTGGAGCTTCAGATCCAACCCAGAAATAGGAGGCCGTTCTGACACCTTGTTTTTCGGCGGTTACCCAGATGGGTTCCCCTCCGTAAAAGGAGCTGTCCTCAACGGCTTTGCGGTTACTGATGCGATAAGATTTTTTACTGGCCGGATCATAAAAACTGTTTGCAACGATACCATGATGATCGGGGTACAGCCCGGTCGCCATGCTATAGTGATTGGGAAATGTGACCGAAGGGAAAGCAGGCTTCAGAAAGGCTGCCTTAACCCCTGTCCTGGCAAGGCTGTCGAAGGTTGGCAGTGAAACCTTGTCCGGGTAGTCCCATCTGAACCCATCGAAAGAGACCATGATCACATAGGGCTTTTCCTGCGAACTTGCCGTACAGTTAATAAGGAATATAGAAAAAAGCAAAAAGAAAAAAAATTTTCCCGGACAGTCATTGAACTTTTTCATCATTTGGCGGACAGTAAGTAAAAAAAAACCGTAGCCGGGTTCCCGGCTACGGTTCAATAAAATGATCCGATCAATTGTTTTTGGAAGAGCCAAAAATATAGCGGATGCCGATCTGCATTCTCCAGCGGGATGCCGGATCAGATACCGTGCTCACCTGGTCCTGGCTGGTTGTTCCGCGGTAGGTAAACGAAGGGGTGGTGCCATCCAGTTTCTCAATGGTAACAAGCCTATATGAGTCGTTGGTTACATAACGGTGCACGCCCCATTCTTTGTTCAGCAGGTTCAGCACATTGAAGATGTCGAGTGTAAGCTGCAGGGTATGTCTCGAATTTCCGACATTGAGGTAGAAATCCTGGAGTACCCGGAGATCGAGATAACTTTCAAACGGAAGCCGTGCTCCATTTCTCTCAGCATATCCGCCCCTGTTTTCTTTCAGATAGCTATTGCCATTGATATAGCTGTCGAGGTCGGCCCATTGCTGATCGGCAGTTTTAACTACATTGCCATTCTTATCTTTCCAATCAACCAGGTTGATCTCACTCCGGTTTTCAGGAATCCAGATGAGTGCATAGTCATTTCCATCCTCGCCATTGATGATTTTTGAGTTGGTATAAACGAATGAGAAAGGTTTTCCCGAAACACCATCGTAGAAAAGGCTTAACCCGGTTGCAAAATGGTTCGCATATTCTTTCTTATAACCCACAAAGGCCATGAGCCGGTGGCCCATGTCAAAATTAGACCTGGAGAGCTCGAGGTGGTTACGTCCGTTTACATTGGCAACATAACGCCATTGCGATGAGTTTTGTGAAGAAAGTGCATCGTTGAGCGATTTGGTCTCTCCGTAGCTGTATGCGATCGATCCCTGGAATCCTTTGCTGTATGGTTTGGCCAATTGAACGGTGAAGTTCCAACTGTTCCCTTTGTTGGTATTGTCGGCCACCATGATATAGGAGTAGGTTTTCACGTTGGTAGAGGTTCCGAAAAGATAACGGTCATCAGGGCCACCGGTCATTTTCCCGGTTGCAGGGGCAACGTTGTAGTTGTAATAGATGATGTTTTTGAGGTTTTTGGTATAAATAAACTCAACAGTTCCTACGATACCCCAGAACAATTTTTTGTCAACTCCGATATTGGCACGCACAACTTGCGGGTATTTGAAATCTTCGGTAAAGATATTGATCTCTCCCTGTGGCTTTGGGTCGGGGATGTTATAAAAGGTGCCGTAGGTTGGTTGGTTATTCCAGTCGGGGTTAAAAAGGATGTTGATATCCTCGGGTTTGCTATGTCTGTATGAAATGCCACCCACGGTCATGCCATTGTTTGTATATACTCCACCCGGCCATACAAGCGGAAGTCTGCTGGTAAACATACCCACTCCGCCCCGGATTTGCAGTGATTTATCTTTCATTACATCCCAGTTGAAGCCGATGCGGGGATCAATCATAAATTGGATTTTTGGCATTTGACCTGAGCGGGCATCTTTCAGGTCGTAGTTGCTGCCGGTAACCGGATCGTATTTGGCTTCGAGTTTAGGCACAACGGAGTCGTTGAAATTAGTTGCCTCCAGCGGTTTGGTTGGCCAAACCGGCATGTTCAGCCGAACACCAAAGGTAAGTTTGAAGTTGTCAGCGATCCACCACTCATCCTGGGCATAAACACTAAAGTTCAAGGAGCTGAATTTAGCTGCGGCATTTGATCCATCGCCGGTTTTATCATCCACCATCGAATAACTGCGATCGAATTGGTAAGCAGATACCGGGTTCGCGGTAAACACCGACATAAAGTCATCCATGGAATTGTAGGTGTACTGCCCGTAATTCTGGCGAATGAAGAGATTATATGCATGGGCATATTCAAAGTTGGCGCCAATAGTAATGGTATGCGCACTTTTATAGATGCTGAAGTTATCGGTGATACTGAAAATGTTCTGGTCGAGCTGGTTGGCTGTTGAGTAAGCCTCTGAACCGAAATAGATCGTTCCGGCGCCATCCTTGATCACAACGGTTGGGAATTTAGCGCCAAGTGGATTACGGTTATCGCGAACTGCGGTGAATCCGGCGATGAGGTCGTTGGAATATTTATTCCAGTTACTTTTTAATTCCAGCGCGGTTGAATTTGTTACACTTGGGAAGTTCTCACCATAATTCGAAAAATTCAGCACCGAATTACTTGATGTATATGGGGTTGTAGCCACACTGTTCGTGTAGCTGTGGCGAAGCATTAACTTGTGAATTTTATTGATATTCCAATCGAGACGTGCAAAAATCTTATTACTGGTCAGCTCTTTTGTTGTATTCTGATAGCTTCCGGGGTCATACCCGAAATTGCTGAGCAGTGCGTTTGTCAGGGTATCGAGACCACCCGGTGTTGTGTTCCCCTGATAATTGGCAATATTGTAAGGCTGATCGATGGCGTAGCGTGAGAGTTCGGCATTGACAAAGAAGAATAATTTATTCTTGATGATCGGACCACCAAAACTCAACCCGAAAAGGTTGTTGTGAAAATCATTCAATTTGGTGCGCGCACTTTCGGGATCAGTCAGATTTTTTACCGACTCGTATGGCGTTTTCCCGGCCAGGTTTTCATTTTGCAGGAAATAATAGGCAGTTCCTTCAAAATTGTTTTTTCCACGCTTGGTTACGGCATTGATTGAAGCTCCGTTGAATCCGTCCTGACGCACATCATAGGGTGCAAGCTGAACCTGAAATTGATCAATAATGTCCATGGAAAAAGGAGTGGCGCCTGTCTGGCCACCGTTTGTGCCGGATGAGGATAAACCGAAAACATCGTTGTTCACGGCTCCATCGATAAAAATGGAGTTATATCTGTTGTTTGACCCAACAATTGACATGCCTCCGCCTGTAAGCTGTATTTGCGGTGTGGTGCGCACATAATCGGGCAGCGAGCGGTTGAGTGTCGGCATCTGGTCGATGGTTTGGCTGGAGATGACGGTTTCGGCTCCTGTGCGGTTGCCGTCGATGATGTTATTGCGGTTTGCCACAATCTCTACTCCTGCAAGCTGGGTAGCTTTTTCACTTAGTTTCGCATCCACATTCTGTGTTTGTCCAAGTGTAAGAAAAATGTTGTCAACTGTAAAACCTTCGAATCCCATATAGGTTATCGTAAGTTTGTACGGGCCTCCGGGGTTCATGTTGGGGAGTCTGAAAAATCCCTTGCTGTCGGATAATGTGCCATACTGGGTGCCGGTAGCCGCTTCAACGGCAAGAACACTGGCCCCGGGCAGCGACACCCCCTTTTCATCCAAAACTCTTCCGTTTAATCCGGAAGTGGTTGTTCCCTGTCCATATGACATCAGGGTTGTTGCGGCGAATAAAATCATCGCCAATAGCTGGTAAATTGTCTTCATAAACATTTTATTAGGTTTGACTTTTTAGTTGGCCAAAAGTAGGCTAATCCGGGAAGAGCATTGTTAATTTATTGTTAAATGATTATCAATTTGAGGGAAAAGTCAAACCGCCCTTTTCCGAAAGGAACCACTTTTGCCCGTATAACCAGCAATACAAACCCGGACACTTGTGTCTCCGGCCACAGGATAAGGAGAAAAGATTTGATCTGCAGAAAGCATGTTCCTTTTATCAATTTGATGTCAATTTATGGATTGGTATTTGTCTTTTAGTAATTTTGTTCAGGTTAATTATAAATTAAAGGTGTAGGAGATGGGAAAAATTATTTGTAAACAATGTGACTTTAAGTCACCGGCAGCACAAACACTCAGCGAAATGGAACTTGACGGGTTGGAAAGTGGCTGTGCGAAAACCAATTTTAAGCCTGGCGAGATCATCATCAAGCAGAATGGTCTTTCGACCAATGTGGCCTATTTAAAGTCGGGGTTGGTCAAAGTTCATTTCTCTGATCCCCTGAAAGAGCGCATTATGCGAATTATTAAAGCGCCAACATATCTTGGACTCCCCAGTAATTTCGGGAATAAGGTGAATCAGTTTTCGGTTACCGCCCTTGAAAACTGCAGTGTTTGCTTTCTCGATATTGCAGCGTTTAAAAAATTCATCTATGAAAATGGTGACTTTGCCTACAACATCATCCTGGAGATGAGTAAGAATGAGTTGAAGAATTTTGATAACTGCCTTAACAATGCGCAAAAACAAACCACCGGACGAATCGCAGACGGCATTTTGTTTTTTTATCACGAAATTTATAACCGCCCCACATTCATTCTTCCCATTTCCAGACAGGATTTGGGAAATCTGGCAGGTACCACCAGGGAAAATGCAAGCCGGGTTCTGACCCAATTTCACAACGAGGGAATCATCAGCATTGCAGGAAAAAAAGTTACCATACTGAATGAAAAATTGCTGCACCAGATTAGCGAAAAGGGTTGATGTGATAATATTTCAATAACGGGCATCACGACTGACCTTGTTAAAATATCAATGCGTTTGCGCAATCGAATCTCCATTGCACCAAATCTATCAGGGTACCAAGTTCAGCCCCTTCGATAAGTTGAAGGTCTTTCATCTTTATGGCTGCGGCACAAAGAATCCTGACTTCTGACATTTAGTGCGGTACAACGCGAAGTACGAGTTACGAATGACGAATGACGAATGACGAATGACGAAGTACAAAGTTTGGGATTAGCCGGCCGTTGTTCGTCCTTCGAACTTTGTACTTCCCACTTTCGTTTGTACTTTGTACTTTGTACTTTGTACTTTTCCCCCAGTATCCAGCTTAGCCGTTTTAATGCTCGCTACAAATATTGCCAGCAATTCGGTTGCTTCATTCATCATGTCCCGCAATTTCCCAGGATTTAATTTTCCTGACCGATGAATCAATCCAAGCCAATAAAGTGTTTCATCAGCCTCTTCCACCCTGTGTTCAGCATTGGGACACCGGGAGATTTTCTGCTTGGTTTTCTGGTAACCACTCAGGCACTGAGAACACGCAGGAACACTATGTCTTTGGTAGTTTCCCAAATGCTTCCGTTACCAATGGCACCATAGATTCCAATTGATCTGTTTTTGAGTCATATTCTTTACTTTTTCTCAGTGATCCTGAGTGAACTCAGTGCCTCAGTGGTTTTCCTTTTTTCAAAAAAAGAATGAAAAATAACCTAATGGACACCCATTCTGCATATCCATCTCAGTAAAATCAAGCATTACAGAGCACAATGTTTAAAAGTGCGGAAAACAGGGCGAAGTACGAATGGCGAAATCCAAAGTTTGGGATTAGCCTGCCGTTGTTCGTCCTTCGAAATTTGTGCTTAAAATGGACGTTAGTGCGGTAAAAATCACAATTGTGAATTTTATGTCATTCAAATTCAATTACTTGAATAATGTTAACACACTAAAAACAAGAAGCGTCAGAAGTCAGGAAGAATTGGATCAATCGGAATTTCTGGGGGAAAACAGCTAAGCATAAAAATCACATTTCAGATTTTGATGCTAATCTGAAATCTGAAATCCGATATCTGAAATGCGAGACCTTAAAACTCCCCGGAAATTCCGATTGATCCTTGTTGATAAATTATTTTTAAAAAGAGAGAGAATATGAACATATGTTCATTATCTTTGCAAAGAAAAACTTTGGAGTTGGGCATGTAACCCGGTACAAATTTGGTGTTTTGTAAAGCAAACTTTTGTTGAGGTTCATGTACAGCAATAGGTTTAACATATAAAAAGGAGGTTAAAATGCCAGCATTAAATCAAAAAGGTCCGATGGGACAAGGTCCCATGACAGGACAAAGAATGGGACGTTGCACCAATTTTGGCGCTAACCTGAAAAAACAAACTGCTCGTGAAGATGAAAACTCAGCAGAAACCCGCATTGGAAATCAGGAGGCCCCTGAATCAAATTTCAACAGGGGTGGCGGTTTTGGATTTGGACGCAGAGGCAGAGGTGCAGGTCAGGGAATAGGCCGGCAAAACCGTTTCAGGGGAGGTTTCTGATCTCTATCCTGGTGATTGAATCAGCGCAAGATTATTTTTGTCCTGCAATGGAAACGATTAATCGGAAAGTGTGATTTAGGTAAATTATAATAAGAGTTATGTAACAGTCCATTCCGGTAATGGGCGTATTATTGTTGTGGAAATTGTTTCGGTTGATATTGAGTGTGAAGACCTCATGATCTGAAAGAGCCAGCAATTTCTGACAAACGCAGTAAATTTATTAAATAAAAATTAAAGTCATGAAAAAGAGAATTGCAATCCCAATGGATGGGAACATGTTATCGGAGCATTTTGGACACAGTCAGTCTTTTGCTTATGTTGATGTTGAAAACAACAGTATAACAAACATTACCATGATGACTCCGCCGGAACATCAACCAGGATCGTTTCCCAGGTGGGTTGCGGCTAATGGAGCTACAGATGTTATTGCCGGAGGAATGGGACCACAGGCTGTAAGTTTGTTTAATCAGGCTGGGGTAAACGCTTTTGTTGGAGCGCCGGTTGATACGCCAACGAATCTTGTGAACAGCTTTCTGGCAGGAAAGCTTACCCTGAATGCAAATTATTGCGACCACCGTGAAGGTGATCAACACGGACATGAATGCAGGCATTGATGGAATTGTTGAATGTATTAATTGCCTTGTTCCTTGGAAGTGTGGGCAGTGTTGCGCTTGCCGGTTTGATGTTTACATTGAACGATCAGAAACTTGAAAAAGTAAGCACATTGCTGATGTATCTTGCTGGCGGCACCCTGCTGGGTGCCGCTTTTCTTGGTATGATTCCCAAGGCGGTCAGCATGGCTGAACCCAGGCTGATTTTCATGGTCATCCTGTCGGGCATTCTCTTTTTCTTTCTGCTTGAAAAGATGATTTTATGGCGCAGTTGCCGAAACAAGGATTGTGAAAGGCATATCAATGCTGCAGCACCCATTATCCTCATCGGAGATGCATTTCACAATGCCATCGACGGGGTTGTTATTGCAGCCTCTTTTTTAACTTCAACTGAGTTGGGGGTTTTTGTCACCCTTTCGGTGATTCTGCATGAAATTCCACAGGAGATGGGCGATTTTGGAATCCTGATCAAGAGCGGCTATTCCCGCAGCAAAGCTTTCTGGTTTAATGCACTGAGCGGCGCCACGGCAATTGTTTTTGGTGTAGCTGCATTTTATGCCCTTGATACTATCCGGTGGATGATCCCTTATGCCTTGGCTTTTTCCGCTTCAAGTTTCTTGTATATTGCACTGGCCGATCTGATTCCCGAAATGCACCGTAAAACGACACTGAAAGATTCACTCAGCCAGATTTTGTTGATATTCATCGGCATTTTGATCATATATCTGAGTTTGATGTTAAAATAACATGGATTATGGAGAGTACAAAAGTCGGAATCATCATCTGCGGCTGGTATCACACCTGTGCCGGAGAAAAATGCTTCAGGTTACTTCAAAATCTTAACGGACGACAAGACCCGGTTGCGTTATGACTAGTTTAATGCCTTTGAAAATTGCGATTGCAAGTGGAAAAGGAGGTACCGGTAAAACCCTGCTTGCCACCAATCTTGCGGTTTATATCAGCCAAATGCATAACATTTTACTGGTTGACTTGGATGTGGAAGAACCCAATGATTTTATTTTCATCAAGGGAGAGGTCACAGATATTCAGGTTCAATCGAAGATGATTCCTTCGTGGGATGAGAGCAAATGCACCTTATGCGGACAGTGCAGTAAAAACTGCAAGTACCATGCAGTTATACAATTGGGGACTTTCATCGCGGTGTTTAATGAATTATGTCATGGCTGTTATGCATGTTCAGAGCTTTGTCCGGAGGATGCACTGCCCATGCAGGCGTTTAAAATGGGGGAGACCAGAACAATTTCGAAGGGACCTCTCACCTTTATCGAAAGTCGCCTTGAAATAGGGGAGGAGCAGGCCGTTCCGCTTATACGGAAAACAACCGGTTTGGTAGATGAAAAATACAATGACATCCCTTTTCAAATATTTGATTGCCCCCCGGGAACCTCTTGCCCCGTGGCGGCTGCCACGCGCCATGCTGATTTTGTTATTCTGGTAACCGAGCCAACGCCATTCGGATTGAACGATTTGAAACTGGCGGTCGAAACCATGTGGAATCTTGGAAAACCCATTGGTGTGGTGATCAACCGGGATGGAGTTGGGAACCGCGAAGTGGAAGATTATTGCAGCCTGGAGCAGCTTCCGATTTTAGCAAAAATACCTTTCGACCGCGAAGTGGCCCAACACTATTCGCGGGGAGAACTGGTATTTCATGAAGTTAAAAGTGTTGAAAACGCGCTGTATCAGATAGTGTCATTTATTCAAAAGCATTTCAGCTCATGAATGAAATTGTAGTGTTGTCGGGGAAAGGGGGTACCGGTAAAACTTCCATTGCTGCTTCACTGGCCATGTTAGCCGGCCATGATGCAGTAATTGCTGATTGTGATGTGGATGCTGCCAACATGCACCTGCTTTTAAAACCCGATTTTGGAACAACGGTTGAATTTTATAGCGGTGAATTAGCTGTAATCAGCCAGAAACAATGCATTCGGTGCCGAAAATGTGAAGATATTTGCCGTTTTGATGCCATTGCCTACATCGGGCGACAGATTGAGGTTTCCCCGATTGACTGCGAAGGCTGCGGATACTGCGAAATGGTTTGTCCCACCCGGGCCATAACCATGGAGGAGAGAAAATCGGGGAATGTTTATATCTCGAATACAAAGGCCGGAAATAAAATGGTTCATGCCCGGTTGAATATTGGTGCGGAAAATTCGGGGAAACTGGTTGCCAGGGTTAAAAGTGATGCCAAGTTGCTGGCGGTTGCCGGAAGCAAATCGTTTATCATTATCGATGGTGCACCCGGTATCGGCTGCCCTGTGGCTTCATCACTGGCCGGAGCAAATTATGTCATCCTGGTCACCGAACCTTCTATGTCGGGACTCCATGACCTTAAACGGATATGTGCCGTAATCAGAAAGTTCAGGATCAAAGCAGGCTGCATCATCAACAAGTGGGATTTGAATGAGGTAAAAACCTCAGAAATAAAGCAATTTCTACAGCAGGAACAAATTGAGCATCTGGCTGACATTCCATATGATGTCAGATTTTCGAGGGCCATGACCCAAGGGAAGACCATTGTTGAAATTCAATCGCCCTACCGGAAAATATTGCTTCGTATCTGGAATAACTTAAAATCACAATTATCAACCTAAAACAGCATTATGAAAATCGCTTTCACATCATCCGGGACAAGTTGGAATTCAATGATCGATCCCCGTTTTGGCAGAACAGAATTCATTGTAATGTACGATGAGGAAAAACAGGTAATCAGTGCCATTGACAACAGCAAGGTTAAAAATGTTGCCCATGGAGCCGGATCAGCCACCGCACAAATGATATTTGAACTGGATCCAGGCGTGCTAATTACCGGGAATGGTCCGGGAGAAACTGCATCAAAAGCACTCAAACATCATCAGATGAGAATTTTTGTCGATGCGCATGACCTAACCCTGAAACAAGCCTATGAACAATACAAACATGGCAAACTCAAGGAGGTGTGATTGCTTCCTGAAACCTATTCTGCCGGTAAATTATAAGCCCCTTTGATGAGGACTTTCGTAAGATTGGCTGCGCTTGTGATTTCTGTAAAACCCCCGGATGTTCTGCCAATTGTTACCTTTTCCCTGCGCAGGTAATAGATGTGATCATGCTGTTTTTCAACGATGAAAACAAAATGATCCCTGCCCGATTTTATGACAGCCTCATTGGGCAATGCCAGGGCCGTTTTATGACCCACCATGATGGCCGCTCCAATGTATGACTCGTTGATGAATTTCTTCCCGTTTGCATTAACAATTTTCGCAATGCATTGAATGGTTCTGGATTCGGGGTTTATGGTTGCACCAATCGATACGAGGGTTGCCATATGCGAAGAATCAGGTTCGCCCAATGAATTAAACCGAACGGTTTGACCAGGTTCAAGTTTGTTGACATCATTCTCAAATACTGAAAGTTGCAACTGAAGTTGATTGATATCAACGATTTCCAACAAACTCATCTGCTGTTCGGTATATTGGCCAAGAACCATATTCAGGCTGGTTACATATCCATTGATGGGTGAAATAACAGCATATGCTGCATAAAACTCGCCTGCTTCAATTTTCGAAACATTCAACTTAAGAAGTTCCAGCCTGAGTTTCAATGACTGGTATTTTGACCTCATTACATGATATTCCGTTTCCTGGGCAATAAACTCCTTCTCTGCTCCAATCTTTTCGTCAAATAGCGCTTTACTTCTGTCGTAATCGGATTTTGACCGTTTGAGTTTTGCCGAGGTCTCCGCAAATTCCTGCTGAATCAGCATTAATTCGTTGCCCGAAAGAAGGCATAATGTCTCTCCTTTCCGCACATATTGGCCAGTGGAACAGTTGATGGCTTGTACGATTCCCGCGAGCGGGGCACTGATTTGTGCCATCCCGGTTGCAGGAGCCACAATATAACCGTTGCATCTCACCTCTTCTTTGAAAGGCTGTGTGGTTGCCTCCCCAATCATCATGCCCTCCGATTCAAACTGACTGGTGGTAATCTGAACCAGTTGGCTGGCTTCAGCGGCATCATTTTCATTGGTTTTTTCAGACCTGCCGCATCCAGCCATCACGAGCAGCAGTAAGAGAGAAACTGCGCTGACTATACGAATCAATTTCATTTGGCTAATTTGTTAAATAGTTGATATCCAATGCTGCCTGGTTGTATTTCGAAACATTTTCATAGTAGGCGATCGTAAGTGCCAGGGCATTTTCAAGGCTCATTACAAATTGAAAAAAATCAATTTCTCCCAGGGTATAACTTCTTCGCGACGAACGCATGATTTCTTCCCCCAACTGCCTGCCTGATTGATTGTAAACATCAATTGATTCCTGGTATTTCTTTAGTTGAATCAGGAGCTCCGAATGTTTAGCCTTTAGCTTGGCAAATTCACCTGCCTGTATTGTTTCATTGATGTTTACCGAAATTTTACCGGCATTTATTTTGGCCTGCTGCTCCCCAAAAAACATTGGCAGTGAAAGCCCGACCATAAACCCCTGGTAATTTTTAGCCCCTTCGTAGGAGTTGGTTCCAATAAAATAGTTCAACGACAAATCGGGAAACAACCGGTTACGTTCGACCCGAAGCAAGGCAAGTTCCCGATTGGTTTGCATTTGCAGCAGTTGCATGCCAGGGCTCGATTCGAGGCTGATCTCTTTGACTGTTATTAAACCCAGGGGTTGAAATGGGATCTCGAAGACACTGTCATATTGAATCAGGGTTTGTAAATTCTGATAAGCTATGGAGCTGTAATAATATAACTTGTTTATTATATTCAATTGTTTTATCTT
>DYQT01000089.1 GCA_020719165.1 Draconibacterium orientale | reverse complement strand
GTGCCATTTAACGACTTAATCAAACCAACTTGACCGAAAGGGATAAGCAGTTTCAGTTAATAAAGTTTTAAATTAAAATCTCCTGACAATGAAATCATTAAGCATAAATACAAACAAGTTGTTAGCCCGATGGGTTCTAACAAGTTGTGGATTTTTATGCTATATTTTTTCTTTCGCTCAACCACCACTTCCACATCATCAAGGTGGCCCCTCGGTAACTTCGCAAATTCACGCAGAAATCTGTATGGGACTAACACTTACAGAAACTCATGCTTTGGATTTTGGAACCATGTCAGTTCCAACCGGTGCCGTAAATGTTCAACTATCTACTTCAGCCAACAGAATCGCCTCCATTCCCGCAAATATTCAGTTGTTTTCAATAGCGCCGTTCCCCGCGAATGCAGCTTACACCGTTGTTGGCTATCCTGGGGCTGCTTATGCGATTTCGTTGCCTCCTGATAATGTCGTAACCATTACAGAAGGAACAACCCCAATGCATGTTGATGGATTCATTGCCAAAACAGCATCTGCAGGTGTTGATGGACTAACAGGCACTCTTGATGGTTCAGGAAATGATAGTTTTGTAGTTGGAGGAACACTTAAACTGATAACCGGACAACCTATCGGAATATATTCTGGAACCTTTGATGTAACAGTGAATTACAACTAACATCAGTTTTATCTTTTACTGAAGGGGGACCGTTTTATGGATCCCCCTTTTTGTTTATAGGATTTCTCCCGGAGGATCTGGGATCAATCGGAATTAATCTTACATTTACCCTGCGTTTCAATTTAATTGCATGATAAAGGAATCGTGCATTAATAAATAGCTCTATGGACCAAAAACTCTCGGTTCTCATCATCGAAGACAGTCAGAATGACGCAGAATTAAATGTCCTGTATTTGAGAAAGGCAGGATATATCGTCAATTTTATCCGCGTTGAAACAGATGAAGAGATGAAGGAGGCTCTCGCGACAAACACATGGGACATTATTTTGTCAGATTATTCCATGCCAAAATTTGATGTTTTATCGGCCCTCGCGATCTATCAGGCCTCAGAGCTCGACATCCCATTCATTGTGGTTTCGGGGGCGATAGGAGAAACAAAAGCAGTTGAAATGATCAAAGCGGGGGCTCATGATTATGTTTTAAAAGACAACATGGCCCGGTTTACCTCGGTGGTAAAACATGAACTGAGCGAAGCACATCTGCGGCAAAAACTGGCTGCAGCGAATGTCGCCTTGAAAAAGAGCGAAGAACGCTACCGTACCATGATCAGCGCCTCACCCGATGGTATTTTCATTACCGACCTCAAAGGAATAATCACTGAGGTTTCCAATGTAGGTCTTGCAATTTACGGAACAGATACAAGCAAAGACCTCGTTGGGTTTCATTTTTCGCGTTTTGTTCCACAGGATGAAAAAAACAGGCTTGATGAAATATTTGAAGGGACCATGATGGACGGACTTGCCCAAAATATCGAGATTAAGTTCATTAAAATGGATCAAACCCTGCTGGCAACCGAAACAAGCGCCACCATGCTCCATGATGCCTTCGGAAGGCCGGTTTCATATATGATTATTATCCGGGATATCACCCAGCGTAAAAATCTCGAAATGCAATTGATCCATTCCGACCGGATGGCCGGCCTTGGAGAGATGGCATCGGGTATTGCACACGAGATCAACCAGCCACTGAACACCATTTCCATGGCCATGGATAATATCCTGATGGAAATCGCCAGTGACGAAAATATTCAAAAGGACTACCTCAAGAAAAAATCCGATAAAATATTCAATAATATTACCCGCATCAGAAACATCATCGATCATATCAGAGTCTTCTCGTGGGGAAGCGACGATTTCATGACTTCAGCCTTTAGTATCAATGGCAGCATCATGAATGCCCTCTCCATGATCTCTGAACAGTTTAAGCATCATGCAATCGATCTCAGGCTGAATCTGAATGATCAAATCCCGCAGGTCAATGGCAATACCTACAAATTCGAACAGGTCATCCTGAATTTGCTGGCCAATGCCCGGGATGCATTGCTTGAAAAGGAGGAAAAACAACCGGATCGTTTCGACAAATCAATCGAAATAAAAACATTTGATGACGATCAGCGGATATTTGTCGAAGTAAATGATAATGGCATCGGGATCAAGGAGGGAAACCTCAATCAGGTGATGATGCCATTCTTTACCACCAAAGACCCTGGAAAAGGAACAGGGCTTGGTTTATCTGTCTCCTATTCGATCATTAAAGAGATGAATGGCACCATTGAATTTTCCAGTGAGCGAAGTGTTGGCACCCAGACAAGGATTATTTTGCAGAAACAAACAGTAAAGGCACCATGACCAGACACGAAAAGATCGAGATCCTGATTTTGGATGACGAAAAACAATTCACGGAAGAATTGCATGAATTCTTGCAAAAATCGGGTCATGAATCATTTGAAACCAATACTTACCCCGAAGCCAGGCACATTCTCGCCAATCATGAAATTGACCTGATGATCCTCGATGTTCGTTTGCCCGGCATCGATGGTCTCGACATTTTAAAAGAGGTGAAAGCCAAACATCCCAATCTCGAGGTAGTCATCATCTCCGCGCATGGCGACATGGATACCGTAATCAAAGCCATGCGGCTTGGTGCTTTTGACTATCTGCGAAAGCCTTTCCGGCATATCGATATTCAGATTGTGGTTGAACGCACCCGAAAATATCTCCATCTGCAACGAAAGCTGAAACTGGTTGAAGAACGCAATTCGCTGATTTCGAAAACACTGGAAGAAAAAATTGACCGGCACTTTATTGGTGTCAGCGTAAAGATTCGCGACATCTTTGATGCAGCGCTCGCTGCTGCGCAATACCGCGATGCCAATGTGCTGATCACCGGCGAAAGTGGTACGGGAAAAGAAAATGTTGCCCGGATTATTCATTATTCCGGCAGCAGGAAGGAGCATATTTTTTGCGCGGTAAACAGCAGCGCCATTACTGATTCGCTGCTTGAAAGCGAATTTTTCGGCCATAAAAAAGGTTCCTTCACCGGCGCGGTTACTGATAAAATGGGCTATTTTGAAGTGAGTAACCAGGGTACTCTTTTTCTCGACGAGATTGCCGATATGCCATTGAATCTTCAGGCAAAAATACTGCGTGCTGCTGAAGAAAAGGTGATTACCCGCGTGGGTGATACTAAAACGATTAAAACCGACTTCCGCATTATTTCATCAACAAACCACGACATTCAAAAACGGGTTTCGGAAAACAAATTCAGGCTTGATCTCCTTCATCGGCTGAATACCGTTCATATTCATATTCCGCCACTCAGAGAAAGACCCGAAGATATTAAACCACTGCTGATCCATTTTACAGACCATTTTGCACAGAAATTAAACAGGTCTATTGCCATCAACGAAGATGTGTTTAAACGACTTGAAAGATATCCGTTTCCGGGAAATATCAGGGAACTGAAAAACATGGCTGAACGAGCCATCATTCTGTGCAAATTCAATTCGCTGAGTATTGAGGATTTTCCTTTGACTTCCCACTCAAACGGAGCCGTTGAGGTTAACAATGAAATGGCCAACCTGAAAAGTATCGAAGTAGATATGATCCGCAAGGCGCTGTTGCAAAGTCAATTCAACCAGAAGGCTGCCGCCGATATCCTTGGCATTACCCGCGATGCCCTTATCCGCAAGATGAAAAAATACAATATCTCCATCGGCAAGGCTGAAAACTGATATTCAATTCCGCACACATGTGCGTTTTTTTAATTTTTCTCATCCCAATCCCCGCGTAAAAAATAGGTTAAACTATCCCAAAGGAAAATAATTTCAATAAATCATCATCCTCAATATGTGATAGTTAGATAACACACAGTGTTGTTTATTCGAGTTCCTGTTTGCACTGGACCGCTTTTTGCATTACCCCGTGAGAAGCAAGTACAAACAGAATGAAAAAATTGATTTTCATAGCAGCAATTTCCCTCCTGGTCTACGGTTTTTCGACCGCTGCACTTGCTCAGGTATCCAGAAATACTTCCTGTGGAGCCAATATCGTAAAAGGACTTACGCTTACAGAAAACACACCCATGCATTTTGGTTCTATGTCGGTACCAACCGCGGCAGTAAGTATTATCCTAACTACTGCAAACGGCAGAGTAGCTTCCTCCCCTGAAAATGTGGAATTATTGGCTCAGGCTCCTTTTTCCCAAAATGCCACCTATACGGTATCCGGTTCCGATGCTGCCACCTATGCGATTACTCTCCCGGCGAATGGCGCCGTAACTCTGTCATCCGGCTCAAACCACATTGAGGTTGTCAACTTTATCGCTCATCCTACATCAGCGGGCGTTGATGGTATTGCCGGGACATTAAACGGCTCCGGATCTGATAGTTTTACAGTTGGTGCCACATTGGAAATGGCCGATGCCCAGCCTTTTGGAATCTATTCAGGAACATTCAACATTGCAGTAAATTATAACTAAATTATAACCAAGAGGATTTTAACTGGTAATAGTATTGGGAAGGTTCAAATTATGGGCCTTCCTTTTTTCATTTGGCCCCTTGACCAATCATTAAAAGAGAATAGACAGATATAAAAATAGGCCAAAAACATGTATATTTGCTTTATTGAAAAAATTAATAAAAGCAACCCTATGCGAAGAAAATTATTCATCATGCTCATTCCCATAATGGTTTTAACTTTTCAAACTCTGGCCCAGGGAGATTTATTGATCACCCCAACCCGGGTGGTTTTCGAGGGCAACAAGCAAAAGGAAGAACTCAATCTCGTCAATATAGGACAAGACACTGCCATCTATTCCATCTCTTTTCTCCAATACAACATGAAAGAAGACGGAAGTTTTGTACAGATTGAAAAACCTGATTCAGGGCAGATGTTTGCGGATCCCTTCCTAAGGATCTTTCCACGAAAGGTAACATTAGCTCCGAGAGAACCACAAGTTGTAGCCCTTCAATTCAGGCGTAAAACCGATATGCCTGCAGGTGAATATCGATCACATTTATATTTCAGGGCGGATAAAGACAGCAAGCCTTTGGGTATAGAAAATTCTAACAATGATTCAACACAGTTAGGGGTTCAGTTAATACCCATTTACGGTATCAGCATCCCGATTATCATCCGAACCGGCCCTGTTACTGTAAGTGCAACCCTGAGTGATCTGAAATTAGAGTTGCAACAAGATACGGTCCCATACCTTAAACTCACCATCAACAGAACAGGTAATACCTCAGTTTATGGTGATTTGGCTATTGAGTACATTCCGGGTCAAGGCAAGTCCTACCAAATTGGACTGATCAAGGGTGTTGGCGTTTATACAAATATTAACAAACGAAATGTCTCAGTAAAATTAAATAAGACCCCTGGCACAACTTTACAAAACGGCAAATTAAAAGTCCGCTTTTTAATTACCAATGACAACAAAAAAACGGAAGTTTATGCAGAGGGAGAACTGGATATCATGTAATTGAAAAACAATAAATTATCATTACTGTTGTTGAACAAAAAGGGCATCGTTGAAAGTTAAAAGAATGAAGGCGATAAATGCAAATAGATATTTTTTTAAATTTTTGTTTTCATCAATGGCTTTTTATATAGGTGTCATTAATTCATTTGCTCAGCCTGCACTGCCTCCGCGATCATTAACTGTTGCCGCCACTCAGGCTATTCATTTTGGGACAATGTGCATTACAGGAACTTCAGGAGGGACTGTTACCGTTGGGTGGAACGGCAGCAGAATGTCATCAGGTGATATAGCCCTTTTATCAATATCACCTACCGCCCAGCCAGCTATTTTTGAAATAAAACTTTGTCAGGGACGGAATGTGATAATTACCTTTTCTTCGACAACCATTTTAACCAGCAGCAATGGTGGATCGCTTATACTCGATATAGGCCCCACCGAACAAGGAGGGAACAGCGCCATTTTTGCAACCAATAGCGATTGCAATTTTATCACGCCTCTTCGGGTCGGCGGTACACTTCACGTTCCAGGCACAACACTTCCAGGCACGTACACAGGCAGTTTCGATATGACCTTTAACCAGGAATAGTTCATGAAAACAACAACTATATTGGTTGAACTTTAAAATATCATATGCTTATTGTGTGGGTGAGGTTCTCAGTTTTTTATAAAATTACATTTCTCATTTTAATGCTGGGCATCTGCTTTATCCCGGAAGGAAGGTCGCAAGTAATTGTCAGTGGTGAAACAGCAGACACCTCGTTTCACTATGATGAAATCAATGTATTGGTTGTTGTTGAAGGTTACGGGGATTTTTATTCAGATGTCATTTATACTGACAACAACCTTCTTTATGTGAATATTGAGGAATTATTTAAAACACTGAGAATTCCTTGTATTGTCGGACAAAAAGGTGACAGCATTGGTGGTTTCCTTCGGTTTGAAAACCAGACATATATAATTGATTATAAAACGAAGATAATATCGATTGGTGGCAAAACTATTAAAGCAAATAATGGGCTGATTAAAGCGATGGGTTCGGTTTTTATGGAATCATCATTATTTGGTAAGACATTTGGATTGATCTTAACATTTAATTTCAGAGCGCTAACAATAGTATTGAAATCAAATTTTGAATTGCCTATAATTAAGCAATTGAGAGAGGAGAAAATACGCAACAATATCTCGAAAATAAAACAGGAAATTATTCCAGATACAATCGTTGGCCGAAATTATCATTTGTTTAAAGCTGGGATGCTGGATTGGGCTTTTTCTTCAACACAAACCTTGAATGGTTTTAGTAATTCTCGTTTCAAATTGGGTGTGGGTGCCGAACTTCTCTATGGTGAAGCAGATTTTTCATTTGATTATTACAATCAACAAAAAATTGACCCTCGCCAATTACAATACTTGTGGCGTTGGGTTGACAATGACAAACGGATAATTAAACAAGCCCAGGTGGGTACGATTCCTTATCAAACTATCTCATTTATTAATTCCCAAATTGTTGGTGCCGTTGTCAGAAATTCTTCAACATTAGTTAGAAAAGCCAAAGGCTATTATACAATTAATGAACATACAGAACCCAATTGGACTGTTGAACTTTATATCAACAATGTATTGGTAGAATACACCAAAGCAGATGCTTCGGGATTATATGTGTTTAAAGTTCCGATAGTTTATGGGTACACTACGTTGAAATTCAAATTTTATGGCCCAATGGGTGAAGAACGAACAGAAGAACGTACCATCAATGTCCCATACACGGTGTTGCCTGCAAAAGAATTTGAATATGGATTAACGGCAGGGTTCGTTCAGGACAGCAATTTAAGCCGCTTCGGAAAGGCTGAAATAAATTATGGTGTTACTCGTTTCTTAACCATCGGGGGAGGCCTGGAGTATTTATCATCTATCCCAAACGGTGCCTATATTCCATACATTAAAGGCACCATACAACCATTCAGTAAATTGACTATCAACGGAGAATATGCTTATGGCGTAAAGACCAATGGTTTGGTAAATTACTCGTTCATGAAGAATGCCTCCTTAGAAATTGAATACACCAAATATGTACCAGGGCAACTCGCTATTCCATTCAGGTATCTTGAAGAACGAAAAGCAAAAATATCCATGCCGTTTATTTTCAGAAAAATCAGTGGATATGCAAAACTGGACTATACGCAACTTGTTTACAACGACTTTTATTATAACCAGGGGAATATCACGTTTTCCATATATTATAAGCAATTTAGCACCAATTCGTCAACACAGCTCAATTGGATCGATCAGAAAACCCCATACATAAGTTCTGATCTGGCCCTGTCATACAGAATAAGAAACGGGTATATTTTTAGCACATCTGCTCAATATAATGTTAGTGACGGCCAATTAATTACCTTATCTGCTGAAATTGAAAAAAGAATTTCAAAAGGATATCTATCAGCTTCTTTCGAGCGAAATCTTTTATTCAACGCGAATACTGTTACATTGAACTTCAAATTTGATTTCCAATTTGCCAGAACGAATGTTGCCGTATCATACAACAATGATATGTTTACTGCTTCTGAAAGTGCTCAAGGAAGTTTGGCGTTTGGAGGAGGACAAGGATATACGCAAGTAAGCAACAATTTGTCCGTAACAAAGGGTGGCATTGCACTCTATCCTTTTCTGGATTTAAACAACAATGGAACTTTTGATCAAGGTGAACACATGGTAAAATTGACTGCTGTCAGGATTATGGGGGGAACTGTGTTATTCAATAAAAAAGACTCTATCGTGAGAATTTCTAACCTGAATGCTTTTATCAATTACTTTGTAACGTTCGACGATGCCGATCTGGAGAATATCGCCTGGCGTTTTAAAAACAAACTCTACCAGATATTGGTTGATCCAAACCAGTACAAACGTGTTGATGTACCGATCATTATTGTTGGCGAAGTGAGCGGGATGGTTTATGTAAACAAGGAAAATGTTTTAAAAGGCCTTGGAAGAATCGTAGTGAAATTTTATAAGAAAAACAGCAACGTTGTTGTCGCTGAAACGCAATCGGAATCAGACGGATATATTGACTTTATGGGACTTGCCCCGGGGGATTACGTGGCACGCATTGATGCCGGACAGATGAAAAACCTGAGTTTCAGGGCGGAGCCCCCGGAGAAAGAATTCACCATTAAAATTTCAGAACAGGGCGATATTGTTGAAGGCATTGATTTTGTGCTGAATCCTCAATAGTCCGCTCGATGATATTGCAGGATACGCCTGAAATGTCAATTACCGCCTGTTTTTTTTCATAACTTTGAACGCACATGAACAAACAATTCGTCAAACTTTCCGGAAATTTCTGACGATGGATGGCAGCGATGGGGCAACCAAAAGCTCCATCACAACTTAAATTTTACAAGCATGAATAAAAGAGTGGCGGTGATTGGTGGGGGCATTGCCGGTATGACAACCGCAGGGGCACTGTCGGCGCTGGGATTTAATGTTACCCTTATTGAGAAAGAGGAACAAACCGGCGGACATGTCAGAAACTGGGATCGTCTTTTTCCAAGCCGGCGCCACTCAGCCGAAGTATTTGATTTTATTGAAAAAAATATGCGTGCCGGTGTTGAAGTGCTATGCAGAAGCATTATAACTTCAATCATTTATGATTCAGGCGCTTTTACATTGTCGTTTGAGAACGGTTCAAGCCTTAAAGCTGAAGCAATCGTGCTGGCAACTGGCTATGAACTGTTTGATGCGCGAAAAAAGGAAGAATACGGCTATGGAATTTACGACAATGTTATTACCTCTGCCGAGTTGGAATACCGGTTCAAGTCGGGTAAAAAAATCACCACACACAACGGAACAACCCCAAAACGCATCGCGATCATCCATTGCGTGGGTTCCCGCGATGAGAAAGTCGGAAATCTTTACTGTTCCAAAGTTTGCTGTGTAACCGGCGTCAAACAGTCCATTGAAATCAGAGAGATGCTGCCTCACTGTGAGGTTTACTCTTTTTACATGGACCTGAGGATGTACGACCGGAATTTTGAGGAGTTGTACTTTGAAGCCCAGCAAAAATGGGGGGTCAATTTTATCCGTGGCCGCCTTTCGGAATGTGCTGAAAACCCTGACCATACATTGGTATTGAAGACGGAGGATACCCTTACCGGTCGTCCTCTAAAAATGACAGTTGACCTGATGATTTTACTCGTTGGCTTTGTTCCGGGAGAGGAAACGCGTAAAATTGCCCGGATGCTCGGATTGCAGTCGGGCCCTGACGGTTTTCTGTTATCAACGGATGAACACGTTCAGGATAACAGCACCTCCATTCCCGGAGTATTTCTTGCCGGTGCGGTAAAAGGGCCGGCCTGTATCGTCAACACCATGGCCGATGCGCGGGCAACTGCACTTCAAGTGAATGGATTTTTAAACCCCGGCCATGAATAAAAATAAATTAATTCAATATATTAACGGCAAATCGAAAACCTGGCTCCCCTATCCCTTGGGAGAGGGGTCAGGGGGTGAGGTATTCAAGGGCCGCTATCAATTGAAAATGCAGTAAAAACAGTATGTCTATTAATTTCGGATACAAAATTCTTCGCGACGAATCGATTGATTTTGATCACAATGACAAGCGCATTGCTGATTATTTGCTGGTGCATGAACCATCAATCAACCTTTGCATCGGTTGCGGAAGTTGCACAGGAACCTGCTCATCCGGGCACTTTACTGAATTCAATATCCGCCGTATCCACACTTTTATCCGGAGGGGCGAAACCAAGGAGCTGAAAAAAGAGATTCAGAAGTGCATGTTTTGTGGCAAATGTCAACTGGTTTGTCCACGGGGAGTGAACCTTAGAAATGTCATTTTAACACTTAACCGGGCTATTGAGCAATTGGGATGATCAATTTTAACCTCTTCGTTCTGCCGTTTTTTCTCGGGCTGATTTACGTAGTTGGCACCATCGGCAAAAACTGGTACCGGTGGATCAAGGCATTGCCTCCCATTGACAAAGTGCGGTTCATGGCCGGGATTCGCCACCCCGGGCAGATTCTGTCGGCGTTAAAAGAGGTTTTTCTCGAAGGACTTATTCACCGCCGCATGTGGAGACGGAATCCATTGCTCGGTTATATGCATATGAGTTTTGCCTTGGGATGGTTTCTGCTGATCGTTCTGGGTAACATCGAAAGTCGTTTTTACAGCGGAACCCATTTGAATGCACCCTACTATCCGATTTTTCTGAAATTTTTCATTCACGATAAGCTGGTACTATTTTTTGAGGTCTATTCTGTACCGGTTTTTTTTCGGTTTCTCATGGATTTTTTGCTGCTTTTTGTATTGAGTGGATTGGCGCTTGCCCTTATCAAACGGCGAAAATCAAGATGGTTTGGAATGAAACGGACAACTGAATTTCAGCTTACCGATTTTGTTTCACTTACCTGCTTGTGGCTGATATTTCCGATGAGGTTGTTAGCCGAAAGTTTCACAGCTGGTTATTATGGCAGCGGAGGAGGGTTTATGACCCAGCCATTGGGCGATTTTTTGGTGTGGGCCATCCCTTTGCCCGATGATGTTGTGGCATATTCCATGTGGTGGGGATACTCTCTTGTATTGGGGATTTTCTTCATAACCCTCCCCTATTCGCGATACATGCACATTCCCACAGAGATTTTGCTGATCTTTTTCCGCCACTTTGGAATCCAGCCCCGAAAATGGTATTCAAGTTTTTCGGATGTTGAGGCACTGGCATGCTCTAGATGCGGAGTTTGCATTGATGTTTGTCAGTTAAATGATGCCGGGATTCATGATTCCCAGGCGGTTTATTTCGTCAGAGGTGTCAGGGATAAATATGTTCCAGAAGAGATTTCCAGGAAGTGTCTGGTATGCGGACGGTGTCAGGAGGCTTGTCCGGTAGGCATCAACCTCGACTCCTTGCGCCTGATCAAACGAAGGGAATTGGTATCTGGTCAAGCCTCAGATTTCAGCTTCCTTAAAAATGGATTATCGCTGCCTCAACAAGCTGAAGTTGTATATTTTGTAGGCTGTATGTCGCATCTGACCCCTTCAATTATCCGGGCCATGAAGGGAATTATGGAACATGCCGGAATTTCATTTATCCACCTCGATGAAAATCGAAGCGTTTGTTGCGGGCGTCCGCTGATGATTGCAGGGAAAGACCGTCAGGCGCATGATTTGATTGAATGCAACAAACAGCTGATCCGCCAAACCCGTGCTAAAATACTGGTCACCTCATGTCCTATTTGCTACCGGGTTTTCCGTGAAGAGTACAATCTCCCCATCCGCATTCAGCATCATACACAGTTCATTCTCGATCTGGTAAAAACTGGAAAAATCCCGCTGCAGGGATATTTTAAAAAGGTAGCTTATCACGATCCTTGTGACCTTGGGAGGGGTTCGGGTGTTTACAAGGCTCCGCGGGAATTACTCTCAAAAATAGCAGATATTGTCGATGTGCCTCAAGATGAAAATAACGCCATGTGTTGCGGCGGTAGTCTTGGAATATTCGAAGCCTCTCAGGAACAGCGAAATGCCATGACAGGCGAAGCCTTGAAAAACATGCTCACCAATCAACCCGACATCCTGGCCACAGCGTGTCCGCTATGCAAGAAAACCTTTGAAAAGCAATCTCCGGTAGAGGTAAAGGATATTGCCGAATTGGTTTACCAGGCGCTGCCTAAGCCTGCTGCTTACTGCTCCGTTTCCGATCAATCTCGTCAAGTAAAATCTTTCTCAAACGAATTGATTTCGGGGTAACCTCCACATATTCATCCCCTTTGATGTATTCCATAGCCTCTTCGAGCGAAAATTTCGTAGCCGGGTATATCACAGCCTTGTCGTCGGAGCCCGATGCACGGACATTGGAGAGTTTCTTGGTTTTGTTTACGTTGATCACGATATCATCGCTGCGGGTACTCTCACCAATCACCTGTCCGTTGTAAACATCTTCAAAAGGTTCGATAAAGAATTTGCCGCGGTCCTGCAGTTTATCAATCGCATAGGTAATGGCCAACCCGGTGTACATCGAAATAAGAGACCCGTTGTTCCGTCCCGGCAAATCGCCTTTCCATGGCTGATATGCTTTAAAACGATGCGCCATCACGGCTTCCCCTTCGGTTGCCGTGAGAACAGGGTTACGCAGCCCGATCAATCCGCGGGCCGGAATGTCGAATTCAAGGATCACGCGTTCGCGTTTGTGTTCCATGTGGGTCATGTCTCCTTTTCTCCGGCTTACCAGTTCGATCACTTTGCCTGCAAAAGCTTCGGGCACCTGTACTTTCAACAGCTCAACCGGTTCACACCTTTGTCCGTCAACCTCCTT
>DYQT01000331.1 GCA_020719165.1 Draconibacterium orientale | reverse complement strand
GTCATTATCCAAATGTACTAAAAAATCACTTGACCGAAAGGGATAAGCAGTTTATGATAATAGGATTTGGTGTTCGTATAAGCCCTTGAATAAAGGGAGATAAGCTGTGCATTATCATAGAGCATTTTTTCGAAATGTGGCACACGCCACGCTGCATCCACCGAATACCGGCTGAACCCTCCTCCAAGTTGATCGCAGATACCACCCATGGCCATCTTTTCCAGGGTAAGTTCAACATAACTGACTGCCTTTTTGTTTTGATACAGGCTGCCATATTTCAGCAGGTAATCAAGGTTTGCAGGCATTGGAAATTTTGGGGCGCCGTGCGTACCTCCATTGATAAAATCAAGATCCTGAAACCAGATTGAGTAAACCGAATGCAGAATTTCCGCCGAGAGCAAATCATCCCCGGTCTTCACGGGAATCTGGTGTTGTCGCTGCATCCCCTCCCCGATTTCGGAAGCATAATGTAACAGTTCGGCAGGATTGGAATGTTGAAGATCAGTAAAGTACTTCAGGATATGAATCCAGTCGCGTTTCGAATAGTATGTTCCCGCAAAGAGAGGCCGTTGATCGGCCAATGCGATCACATTCAGCGGCCAGCCCCCTCTTCCTGAGGTGGCATAGGCGGCAGCCATGTAAATATGGTCGATATCGGGCCGCTCTTCCCGGTCGACTTTTATTGAAATGAAAGCATGGTTCATTACTGTTGCAACCTCTTCATCTTCAAACGATTCGTGTTCCATCACATGACACCAGTGACAGGCGGCATAACCGATGCTGATGACCAGTAACTTATTTTGTTCCCTGGCTGCATTCAATGCTTCGTTGCCCCATGGATACCAATCCACCGGGTTATAGGCGTGCTGAATCAGGTATGGGCTATTTTGGTTTAGGAGGTGATTTGGTTTTTTTTCCGTCATGTACATCCAGATTGATGTGCGTTTTTATCCGGGAGGAGAGAATATCGATTGCGACTTTGTTCTGACCTCCCTGTGGCACTATGATGTCAGCATAACGCTTGGTAGGTTCAATAAATTGCAGGTGCATGGGTTTAACAAAGCTGTCGTAATGCTCCAAAACCTGATGAAACGACCGGCCCCGCTCTTCAATGTCGCGCCGGATAATGCGCATCAGACGATCGTCTCCATCGGCATCGACAAAAACCTTGATATCCATTTTACTTCTCAGCCGTGGATTCGTCAGGATCAGGATTCCCTCAACGATGATGACCTGCGCGGGATTTACGATAATGGTTTCTTTTGAACGGGCGCAGGTAACATACGAATAGATGGGCATTTCAATCGGAATACCCGCCTTCAGTGTTTCAAGCTGTTTAATCAACAATCCCCACTCGATGGAAGTGGGATGGTCGAAATTGATTTTTGCCCGTTCTGGCGCCGTTTTATGGCCATTGTCCTTGTAATATGCATCCTGTGGAATAACCGTAACGGCCTCCCTGGGAAGGTGTTTGATTACCTGTTTGACAACGGTCGATTTTCCCGATCCGGATCCCCCGGCAATGCCTATAATCAGCATGTAATTACATTAAATAACTGAGCAAAATACCTGCAGCAACGGCCGATCCTATGACACCTGCAACGTTTGGTGCCATGGCATGCATTAACAGATGGTTCGAAGGATCAACGCGCAACCCCTCCATTTGAGAAACCCTTGCTGAATCAGGAACTGCAGATACCCCGGCCGATCCGATCAAAGGATTGATATGATCTTCCGGTTTTAAAAACAGGTTCATCACTTTGGCAAAGATAACACCTCCGGCAGTTGCCACCATAAACGAAAAAGCACCCAAAATAAAAATCAGAATTGACTGTGGAGTAAGAAAAATATCTGCCTGCGTACTTGCTCCAACAGTAAGTCCAATGAGAATGGTTACAATGTCGATGAGGGGATTGCTGGCGGTGAGGGCCAAACGTTTGGTCACACCCGACTCTTTCAGAATATTGCCGAAAAAGAGAAAACCGAGCAGCGGCAGTGCACTGGGGGCAATGAATGTAGTGAATATTAATCCAATGATCGGAAATAGTATTTTTTCCTGCCGGGATACCTGGCGCGGTGGTTTCATGCGTATCAGTTTCTCTTTTTTTGTTGTCAGCAGTCGCATGATCGGAGGTTGAATTACAGGTACAAGTGCCATGTATGAATAAGCGGCGATGGCAATTGGTCCGATCAGGTTCTTCACAACCTCCCCATTAGGCAGAATGTTGATTCCGTTAGCCAGTTTAGAGGCAAGAAAAATGGCTGTAGGTCCGTCGGCACCTCCGATAATTCCGATTGCTGCAGCTTCCGGGGCATAAAATCCAAGGGCCAGGGCTCCAAGAAAAGTGATAAATATGCCAACCTGGGCTGCTGCCCCCAGCAGGATTAATTTTGGGTTCGAGATCAAAGAGGAAAAGTCGGTCATTGCACCGATTCCAAGAAAAATAAGAGGAGGATAAACTCCTTTAAGCACACCGAAATAGAGATAGTTCAGTACGCTTCCCTGCTCATAAATGCCTACCTGCAAATTGGCCCCATGCAAAAAAGGAATATTTCCGATGATGATCCCTGTGCCGATCGGGACCAGCAGCAATGGTTCGTACTCATACCGGATCGCCAGAAAGATAAAAACCAATCCGACAGTGATCATGATCATGTTTCCCCATAAAAAGTTGGCGAAACCCGTATAGCTCCAGAATTTTTCAAGACCACTTTG
>DYQT01000330.1 GCA_020719165.1 Draconibacterium orientale | reverse complement strand
TGTCATTATCCAAATGTACTAAAAAATCACTTGACCGAAAGGGATAAGCAGTCAATTTTATATAGAACATTTTTGATTTCGTTCTGAAAATTCCCTAAGTTTGTGAAAGAATTTTTCCTTTGATAAACTTAAACCAAATCGCCATGAACAATGTCATTATTTTGATCATCGTCGGAGCAGTTGGAATGCTCTTTTTCTCAGGTATCCGTATCGTTCGACCAACCCATCGCGGACTGATTGAGCGATTTGGTAAATATAACCGCTTTGCAAATCCGGGGTTCCATTGGATTATTCCGGGCATCGATTTGATGTATCAGGTTAACATTACCGAAAAAATGATCAATGCCGAACCTCAGGAAATCATCACCAACGACAACTTAAATGCAAAGGTGGATGCCCAGGTTTATTTTAAAATCACCAACGATGAGGAGAGTGTTAAAAATTCCCAGTACAATGTAAACAACATCGAATATCAGATTGTGAACCTTGCCCGTACTACGCTGCGTAACATCATTGGCACCATGACTTTAAAGTCGGCCAACAGTGAACGTGGAAAAATCAACAAGGAACTTCATGGCACTTTGCTTGATGAAACAAGAAGTTGGGGAATTCAGATCATTCGTACCGAATTGAAAGAGATTGACCCTCCCAAGGATGTTCAGGAAACCATGAATAAAATTGTGAAAGCAGAAAATGAAAAAATTGCCGCCGTGGATTACGCTACGGCTGCCGAAACCAAAGCAGATGGTGAAAAACAGGCTGAAATCCGTCGTGCCGAAGGGGTGAAACAAGGTCAGATTCTCAGAGCTGAAGGAGAGGCGCAGGCGATTGCACTTGTGAATGAAGCTGCTGAAAAGTACTTTATCGGGAATGCACAGGTACTGAGAAAAATTCAGGCCCTGGAAACTTCGTTAAAAGATAATTCGAAAATCGTGGTTCCGGCAGGCGCCGACCTGGTGAATGTTTTAGGAGATATGGCCGGCATCATACCGATCAGAGATAAACCCGATACCAAATATGCACCGGTATAACGCGAAAATTATTCCGTCAGCAGATGATCCTGGGTAAAATCATGTCCAGAACTTGTTTCACCGATTCTTCAATGGTAAGCAAGTCGGTGCGGATTTCAATGTCAATGTTCTCTGGTGTCTCAAAAGGTGAACTGATTCCGGTGAATTCTTTTATTTCACCCCGGCGAGCCTTGGAATAAAGACCTTTGACATCGCGCTCTTCGCAAACCCTCAGCGGTGCATTGACATATATTTCAATAAAATCATCACTGCCGATGATCTTTCTGGCCAAATCACGCATCTCTTCGGTGGGGCTGATAAAACAATTGATGGTGATCACGCCGCAATTCACAAACAACTTTGATACTTCAGCAATCCTCCTGATGTTTTCGAAACGGTCGGCATCTGAAAAACCAAGATTGTTGTTTATCCCCGATCTGATGTTGTCTCCGTCAAGAATCTGAGTGAGAAATCCCTTACCGAACAGAATCTCTTCCAAATGCTTTGCAATGGTGGTTTTCCCTGATCCCGAAAGCCCGGTTAGCCAGATCACCTTTGATCGCTGTTTTAATAAAGTCTCTTTTTCGGTACGGCCATGTATTTCATGGAAAACCGGAAATATGTTTTCGTTGTGATTTGTCATTTAGGTGATAAAGAGTTTGAAGGGTTCGTGTTTTAATTCAAAAATGGCTATTCCTGATAAAATATCATGGCTGAGTAAGGTGCAGCGCTCACCATGGCGGAATAGGTGTTTTCGCTGCTGCTGAATTGATAATTCTGGAGAGCTGATTTCCACAAACCCTCAGGCAAAGCAACCTCCTTTACTTTGTCAGACCCATTGAATATCACGATTATTTGTTTCCAACGATCGTTGTTCGCATGATCTTTTAATTGATAGGCAATGAGTTGTGGATCATTCGTTGATAAAAAAACCAGGTTGTTCCTCACCATCTCATTGGTTGGCATTCTGAAAGCGGGATGTGCTTTACGGAGAACGATTAAATCGTGATAGTATTTAACCAATTCCTTGTTTTTATACTTCCAATCCCAGTTGATCTGGTTAACCGAATCAGGTTTGTTGAAAGAGTTGTGTTCGCCTCCTTTGGTTCTTTTCATTTCAACACCCGCGTGTAAAAATGGGATTCCCTGCGAGGTCAGCACAATGGTATTTGCCAGTTTGTGCATCTTCATAAGATCCTCCTCTGAAGCATCCTGTCGCGAAACCTTTAACTTGTCGTATAGGGTATGATTGTCGTGACAAGAAACATAATTTATCACTTCGCCCGGTTTTTTTGTATAGGACTGTTTAGAGTAGTTCACCTTGGAATAGTCGATTTGCGGATGTTCTCCAGCCGCAACAATGCCAAATTTCACAGCCTCAGCCATATCCGGAGAGCCACTGGCAAAACCTGTACTTTTGTCATCAAACACACTTCCTTTGATGGCATCGCGGATATCATCGCTGAAAACTGCAACACCATTCATTTTTTTTGCATTCGCCTTTACTGCCCGGTATTTTTCAGGTAGCGGCGAATCTCCGGCTGTCCATCCTTCCCCGTAAATAATTATGTTTTTATCAATTGCATGAAGTGCCAAAGCCACCTGATTCATGGTTTCCATGTCATGAATGGCCATCAAATCAAAGCGAAAGCCATCAACATGGTATTCTTTAACCCAGTAGGTTACCGATTCGATGATGAATTTTCGAA
>DYQT01000088.1 GCA_020719165.1 Draconibacterium orientale | reverse complement strand
CTATGTTGATGGCATTGCAGCCGTTTTTGCCCGCAGGGATTACGCAAAAGAAATTCCGGAAACAGATCTTGAAACACTGCCTTCAACAACCCCAATTGAAACACACCGAAACCTGAATGACTGGGTTCAGGGATTCTACCGGCCTACGAATTATGCCGCAATTGATTTGCTGCATCTTTCCATGTTCAGATTTCAAATGAACTCACCTGCTCTGAAGGCAAAAAAAATGACAATGGCAGTTGCTTTTTACAATTCAGCGAACCAGAGATCCGCCCATGGAGATTATTATGGAGCGCTTGCAGATTACGATTCGGCCATCATGCTTCAGCCAGCCTATTGCAAAGCTTACAACAACAGGGGTATTCTGCTGGCTTCGTTTTTAAAAGACTATGCCCGAGCCATCCATGATTTTGATAAAGCCCTGGAAATAAACCCGGCCTTTGCAGAGGCCTACCTTGGAAAAGGAACCGCCTGTTTCTTGCTCCATAACACACAGGAGGCCTGCAGTAACTGGAGGCGAGCCCAGCAATTGGGGAGTAAACAAGCCAACAGGCTGCTTCAGATGCATTGCAATCGTTAATAATTCCTACCTTTGCAATCTAATTTTAAAATTGATGAGCGATTCCATCCACCATGAATGCGGTATCGCCCTGGTGCGGCTTCTGAAACCACTTGAATTCTACCAGGCTAAATACGGAACGGCTTTTTATGGTTTGAACAAACTGCACCTGCTCATGCAAAAACAGCATAACCGGGGCCAGGATGGTGCAGGCATTGCCAGTATTAAGTTTGATCTGGAGCCGGGAAACAGATTCATCAACCGTATCCGTTCGGTTGCCAACGCTCCTATCCAGGATATTTTCAATCAAGCTATCCGCCCGCTTAAAGACATTGAGGAACGTCAGCCAAATCGGCTTACTGATGTGCAATGGCTGAAACAAAAAGTCGATATGCTTGGCGAATTGTATCTCGGTCACCTTCGTTACGGTACTTTCGGGAAAAATACCATCCTGAACAGCCACCCATTTGTCAGGGAAAACAACTGGATGACAAAAAATCTTGTCCTTGCCGGCAACTTCAACCTTACCAATGTTGATGAGTTGTTCGAAAAATTGATTGATCTGGGGCAATATCCTGTGGAAACAAGCGACACCATTACGATTCTTGAAAAAATGGGACACTTCCTGGATGAGGAAAATGAAGAGTTGTACCAAAGATTTAAGAAGAAAGACTTTCAAAAACGGGAAATAACCATTCAGATTGCAAAACATTTGAATGTTCAGAAGATTCTGCGCAGAGCGGCAAAAACATGGGATGGAGGCTATGTGATTGCCGGATTGTTTGGCCATGGCGATGCATTTGTCATGCGCGACCCTTCCGGGATCAGACCTGCCTTTTATTACACCGACGACGAGATTGTGGTCGTTACCTCCGAACGCCCTGTAATTCAAACTGCCTTGAATGTCACTTTCGATGCCATTCAGGAACTGAAACCCGGAAATGCCCTGATTATTAAAAAAGACGGCAAGTTTTCGGAGAAAGAATTCAGCAAACCGGTTGAAAAAAAATCCTGTTCGTTTGAACGCATTTATTTCTCCAGGGGCACTGATAAAGAGATTTATCGCGAACGAAAAAAATTGGGAAAGTTGCTCACACCTTCCATCCTGAAGGCGATTAACCATGATGTTGAAAATACTGTTTTCTCCTATATCCCCAACACAGCCATCGATGCCTATTACGGTTTAATTGAGGAGATGGATGCATTTTGCGATAAAATTAAAATCGACCGAATCCTTGATGCCGGCAAGTCACTCAACCAGGATACCTTAAAATCTATTTTCCAATTAAAACCGCGTGCCGAAAAAGTTGCGGTGAAGGATGTGAAACTTCGGACATTTATCACCCGCGATTCACAGCGCGATGATCTTGCAGCCCATGTGTACGATATAACATATGGAAGTATCCGTCGCGGGCTCGACAATCTTGTGGTGCTCGATGATTCTATTGTCAGAGGAACCACTCTGAAGCAAAGTATCCTGAGAATCTTAGATCGGCTTGGGCCGCAAAAAATCGTTATTGCCTCCTCGGCTCCGCAAATACGCTATCCCGATTGCTACGGCATCGACATGGCTAAACTAACCGACTTTATCGCGTTCAAGGCTGCCATTGAATTGCTGAAGGATACCCGCCAGGAACATATTATCAACGAAGTGTACATTAAATCAAAAGCACAGGAAAAATTCCCCAAAGAGCTAATTGTAAATCATGTAAAGGAAATTTATGCCCCATTTTCGGCCGAAAGAATTTCAGAAAAAATTTCGGAACTGCTTACCCCTCTCACCTGCAGTGCACAGGTGCAGATCATCTATCAAACCATCGATGACCTGCATGAGGCAATACCCAATCACAAAGGAGACTGGTATTTTACCGGAAATTACCCAACGCCCGGAGGCAATAAAGTGGTAAACCGGGCCTTTATCAACTACATTGAAGGAAGGAATGAGAGAGCCTATTGAAATTGACGATGTACGATTTACGATTTACGAATTGATCAGCCTTCCTTTCGGTCTATAGTGATTTCATTAGAGATGTTTTGCTATCTTTTTAGCGATCTCTTTGAATTCTTCAGGCGTGAAGGTAAGTTTGGGTTGGCGAAAATCCATGTCATACAGTGTTTTTAATGGAATCAGGTGGATATGAGCATGGGGAACCTCTAACCCGATTACTGTTACTCCAATTCGTTTACATGGAACCACTTTTTCGATGGCTTTTGCAACCTGCTTAGCAAAATTCCACAAACCGGCATGGAGATTATCATCGACATCAAAAATGTAGTTAACCTCCTTTTTAGGAATTACCAATGTATGGCCTTCCTGTAAGGGGTTTATATCAAGAAAGGCAAGATAATGATCGTTTTCAGCAATTTTGTAACAAGGGATTTCGCCGTTAACGATACGTGTGAATATAGTTGCCATAATTAACTTTTTTGCCGGGTTATTTCAACAATTTCAAAGGTGATTTTTCCTGCAGGAACCGTTATTTCAACCGTTTCACCAATGCTCTTACCCAATAACCCTTTGGCGATTGGGGAACTCACCGAAAGTTTGCCAATTTTAATATTTGCCTCATTTTCAGGAACAAGCGTATAAACAACATTGGCGCCATTCGATGAATTTTTCAGCTTTACGGTAGAGAATATCAGTATTTTAGTATTATCCAATTTCCTTTCATCGATGAGTCGTGCATTGCTCAGAACCTCTTGCAATTTAGATATCTTCATTTCAAGCATCGATTGAGCCTCTTTGGCAGCAGCATACTCAGCATTTTCCGATAAATCGCCCTTGTCCCGGGCTTCAGCAATTTGACGAGAAATGGAAGGTCGCTCGACGGTTGTTAAATTGTGTAAATCATCCCTAAGCTTATCTAAACCTTCAGGTGTATAGTATTTAATGTCTGACATTTCTATGTATGTATTTGGTATTATAATAAGCCAAAAGACCCTATTTAAGGGTCCTTTTGCACAAACGAACGAAGGTAATGAAAAATTTCTCGCTATCCTAAAAATTAAGTTTAATGCCTACACTGTGGGTACCCTGAAATGGATTGGTCGCCCTGTATGAATAATCGATAGCCAGTCCGGATTCCTTTTCCTTGTTAAATGGAACGGAAACAGTAAAACCGGCGCTTGGTCCTGTAAACACAGTGCCACGTTCAGCAAGGTCACTGTTAAACATCCCACTCTGATAGGTATAACCTGCCCTAAGCTGGAGGTAATACTTCAGCGAATACTCAAGCCCCAGAATAAACTGATCTTTTGAGAACGAATTTGAATTGAAGTTACCCGCAACGGTTATCCTGTGCATTTCGCCAATAAAGAAATCGTAAGAAGCTCCAATACGAAGAGTGGCAGGTAATTCATAAGTAGCTGACCGTTGCTCAACGGTAAACTGGTCGTTATCGTTTCCATGGGTTGGAATTATTCCGCGAAACGACAAACCATCACCGTTGAAACTCATGGGTGCCCCAACATTTTTTAAGGCAATTCCGAATTTAATCTGCTCTTTTTCACCGGTTACATATTGAATTCCCGCGTCGATAGCCAAAGCAGTTGCGCTTGCATCGGAAATTGATTCTGTAATCAATTTCACCGCAATACCACCATAAATACTGTTTGAGAAAGCCTTTGCATACGCCAGGTTGATATTCATATAATTTGGCTTGAAAGTTCCGGCTCCCTCTGGCAGGGAGGTAGTTGTAACCTGAATTTCACCAAACGACATGGACATGACTGCTGCTGTAAGGACGCCGCCATTTTTGCCAAGTTTTTGACTAATCCCGAAGGCCATCAAATTCACATCTGAACCTTTCAGCCAGTTGGTATAAGAAAATATGATGTCAGTTCCCTTGGTAAAGCCAGTTCCGGCAACATTGGTAAACAGCGCCTCAAGGCCATGGGTACAAGAGGTGCCAACCCCTCCCCATCCCGAACTACGAGCCCATGGGTTAATCAACAATTCCGCAGCACCCGCCTGTCCAGAACGGTCTTTGTTTCCAGCTGTCACCTTATCCATGGGCAAAAAAACAAATCCCATCAAGAATATTGCAACCAAGCAGCTATATATATTTTTCATAATTCTGGAATTTTTTGTTATTTTCATTTTTAAAATCGTAAATGCCATTACAATGAATTCAAGTCGACCGGGCGTAAAATGCCAAACCATTTAATTGTACGCTCACCAAGTCCGTCAGCCTTCACGTGAATCAGGTATACCCCTCCGGCGATCGGAATTCCTGCAAAATTCTTCAGATCCCAATCCACAGATGTTTTAGCATCTGTATTTAAACCTGATGTGGAACCTCTGGGTAAAATAATGCCCGATTTATCAACATTAAATTGTCGGATCATGGTTCCACTCATATCAAAAATGGTCACAACGCATTTGTTGGGCAGGTTTACAATTTTGATGCGATTGTCAAGCTGATTCCGTTCATAATCATCATAAGCAAAATAGGGGTTTGGTACCACGTTGATCTTGTCGAGATCGGTTGTTGCCTTTTCCTGATTATTTTTAGAGGTTGCAATTGTATTCGTATTAAACACATACATCGGATAATTGCGATTTACAGTATCCGTAGACCCTTCGGGCATCTGAGTGGAATAATAACGCTTGTACGGCTTGGAAATTCTGATTTTCGTCGTAACGGTGTTACTCAACCATGGCTGGCCTTCAATCGACAACGGGATATTTACATACAAGGCAGTTCCGTATGCATAAGGTTTGAAGGCAGTTTTCGGCAATTGCGTCATGATATAAGCGCCACCATCATAAGCAGGAAAATCAAGCACAATCCCACCCTGTAGCGTGTACTTATAGTGATTCATGATATAAACATAGTGTTGACCGCCAAAGACCGGAGTACCGGCAGCATCATAAATACGGCTTGAAGGATTCCATAACATATCACGACCATTATCGGATACAAGCCAGGAATTTTCACCAAACATCATGTTGAGTCGTTCTCCTGTCTCAAGGTTTATCGCATAACCCGGAAACCACCCCATGCCGGTAGTGCCGAGATAACTGGAATTGTACATCGGATCCATGCTGGTTACACCGGTATCGCCATCCACATTTACGGAAGGAGCTAAACGGGCATTGAAAAATTTGGCACCACCCTCAGCAAGTTTTGTATATGGGCACATTTCGATGACCGGACATCTGGTCCACAACTTTTTGTCGTTTGTCATAACCACATCAACACTGGCCAGATTATCGAGCCGGGCATAGGATTTTGTAATTTTAGAAAATGCAGGGCCAACTTCCAGTTCCTCACCTTTGGGGTTCGTTGTGGTAATTTTATCACTGCTGGCACAAAGGCAATAGGGCGCCCAGGTTCCTGCCTGTATTTTTTGGAAATTTTTATTCGGGTCAACCGGAGAACCTTTATCACCACTACTCATATTCCAGTCATAATAATGCGTATCATCACCTTTGTATGTTCCTGATCGGATCCAGTTTTGTTTTGAATCGGGAACATCGCTGTCCGGCACACCACTAAGCCATCTTTTGGTACTATCGGCATATAGCAGGGTTGAAGCATACAGTAAACCATTATTTGAAGGAAGAGTTCCACGCATAGAGTCGCCGGCATTGGGAACCTGGGTGATGGTCAGGGCAATTCCCAGATCGAGGAAACACTGCTCGTACTGATAAATTGTTGTTGTATCCGACTTGTAGGTTATACCTGTTGAATTGTTCTTTATGCTCCATTTTCCGAAGAGGATTTTTTTTGTATCAGGGAACGTAACACCTATCGCAAATGGGTTGTTGGTTTTCACTTCAAACATAGAGTCAAACCTGACGGTGTACTCTCCGCTAACTACATTCAACGGATCAATTACTTTAACCTGCAAGGGTCCTTTGTCAACCAGATAAGTTGGATTGTAACAAATTGGATACTCAGGATCGCCCAATTTGGTCTTAGCAGAATCGATGGGCGGTTTTGAAAGGATTTCATTGATGCTGGCTTCTGAAAATTCAAGGATCATACCCCCATTCCCCTGTCCCTGAATTCGGGTAATAACCGGACCCTGCCCGTAGACAGAATTTGTTATAACGCCCAACGGAGTATGTGGAATGGCTGTATATACTTTAAGATTGCTACGCCCCATCAAATAAGGTTTCTTCTGACCATCAAGTGCCAGAGGATCATTTTGTACATACTTTTTAAATTGATTGTAACCATAAGCAACTGCCATATAATAGTACTGCTTGTGATTTATCAGCCGGTCATCACCGGTTGCAAACATATCCTGGGTGAACACGAAAGAATGACGAACCCCCTTATCTTCGCCAGCAGTCATCACCCGGCCAACGTTGCCTCCGATATTTTGATCATAAGTCCAGTTAACCAGTTTATTCACTCCATTTTGAACATCACACTGGGCAACGATTCTTGCTTTGGTTCCATCTTCGAGATCTGCTGCAGAGACAGTAGCATCCTTTAACTGATATATCTGATAACCCTCAAAGCGATACATGGAATCACTGCTGCGAATAGTTGGGTCAACTTCAGCATATTTTTCATTGTAATTGTTTCCGAGGTCATTCCATTTACGATTCGACAAATACAAAATCACTGAATTTGGCAACTCTTCGATGGTAACATCCGGGGCATTCGGCCCGTTTAAAACGGCGAAGCAGTTGTCAAAAAGACTTTGAGCTTTATCGTCAACCTGTTGCAACAGTCTAACCGACTCTTCAGCAGTACCTGAAATTGAGCGTGCCCATGGAATACCCACGGTAATATAATTGCAGGCCCCTGGCTCAAGTTTAAACGGACCGGCTGATTGCATAAAGCGACGATCGGAAGGGTTATTATGCGCAGTAACCTCTGTCCATTCTTTTGGTCCATTGGGAGGTAATCCCTTGGTGCCCCAATCACAAATATCAGTAAGGTTCGGGAACATGAAATCACAGTCGGGGCCGTAACCTCCGGCTTTGGTATTGGCATTACCTCCATACACCATGGTTGAATTATCTTTCCAGATACCGCGCAAAAACAGGTAATACTCAGGAGCATAATCGGGGTCCTGCATATACTCAGGCACACCTGAATTATTATTGTTGTGATAAACAAAGCGTCGCATACCAAATCGCTCATTATCAACAATTCCATCGCCAAAGTTAACACCATTGATCGCCTCTGAACGAACCTTGAACATCGCGGAATCCCCTCCGGTGCCGTAACCCATTTTTATCACGGAACCATCCAACCCAACTATATCGCAACTCCCTTTGAAGGTAGGCCCTTTAAGGCCATTGCCTTTGTAGGAAGGATTGTCATAACCATCGGGATCCATATAAGGCCCCTGGAAAAAGTCAACTCCGATAGCAGGTGGATGGGCTCCGTATGCGTAGCTTTGTCCGGTTCCATCGATGGGTATCCCGTTATAACAGTAACCAAGACCGCGGTTTACATCGCAACCTACAAAGTCATCATTGGCATATCCAAGATCGGGGTCAACCCACTGGCTGAAATAGGTGCCTGTAAGGGTATAGGTTGAACGATTGATGAGCTCATAGGAATAAAAAGTCATGTTGTTAATTTCATCGTTGGTGGAAAAGGCAAAATATTGTGCCCTTATCTCCATTCCAATAGGTTCTCCGGTAGTTTCGGAGTGATAATTGCCCTTATCATTGTAAACACTCCAAAGAGTTTGGTCGCCTTTCAGTACCTGATCAACCAGAATACCCATTGTATCGGCATCGCCGCCATTTTTAATTTTGGCACGTGCCAGTCTGGCACCTGGTTTCAGGTTGATCGGGCATAGTTTATTTGCGAGATCATAATAAGGATAATCGCCTTGTTTGGGGTCATAATTTCCGTCGCCGCCCTGATCGAAAAATGGTGCAAGATAATATGCCTGGCCTTTAGCTTTGTTGCCATGAGCCGGCCAATCGGTAATTGACTTGGGAATGGTATAATCCGGAAATTCAGCCTGGTTATCCCACCAAGCCACAAATTCCTGAACTTCTAATCGGGTTATAGGAAAAAGTTTATCATAATCCGAGCAGGTCTCAGAGCTGATAGCTGCGGTACCATCTACCGTGAGCGGGCCGGGCCAGAAGTCATTTTTAGTATGCGCTGTGGCAGTTGCAGGACCTTGCCCGTAACGATAAGCAGCCAATTTAAGATTATTGTTAACATCAATACCGCCAATCCACAGGGAGAAGGAGAACATAGAGGTCTTTTTTGAACCTTTCGGGATCTCATATTCAGCGTTCTCCAGAAACCATCCATTGCCGTAGGAATAGCAAAGAGTCCTCACATTATTGATGTCCAGATACTTGTAGTTTGAACCTGAGGCACAGCCAGCGGCTGTTTCCTTTATAATGTTGGTGCTCTTTGTGCCACCTAGCTTGTGAAATTCCTCTGCCAGAAGCGCATTTGAGATCACCATGGCAAAGAGTGTTACCACTAAAAAGCGAAGAATATTTTTCATAGTTGCATTATTTTTAAACATACCGGAATTTCTTCTCATTAACATTGTCAAGCACATTAGAAATTGAACATTAGACCCAATCTGATGGTTCGCGGAGAACTATAACGATACGGGTTATTCATCTGGATCGAATAAAGGTCGCGATACGATTGCGGATCAACCTGCTGGCTGATGGCATTTTGCCATTCCGGTGCTGTGAGGAAACCATCATCAGCGGCATCGCCGGTGGCCGGATACACTGCCGTCACATTTTGCGTGTTTAACAAGTTGGCAAATTCAATATACACATTGATCGTTCCATCTTTTTTCTTGTTGAGCGCAAAATTGAAATCCTTGTCGAAACGAGCGCTGATGAGAAATTGCCAGGGCAAACGGGCTCCGTTGACACTTCCCTTGATGGGCCCCATGGCACCATATGGAAGGATTTTGCTGGTTTGGGTATAGGGTGTACCGGAACCTCCCGTGAGGGTAACGTTAGCTCCCAGATTTGACAGGAACTGAACAGGAGCTTTACCACTCTTATTCCGATTGATAACGGGGCCATTGTAATCTTTACCTCCACCCCAGCGGTAGTCAAAACTTATGTTGAACTGATGGCGGCGGTCAAAATTCAGTGGATTCAGCGTGCGGAGGTTTGGCTGATCAGAACGAATGATGGTGGCGGCTGCATCGGGATCAGAGCCGGTACCATCGGCAAACTGCAGGGTGTAGTTAAACCGCAATCTTGCATTGCCCGACCTGCGAAGGTCATAGGTGAGCGTAAGGCCTTTTACTGTTCCAAAGTCGATGTTTGTATAAGAATAATAGGTTTTCGGATAGGCTCCGCTTAACCGGTATTGCTGGATCTGATCGCGCATTTCACGATAGAACACTGCCAGTTTGAGTGAAGATGAATTGTTAATTTTTTGTTGGAAACCAAGCTCATAGTCAATGGTTTTTTCAGGTTTCAGGTTCGGGTTGTTAATGGTTCCTGATGAGCCGGTAACACCAATATAATAATAACTGACAGGCTGAATCTGAACTTCTGCCGTTGAAGGACGCTGTGTTAAAATATCGTAATGGGCATAGAACAAGGCATCGTCACTGATCGGGAAGGAGAATGAAATACGCGGCATCCAGTTGGTTTGCGGATCATAGTCCTCAAATACATTGGCCTGAACAGTTTTGTTTGAAGGATCAACAAGGTAAGGCTGAACACCATTTCCGCGGTCAAGAACGCGAACAGGGTCGGTAATCACACTACCTTCAGCGTTATACCAGGCATTCTCATTGCGGTAACCGGTGATGGAGGTTGGATTGTTTGCATCATCAACATACACCACATAGTCGCTACCCATACCTGATGGATGAGAAACAGGTGTGCCATTGAGCTGGGTCACCTCTGCAACAGATTTTGCCGGATAAAACAGATAGGGGTCCTTGAGCACGGGCTGATTGGCATCGAAACGGTCGACACGTACGCCAATGTTGAAAATCAAATCTTTAAATGCAAATTTATCCTGGATATACCCTGCGATGTAAATCGGTTGGTAAGGCCCGATTGCCCGGGTGTAATTGCCATTTGCATCCTGTTGGGTAAAGAAATCATCAAAACTGACACTTCCTGAAGTCTTCTTTCCGGTATAATCATAACCATAGTAACCAACAATGGGGCTGCCATTATTCAGAACCTCCTCTGCACTGAACATATCCATGGTAAGCATCTGCCCGGCAGTACTCAATGTATGGAGTTCCATGTTCTTATCATAATAGTTGATCGTGTTTTTGGCAAAGTCATAGGAATACAGGTCAATCCAGTCACTGCCATCAACAGGCAACCCAAGTTTTTTACGCAGGTTGATGTCAAAATTCCGCTGCAATACAGGGACATAATTACGGAAGTAATTAATGGTATCCATATAAACCCCATTGCGATAGACCGGCTGCGGATTCGATAAGTCCAAATCACGCAACTGGGCATTGGTTAACCCACGCATGGCATCCCAGAGCAAGGTTCCAGTGTTACCATAACCTGAATTCTTTCTTTGCTGATATTGCAGGCCAATCTGTATTTCATGATTGCCAAAGTCGGCCGCAAAAGAGGCGTTCACTGCAATCTGATCGCTGACAGCTTCGTTATAACCATTGGGCCGGTCGCCCACTCCTGAAAAAATACCATAGGGGCCACTCGGTTCCATGCCGTTGATCAACCCTTTCCCGGAAATGATTTCGTCGATGTTTTGGTAATGCCCAATTGGATCATCGAATAAACTATAATATTGATTGGTCCAGTTGGATGACTCTGGATTTAAATCGGAGCCTTTAAAGAGTACAATGGTGTCGCGTGTTCCATTCTGCAAATGTCCCCATTGTTGCAATACAGAGTCATAGGCCATGCCCGGAGTATAGGCACGAATAGTATGTGTAGCAAAACTGCCCACGTAGCCATATTCAAAAAATCTGTCCTTATGTTCCGCATCTTCTGTTTTGGCAAAAGTCCGTGTAAAGTCAGCTCCAATGGAATAATAGATATTTTTTACGAAATTTTTGCTATCGGAAGCGGTGGGGAAACGTTGAGTGAACCTTCCATTCACGCGCCAGGTATATCCGGTGGAATGAGAATTATTCTGCCAGTTCATCATGGTATTCGCATAGTTGAAATTACGGCTGTCGTACCATGTAAATGTTCCTCCAAATGAAAGGTTGATGGTTGGAGCCACCCTGAAATCGAGTTTTCCGGACACATTTACATTGGTGCCGGCAGAATTCAGGGTACTTTTGGTGGTTTCCATTTGATTATAGGTCAGAAACTCCGAATTGTAAAACACTGCATTATTCTCACCATAGAGGCGCAAAGGTGCTGTTGACAGGAGATTTCTCTCTTCGTCGGTAACCCTGTACAATGGAAAGGCTGCAGGTGCACCATCTTTTTGATAAATCAGGTCACCGGCCAAAAAGAAGCCCATAATGGGAGTTTTATAACCACGAACAGTATCTTTTTTAGAGACAAGGGGGCCGGTGAAATTCACACCCAACCGGCTGTAGCCGAAAGCGTCGAGATATTGAGAAGTTTGGAGGTCAATACCACCGGAAAAATCCTTTGAAGGACCTTTGGTGGTTACATTGATAATACCTCCTGTTGCATCCCCGTAAGCAGCAGGTGTTCCTCCCAGGATGACTTCGACCTGTTCAATGGCACTCTGCGGAAGGGAGTTGCTTCCGGTAACCCGCATACCGTCGATAAAATAGACAGTACCAGAGGAACGCTGGCCACGCATACTGGTGATATTTCCGTTTGCATCGGTGGAAACGCCTCCCACAGTGGTTGCAACAGCGGAGGCCGATTTATTGGCCATTTTCGAAATTTCCTCAGATGTTACGGTACCCCCTGAGGTTGTCTGGTCTTTGGAAATCAGAGGGACCTTATAATCCACAACCTCAATTTCATTGAGGGTAGTAGTGGATGCTTCCAGTTCCAGATTCTGGAATGTAATTTTGTCCGGTGAAATGTAAATCCCCCGGTACATAAAGGGTTTATAACCTACAAAACTGGCTTTGAGATCAACTTTTCCGGGAGGGATCGGTTTGATGGTAAAGTTACCGTCGAAATCGGATGTTGATCCGCCTACCTGCACACCCCCTACCTCAACTACAACGTTGGCAAAGGAGATCGGTTCTTTGGTCGCCTTGTCAATAATTTTTCCTTTAAGTGTTCCCGATCCGGTTTGTGAGAATACCAACACACTGGTTGCCAGTACAAAACCAATAGTAAATAGTAAATTTCTTAACATACCATACAATTTTATGTTAGATTATAATTGCGCTTTTAAAAGGCGGTAAATGTAATAATTATTTAAAATCAAAC
>DYQT01000329.1 GCA_020719165.1 Draconibacterium orientale | reverse complement strand
ACTCGTCACAGTCAAGACGTCACACGACGCAAAAAACCCCAACAGTCAACTCGGCAAAACGCGAAAGTCAACTCGTCAAACATCCAGCAAAACCCAAATGTCAACTCGTCACACAGTCATCTCGTGTCAACATTATAAAATAATTACTAAAATCATTATCCGCAGCATTATCAGAAAATCGCACAACATTATTCAAACCCTCTGGATCTATCACAGAATTATCTAAAACATTGACATGAATATAATTCTCTTTATTATCATGGTTCTTAATGTTAACAAAAGTCAAAGAAGCACTGAAAGTTAATGTTGAGTCATAAAAATCAGGATCGGGATCATTCCCTGCCGCCGTATCAATCGCCCAACTGTAAGCGTATTGATGTTCCAAATCATCTAAATCTCTATAAGTTGAATCAGTAGAATATGCTTTATAATACGGCCGATATACCCATGTTTCCGCCGCAAACGCCCCGCCGTTCAACATCAAAACCATCATCCCCATCAACACTGACAACCAAATTTTTTTCATCATTCCTCCAAATTTATTTGCCCCAATATATATCATATTAAAATCCATAATCAATTTAAATTTCATGTTGAAATCAAAATAAAGCAAGATGTATACCGGGCTGTAAATTTTTATGGCCTGCAAGCGCCATCCATCCATTATCGATGCCATTGGGCTTGAAACTCAGCTCCCTGGAATTGACTTTTTTTGACCTGATCCGGACAAAAAATGATGGTCATGTAAAAAGTCAGGCCGCCAATTTCAGGCCACCAGGATCCGGACATGATGCGTTGGCCGGATAGGACAAAACAGCGGCCATATTCCCGACAAAACCCATCAATCGCTCTTTGAAAGCCTTAAAAATCGGCGAAATAAGCCCGGTTGCCGCGACATTAGTGCCTGCGGCCTTTATCCGGGCACGCATTACCCTTGCCGCTCTCAGCAGGTTGAGTCCGGCGGCCTTCATTGTGGCAAAGTAGCGTACAGCCTTTCGTCCCCGGACCCTTAGTTTTTTGACCCCGGTCAGTTTATCAAATTCGCTCATGGTCGCTTCAACTCCAGCGCGCCACCGATAGGTTTCGATAAACTCGTCTGTCTGCTCTTGAGCCCGTCGGCAGGCCAGCCGCTGCTGTTTGGGATTGTAGCGGACGTAAGCACTCTTTACCCCCAGCTTAGACGGGCAAATGGAATACTGCCCGCAAGACTTGCATTGGTTCTTGTTGAACACAGCAACGAACTTTCCGTTGATATTTTGCCTGCCGCTCTCCGGCTTGAAACCGGCCGGGCAATCCGTCACACAGCCGTTTTCCTCAAAGGTGAATTCACTCAAAGACAGCTTGGCGGTCCCTCCTTTATGGGTTGGGGCGATCAGATTAACACCTGCAATGGCAGCCACCTGGTGGTTGGCATCGCTGCTGTACAGGGTATCGGCCAGCACATTTTTCGGGCCAACTTGCCGGACCTGAACATCGGCAATGGCAGGGATCAAGGCCTGGGCGTCGCTCTCACAGGCAGCCTGAACAGCAACGTGGGTAATGAGATTAAGGGTCTGTTCTTTTTCCTTCTCGTCTTCACTGGTGCAAAAGGTTTCCATGACCTGGACCTGGTAACCCTGCCCCTTGTGGCCACTGTAGGTGGCATCCGGGTCCGATGGGTTTTGCAGGGAGTCTGAAGGAACCTCGGACGGCTTTTTGAGGAGGACCTGTCTTCCGCCGTCAGGGACCTGGTCAATCCGGCAGTGATCGTTGAGTACGCGTTGCATCAATTTATAACTGTGCATCGCACAGACAGCCGGCTCATCTTTAAACATTTCGACCAGATCGAACAGATGATCGGCCACCATTTTAAGGGTTTTCTCCGACTCCGAGGGTTTGACCAACGAAAAGGATGCCCTGGCCTTTTTGCCCAGATATTGTTCACGAAGTTCAAGGGCAATGGAATCGAAGCAGTCCCGATGCTGCCTTTTCAAGTTGAGGAGGAACTTGGTGGTTGTCTTGGTGAAGATGGTAATCCGTCCCAGCCGGCGCATGTTGGAGCGAATATGAACCGAGTCTATGCGCTGGTTCTCAGTGTTGACCGCAAAGACATTGGCCAGCTTATCGGTGAGTTTGTCGAAAAGGACGCTGTCGAGGCCTAACTCGGTGATGTGATTGCGCATGGTCCAGAGGGTTTTTTCACAGATGTATTTGGCGGAATCACTTTCCTCTGTGATGTTTAGTGCGTAGTGCCACTGGATATTATAGGAGAGGTGGTCAGCGGCATCGTGATCAGTTAGATCCATGGCTTGTTGAAGAAGCAAGACTCCTAGCACGGTGTGCAGCTCCTTGGTGGGTCTGCCCATACCCTTACGAAAAACGGCTTTAAACTCGGAAACAGGCAGTTCCTGCAGCAGATGTGCCTGGAACAGCCCGGGCCAGTCCTTGTCCAGCTTCTCCCGCCTCTTGGGACTCAGGAAAGCCCAAGGGTCGAAAAGTTCCATCTGTTTGTGATCCTTGACGTTGATCATGCTCCTCCGCTATAACATCTTGTAATTATAACTGATATCATAAAAAATTAGTCATGAAATGTCAAGGGATAATTTTCGATATTTCCAATATTTTCAGACACATAAGGACAAAATACTTTTTACGGTTTCATCAACTTTAATCATGATAATTATTTTTATTTCCTTGCGGTTTTTCACGAATTAATGATCTTGTGGTTACCATAGATTTTTAAGATACTCAACAA
>DYQT01000087.1 GCA_020719165.1 Draconibacterium orientale | reverse complement strand
CCTGCACCCAGTTTGATATCAAACGCGTTTTGGCATATTCTACTATGTCGCAGATTGGCATGATGATGTTTGCGCTGGGGGTTTCGGGGTACGGCGGTCATGAGGGGTTGGGATTCATGGCCTCCATGTTTCACCTCTTTACCCATGCATTTTTTAAATCACTGTTATTCCTCGCTGCCGGAGCCATCATTCATGCAGTTCACAGCAATGTGATGAACGAAATGGGCGGATTGCGGAAATACCTTCCCATTACGCACGCAACCTTTTTAATTGCCTGCCTGGCTATTGCCGGTGTTCCTCCGCTGTCGGGTTTCTTCAGCAAAGATGAGATTCTGGCTGCAGGCCACGAAAGAAGCCTGATGTTATACTGGGTTGAGATGATTGTTTCGGGATTGACAGCTTTTTATATGTTCCGTCTCTATTTCTCCGTTTTCTGGGGGAAAGAGACCCACTATCACCACACACCACACGAAGCCTCTAAATGGATGACCATCCCCCTGATGCTTCTTGCGCTGGCCACACTTCTGTCAGGCTGGATTCCCTTCTCGATGTACGTTTCGTCCGACCTTGTGCCTTTTCATTCGCATCTTGAAATCGGCATCGCCATTCCCGCGGTTCTGGTCGGGCTTCTTGGAATCGGCATTGCGATGGTGTTTTACCGCAAAGAAACCCTCCTCCCCGACAAGATTTTCAATGCTCTGGGCGGATTTTCAACGGCAGCCTATCATAAGTTCTACATTGATGAGGTTTATATGTTCATCACAAAAAAGATCATCTTTAATTATGTGTCGCGTCCGATTGCATGGTTCGACCGTCATATTGTCGATGGCGCCATGAACGGCATGGCATACGTAACAAACGAAACCTCCGACCGGATCAAGAAGTTTCAATCGGGACAACTTCAGCAGTATGCTCTTGTATTTGTTTCGGGAGTGGTATTGCTCACTTTATTATTTACCTATTTATTGACCAATTAATCCCATAGAAGAATGAGTATTCTGACACTATTTATCATTATACCGATTCTCACCGTGATTGGTATCATGTTTAGTAAATCCCACATGCAGGTGAAATGGGTTTCGGTGGTGGGGATGAGCCTGCAACTGATCGCAGCAGTTGCTTTGATATTGCTTTACCTCGCGGAGCGGAGAGCAGGCAACCTGGCCGAAGTTCTCTTTGTGCAAGACAACGTGTGGTATGAAACACTCAATATCCATTTTTATCTTGGCGTGGATGGCGTTTCTGTGGCCATGATCGGTTTAACCGCCCTCGTGGTTTTCGCCGGCATCTTTGCCAGTTGGGATATCGTTGATCTCCCGCGCGAATTCTTTACATCTCTGATTTTACTGGCCACTGGCGTTTTCGGATTTTTTATCTCTCTCGATCTCTTCACCATGTTCCTGTTTTACGAACTTGCTGTAATTCCCATGTACCTGCTGATCGGGATATGGGGCAGCGGTCCGCGACACTACTCCGCCATGAAGCTCACCTTGATGCTGATGGGAGGTTCGGCTTTCATTCTTCTGGGGATTATTGGAATATATTTCAATTCGGCTCCCGCCGGAGGGCAGTTGACCTTCGACCTGATTCAGATTTCAAAACAAAATATTCCGATTGATGTCCAGCTTTTCCTCTTTCCTTTCCTGTTTGTCGGATTTGGCGTACTTGGAGCAATGTTCCCGTTCCACACCTGGTCACCCGATGGTCATGCCTCGGCACCTACAGCCGTTTCGATGCTTCACGCCGGCGTACTCATGAAACTTGGAGGATATGGCTGCTACCGTGTGGCGGTTTTCCTTCTTCCCGAAGCTGCACATGAATTGGGCTGGATTTTCCTGATCCTTGCCACGATAGGGGTCATTTACGGAGCCCTAGGAGCCATCTGGCAAAAGGATCTGAAATATATCAACGCCTATTCTTCGGTCAGCCATTGTGCTCTGGTACTCTTTGCCATTTTGATGTTTAATCAAACGGCCATGAACGGAGCCATCCTGCAGATGATCTCTCATGGAATCATGACAGCCCTCTTTTTTGCGCTGATAGGTATGATTTACGGACGAACGCATACCCGGTTTATCAATGAAATGGGAGGTTTGATGAAAGTCATGCCTTTTCTTGGAGTCGCTTATGTTATTGCCGGTCTCGCTTCACTCGGATTGCCGGGATTCAGCGGATTTGTGGCTGAAATGACCATTTTCGTAGGGTCCTTTCAAAATGTCGACACTTTTCATCGCGTTGCTACAATCATTGCCGCCTCCTCCATCGTAGTTACCGCAGTGTATGTGCTCAGGGTAGTCGGCACTTTGTTGCTTGGAAAAATTACAAATGAACATTTTGAAACGTTGACAGACGCCAAATGGTACGATAAAATAAGCGTAGTCGCCCTGATTTTCGGGATTACCTTCATCGGGATGGCCCCTCTCTGGCTTTCAGATATGATTACCGGAGGATTAGGCCCAATCATGCATAAACTGCTTGCCGCCGCGCCAATATTGAATTAACCCCCGCCTCTGACCCCTCCCCCGGGAGGAAGGGGCCAGGAGAGAGGTAATAAAAACTTAAAAACATAGACAAAATGCTGATAATGAGACACGAATTGCTGCTGATAGTCGTCACAGTAATCTTATTGATTGTCGAAATTTTTCTGCCCGATTCACAGAAACGTAAAATCATTTTGCCGGCAATCATTTTGATGGCAGTGGTAACGGTTCTTGGTTTTTTCCCGGCAACACCTGGTGTGCTGTTTGGAGGCATGTTCCAGTCAACACCTCTCACCATGATGCTTAAAAACATTCTGAACATTGGTGTGCTGATCGTTTTTATCCAGTCTGTTGATTGGCTGAAACAGGAGCAAAACAAGGAGAAAATAAGTGAATTCTTCCTGCTTATCCTTTCAACACTGATTGGGATGAACTACATGATCTCCTCCGGCGATTTTTTGATGTTTTATATCGGACTCGAACTGGCCACCATACCCGTTGCTGCGCTGGCAGCCTATGAGCGTTTGAAGGAAAAATCGGCGGAAGCCGGGGTGAAGTTAATTTTTACTTCAGCGCTTTCGTCAGGGATTTTGCTTTATGGGTTATCCATGATCTATGGAACCACCGGATCCATGTATTTTGCCGATGTAGCGCCACTCATCACCGGAGCACCCCTGCAAGTGCTGGCATTCATATTCTTCTTTGCCGGGATGGCGTTCAAAATCTCCCTTGTTCCTTTCCATCTTTGGACCGCCGATGTTTACGAGGGAGCGCCGGTTAATGTTGCCTCCTATCTTTCTGTGATCTCCAAGGGCGCTGCCGTATTTATCTTCACCATTATCCTTTATACGGTGTTTTATAAAATTGCCGTTATGTGGAGCGATTTGATCTATGGCATTACCATTCTGACGATCACCGTAGGAAACCTTTTTGCCATGCGTCAGCAAAACCTCAAAAGGTTTCTTGCTTTTTCATCCATTGCCCAGGCAGGTTTCATTTTGCTTGGCATCCTGGGGGCAAGCCAGTTGGGGATGACCACCGTTATTTATTTTGCCCTTGTATATATTTTTTCCAACCTCGGAGCCTTCGGTGTTGTTGGAATAATTTCAAACAGGACCGGCAAAGAAAACATTGATGATTATGACGGGCTTTACCGTACCAACCCAAACCTTAGCCTGGTTATGATGCTGTCGCTGTTTTCTCTGGCAGGAATTCCGCCTTTGGCAGGCTTTTTCGGTAAGTTCTTTCTGTTTACTGCGGCAGCAAAGCAGGGATATTACATTCTTGTATTAATCGCCCTGATCAATACGATTATATCCTTATACTATTATTTGCTGGTGATAAAAGCCATGCTGCTCAACAACAGTGACCAGCCGATTGCCAAATTTCAAAGCGACGGATATACCCGTGTTGGCCTGCTCATGTGTGTTGCAGGCATGGTAATCATCGGTTTTGCCAGTTCGGTTTACGAGGTGATATTCAACCTCAGTTTTGGTTTGTATTAATAAATATACCTGCAGATTCACATTGCAATGTGTGTCTGCATGATAAAAAGATCATTATGGCATTGACTAAAGGAAAACACATCATCGCCGATATTGAAGGAATTCGTTGTACCGTTATCGAAACAGGAACTACCCGGGAGCGTGCAGAATTTTTAAAGGGATTACTTCTTTTCAATGGTTTTGAGGTGAAAATGGAGAAAGAGAAGGCGAAGGATGGAACAGAACTCGAAACCTTTGTGATCGGATTAACCGATATCCTGTTTAATCCCATGATCGCGGTTTATGAAAGGAAATTGTTTCGGAAAGAGGGCGTTACTGTCACCCCTGCATACTGGAATCAATGGCCGGAAGACTCCACCCTTCCATACTGGTGGATTCAACGGTAACTTTTATGCAAAAGTTTTCTAAGTATTTCTCCTGGTTTGTGATAACACTTTACTTTCTCTTGGGGATATATGTCCTTGTCAGCCAGAGGTTTCAGTATTTGTCGAAGGAGGTAAAATATGTTTTCGCTATTTTCCTGTTTCTCTATGGCAGTTTTCGCCTGGCACGTCTTTGGTCGAAAAACCGTGATCAAAACAATGAACAATAAAAAAACCAGGTGCTATAATAATTTTCATAAATTTGTGTTCTTTCTAATGAATCAGTTGATTTTAAACGCGAAAAAGAAATGAAAATCATCACGAAAATTGCAGCGACAGGTTTCTTTTTGTTTGGATTATCATCTCTCTTGCTGATTACTTCCTGCGGAGGAGGGGGTAATCAGAAAGCAACCGACACCCCAACATCCGGAAAAATCAAGGTCGTTATTGATGACTCATACCGCTTACTGGCTGAAGCAGAGATTTATGCGTTTGAGGCGATGTATAAATATGCCACCATCGATACCATTTTTAAAGCTGAGGCTGATGCCATTAACGATTTTATGAATGATTCAGTTCCCATGATGATTGTGAACCGGAACCTTTCTGATCAACAGGTGGCATATCTCAAGGAGCGCCAGTACATCCCCAAAACCACGAAAATCGCCATTGATGCCGTTGCCCTGATTGTAAACAATGAGAATCCTGACACCACGTTGTTTTATCAAACGGTGAAGGAGATTTTTCAGGGGAAAATAACTACCTGGAATCAGATCAATAAAAAATCAAAATTGCAGGACATCAAGGTTGTTTTTGATAATTTTAAATCAAGCAACCCAAGGTTTTTTAAAGACAAATTCGAGTTAGGCTCCTTCCCCGCCACCTGCTTTGCCGTGCAAACCAATGCTGAAGTAATCAGTTACGTCGAAAAAAACAAAAACGCGATCGGAGTTATCGGAGTTAACTGGATCAGCGACCCGGCCGACACAGTGTCGCACAATTTTTTGAAGCGATTTAAGGTTATTGGCGTTGCACTCGAAGGGGATAATGACCCGGGAACAAAGTTTTATCGCCCGTTTACTGGTTATATCGCAGAAGGTTCCTATCCGTTTACCCGAGAAGTTTTTTGCATCAATCGTCAACCCTATTCCGGGCTTGCGTATGGTTTGTCATCTTTTATAGCCGGGGAGAAAGGGCAGTTGATTGTTCTGCATTCAGGCATGGTTCCTGCAGCAATGCCGGTTAGGTTAGTTGAAATTAAACATTAAAAACAGAGGAGATACTCATTATGTCCAAATTTACCAAACCAGTTGGTGCCGTTGTTGGGTTATTGGCTTTTTTCACATTCCTGGCCACAACGAATGCACAGGAGTTGAAAGATGCCATCAGGCTTACCAAGAGTGAGCAATTTTCGCCTGCAGCCTCCATGTATAAGAAACTCATCGCTCAGAATCCCGGAAACGGAGATCTTTATTATTATTACGGGCTGAGTACCATGAAAAAGTACTATTCGGACACGATGAATGTGGTGTTTGATGAAAAGGCAGATTCTGCCAAGGCGATTTTTGAGCTTGGGATCAAACAGGATCCGACAAATCCTTTGAATTTAGTCGGATTGGGTGCACTCAGGCTCATCAAGCAAGATATTGCCGGGGGAAAAGCTGAATTTGCCAAAGTGGAAGCTTTACTGCCCTCCAAGGCAAATAAGCAGATCAAGATGGCGCCTGATCGCCAGGCAAAGACCCTTGTGCATATGGCGGAGGCTTATGCACTCGCAGGGATAAAAGACACGGCAGCGGCATTCAGTTACCTTAGGAGGGCTGAAAAGCTTGATAAAACGAATCCCCAGATTTATATTGTAAGAGGAGATATCTACTTTTACCTGCTGAACGATGGGTCAAAGGCTATTTCGAGCTACAACATGGCACAGGCACTCGACCCGCTATCACCTGAAGCGAAACTTAAAACCGGTCAGCTTTGGCTGCGGGCACGCCAATATACCACTGCCTTAAACTATTATCAGGAGGTTGTTAAAATGGATTCAACCTTTGCCCCGGCCTATAGGGAATTGGGCTCATTGCTGGCTCGGGCAGGAAGACAGGAGGAGGCAAAGAAGAATTTTTATAAATTCCTGGAATTATCCAGAAACACCGCTGCCCGAAAACAATATGTGAACACTTTGATTGAACTGAAAGATTATAAAGATGCCATCCAGCAGCTTTATGAGATACTGAAGGTGGATGATTCCGACAATGATGTAAATCGTGCACTGGCTTATTCCTATTTTGAAACCCAGAAATATGACTCAGGACTCGTGTACATCAAGAGGTTTATTCAAAATGCCAAGCCTGAAAAGGTCAGATCGCTCGATTATGCCTATTATGGGCGAACATTGGCAAAACTGAAGCAGGATTCTCTTGCTACCGAGCAACTCATGAAGGCCTATGATTTGGACACTACCAAATCTGAACTCGTTTCCGAGGCAGCGCTCTGCTATACCAGGGTAAAAAATTATGATAAGGCGAAACAGCATTATGAACTTAAGATTGCCCGCAAAAAGGGCGTTCCCATGGACTATTATAATCTTGGAAAGGTGTATTACAGCCTCCAGGATTATGTAAATGCTGATACAAATCTGGCAATATTCAATGTGATGCAACCCGATTACATCCCCGGATTTGCATGGCGTGCCCGTACAAAGTCAAACCTCGACTTAAAAGACCCCAAAGGTTTCAATACAACAGGATATGCGGTTCCTGTGTATGAAGGATTGATTGAAAAGACCCAGTCTGATACAGTGAAATATATGAAAGAGCGGTTTGAGTCGTTCGATTATCTTGCATTTTATCATTACAGTCAGTTTTCTCGGGACCAGAAGCTCAAGGATGAAGCAGAAAAGGCGTTAGGTTTCTACCTGAGAATGAGTGCGGTGAATCCAAATGATGAAAAAGTAGTTATCGTAAAACCAGTTATCGAAATGCTCAAACAGAAGATCAAATAGTTCTGTTTGATCTAGTATATATTTTTTTTACCTTTGTAGGCCTTTTTAGTCAGAAAATCCAATAATTCATTCAAATTTTAATCTAAAACTTTTTAACGATGAGCAAGACAAACAGCAAAGGCGGATCATTGGGTGAAGCCTTGAGGTCAGTGTTTACAGTGGGCGCTATTATCGTAGCATTTGCCTTTTCTTATTTCCTTTACAAATTTGTGTTTGGTAATCCATTGTTCTTCGAAGGCGGTAACCCCGACGGGCATCCCCTTCCTGGGAATTATCTTGCCATTATCTACAAAGGAGGAGTCATTGTCCCATTCCTGATCACCCTGAATCTCCTGGTTATTATTTTCACTGTTGAGAGAGGCATTACGCTTTTCCGCGCCAAAGGAAGAGGCCGTATCAATGTGTTTGTGAAAAACCTCCAGAATTTTCTCAGCAACAATAAAATCGAAGAAGCCATTGTTGCCTGCGATAAACAAAGAGGTTCTCTGGCAAATGTTATGAAAGCCGGTTTGCTCCGTTATCGTGCTTTGCAGAATGATGCTACCCTCGAAAAGGATCAGAAAATTCTGGCCTTACAAAAGGAATTTGAAGAAGCTACTGCACTTGAGCTCCCGATGCTCTCCCGCAACCTGGTTATCATCTCCACCATCGCCTCCATTTCGGTATTAACAGGTTTGATGGGAACTGTAATCGGGATGATCAAGGCCTTTGCCGCTCTTGCTCAAGCCGGTGCGCCTGATGCACTTGCCCTTGCAAATGGTATTTCTGAGGCCCTTATTAACACTGCTTTTGGTATCTTTGGTTCATTACTGGCTATCATTTTCTATAACTATTTCTCCACCCAGATCGATAGCTTTACATATAAAATTGATGAGGCCGGATTTAGCCTTGTTCAGTCATTTGCAGCTACAACCAAATAGTTAAAAAGAGAACCCCATGCCAAAAATCAAACATCCGGCAAGATCTCCGCACATAGACATGACGCCTATGGTGGATTTGTTCTCCTTGCTGCTGACTTTCTTCATGTTAACCACATCGTTTCGCCCTCAGGAAGCCGCCCCGATCGAAACACCCGCTTCGGTGTCAGAGAAACAGGCACCGGATAATGATATTATGACAATATTCATTTCCAAAGAGGGAAAGGTGTTTTTCAACATCGATAATGGAAAGGATACCTCTACCCATTTCAGAGAGAAATTGCTTCAGAAAATGGCTGAGCAGTATAAAATAACCTTTACCCCAAAAGAGGTCGATAAATTCGGTAAAATGTCATCATTCGGCATGCCGATCAAAAACCTCAAGGCGTGGATCGATGCAGAAGACCCCAAAGAACGTGACAAACTCCAGGAAGGAATACCAACGGATTCATTAGACAATCAGCTTGCCTGGTGGGTACGTATGGCCCGTTTAACCAACCTGAACGCTGAAGTGGCTATCAAGGGTGACGCTGAAACGGATTATACCGCAGTGAAGAAAATCATGGACCTGCTGCAGGAGAACAAGGTAAATAAATTTAATCTCGTTACCAACCTTCAGAAAGACGAAGTTCTTCTAAAGGATATGCCCAAGTAAGGCAACGTGATGTTAATCCCTAAAAGAAAAAACCAGTATGGGTGAAATTATTGTTGAAGAAAAAGGGAAAAAGGGTGGAAAGCGCCAGGCGAAGAAACACAGCACCCGCATCGATATGACCCCTATGGTCGACTTGATGTGCTTGCTCATTACCTTCTTCATGCTCACCACAGCTTTTAGCAAACCCAAGGTTATGGTGATTACCATGCCCGAAAAAAATGATACGCCAGATCAGCCAAAAGGGCCCGAAATCCCGAAACACAGAACCCTTAATATCCTGCTTACCGAAGGACATAAGGTGTACTATTATATCGGAATTGCAGATCCTAAAAAACCTGCTGAAATGCCGCAGCTTGTTAAAACTGACTTCAGTAAGGATGGAATTCGGAAATTATTGTTGATTAAAAACAAGGATCTCTTTACCAAAATTGCAGAATACCGTGACAAGCGGGTGACCGGGAAGACTGTTGTTGCTGACACTACAGCCGATTCAGCGATCAAACAGATGAAAAAGGATGACAAACATGGTCCTATTGTTTTGATTAAAGCAGATGAAATGGCCAAGTACAAAGACATGGTTGACATCATCGACGAAATGGCCATTTGCAATGTTGCCAGTTATGCCGTGGTTGACTTGACACCGACAGAGCTGGAGATGTTGAAAAACGCTCCCAAATAAGCACAGACATTGTTTTAACGTGTTAAAAAATAGTATATGGCAATAGAAACACGGCATGTAGAATCGCTGGAGGATATTGTTTTCAAAAACAGGAACAAGGAGTATGGCTCATATTACCTGCGTAAAAAATACAGGAAATTTGTGGTCATCTCCATGATCTTTGGTTTTGTTTTGATAGGAGTTATTGTAGCCTATCCGCTGATCAATGCCTATGTCAATAAAGAAAGGCTGATCAGGGAAAAGGAGAAAGAAGTTGGTGTGAAGTTCGAAAACCTGAAACAGGAAGAGGCTCCACCACCTCCTCCTCCACCACCACCTCCCGAAGCCATGGTTGAAAAAGTCAAATTTACAGCCCCTGTTGTTGTGGAAGATACTACGATAGAGGTTAGCATGGCCTCCATGGATGATCTGAATAAAAAAGGAAATGTTGAAGCTCCAACCGAAGAAGTTGAGGTTGAAGTGAGAGATGAAGGCCCTAAAGTTATTGAAACACCGGTACAGGCTGAAATTTTCACGGTTGTGGAAGAGCAACCAGGATATCCCGGTGGTGAAGAGGCCCGTATATCGTACCTTCAGCAAAATATCCATTATCCCGAAGAGGCCAAAGAATTGGGAATCCAGGGAAAGGTTTTTGTCACCTTCGTAGTTGAGGTCGACGGCTCTATTACCGATGTGAGGGTTCTTCGTGGCATTGGTGGGGGCTGCGATGAAGAGGCGATCAGGGTTGTACGGTCAATGCCCAAATGGGTGCCTGGCAAACAACGCGGAGTTCCGGTTCGGGTTCAGTTTAACTTACCAATCAAGTTTACGCTCCAGTAATCGTTTAACGCGGGATGCGTGACACGCGAAAAAAAGAGGCGATTCCGGAAGGGGTCGCCTCTTTATGTATAATAAGCACATATGACGCTGGAAAAACAGGAAAAACCTATTCAATGAGACAAAAACCAATCATGAGTGGCTATATTTCAAAATCATTCCATGTTGTTACGCTGTTGCTGCTCTTTTTTTCTATTCATGCTTTTTCCCAATCCTCCAATACGTTCCGGATCTGTACGTTTAACATTCAGAATTTTGGAAAAACAAAGTTGAATGACACAGCACGGGTCAACAAGCTGGCTACCATTATCCGGAAATATGATATCGTGGCAGTTCAGGAGATATCGGATGTTTCGGGTGTGGTGCCTGGTGCGTTCAGGAACATCGTGAACAAGACTGGCCGGAAGAGCTATGCAGTCGCCTGCAGTGAGCGAACCGGGAGGCAGCCCGACGATAGAACTTCTCAGGAACAATATGCATTCTATTACGATTCCACCTTGTTTTCGCTGGTTAAAGCGCCCATGCTCTTCAACGATTCGGCATTCGATTATTTCGCCCGTGAGCCTTATGTTGCCCGGTTTAAATCAAAAACAGGAAACTTTACCTTTGTTCTTGTTACCATTCATACAACCCCGGCCAGGGCTGTTTCGGAAACTGCAAGCCTTGATGAGGTGGTTAGCTGGGCTGCAATGAAATACGACAGAGAGACGGAGATCATCGTTTGTGGCGACTTTAATGCGTCGTGCAGCTATGCCAGTCCGGCTGAACTTGATAAACTATCTATTCGCGGAAGCAATTATTACTGGGTTGTTCCTGATGATACAAAAACCAATCTTTCAGAAAAGAGCGATTGCGCCTACGATCGATTTGTGCTTACCCAGACGGCTAAATCACATTTTACAGGCCAATGGGGTGTTGATGCCTGTTTCACTTCCAAAGCCATCTCCGACCATTGGCCGGTGTGGGCAGAATTCAAATTTGATTGCGCTCCTCCAACAGAGGAACGGTGATTTAAGAATGGAAACAGTATCTGGATGAGGAGAATCCAATCAGATAGCTATACTTGCCCGGAATGCGTCAATTACAGTTTTTTAATGGTAACCCGCCTGTTTTGGGTCCTTCCGGCAGCAGTTTTGTTATCTGCAATGGGTTTTGATGAACCAAATCCACTGGTTTCCATCCTGCTTGGATCTATTCCATGTTTTTCGATTTCAGCTTTGATGCTTTGCGCCCTTTTTTCAGAGAGCGACAGATTCAATGCATCGCTGCCGGTGTTGTCGGTATGGCCTTCGATCACCACGCGCAAATTGGGATTTTCTTTCAGGTAGTTGGCCAGTTGTTCAATTACAGGATAACTTTCCGGCTTCACAATTGCTTTTCCAATATCGAAATTGATGCCATAGATATCAATAAATCCTTTTGTCTCAAAATCTTTCATCAGACCATGTTCTTTTTTAGGCTCAACTTTTGCCACCACAACGGTTTCATCGGTAATGGCTGGTCTGAATCCGATTCCGAGGGAGTTGTTGTATGGAAAATCATTGTTCCGCAGCATACCTTTCGGGCTGCCCCAATACCCACCGCGTAAAATTTTGACTTTGCCTTTCTCGGGTCCAGGAGGATTAAGCTCGGGGCTGACTTTAAAATATGCTTCTCCATACCAGTCGGAACACCACTCCCTGACATTTCCGGCCATGTCGTAAAGATCGAGTTCATTGGGCAATTTCTCTCCGATGTTGTGAGCCCTTTTGTCAGAATTTTCAACATACCAGGCAACTTCGTTGAGATTATTGCTGCCGGGAAATTTGTACCCTTTGCTTTTAATCCCGCCTTTGGCAGCAAATAACCACTCGGCTTCGGTAGGAAGCCTGAATTTTTTTCCTGTCTCCTTGCTTAACCAGTTGAGGTAGGCCGCCGCATCATACCAACTCACGTTGGTAACCGGTTTGAGTGAGTCGGATAGTGGGATCGGAGTATTATTCATGGTCAATTTCCATGATCCGTTGTAAAGGCCCCTGGGAGGTAAACCTGCCCTTAAACGTGTAGAATCGTTTTTTTCCGCATCTGTAATGTATCCGGTTGCATCAACGAATTTTTTAAAATCCTGGAAGGTGACCTCGAATTTTCCTATGTAAAAGTTCCCCACGGTTACTTTATGTTCAGGCTGTTGATCCAGGTAGCCTTTGTTGTTCCCCATAATAAAGGAACCGCCTTCTACCAAAACCATCGGAGGCATTTTTACCACAGGTTTCTGGGCAAAAATGGCGGTGCAACCAATCACCGAAATAATCACGAATGCAAGTAGTTTTGTTCTCATCGATTTTTTTTTGTAAAGGTAAAAAAGAATTTATTTGTTTGATCACTCCCATAACTGTCCGAACAAATTAAAAAAGTAGAAAAGTTCAAAAGGCTACATTTGTAGTTGCGAAACAGACAAACCGCCTTAACCCGACTTGCACCCCAAGCTTCGGAACTTAGCCTGTGCCAGGTGGTTCG
>DYQT01000328.1 GCA_020719165.1 Draconibacterium orientale | reverse complement strand
TCGTTGGTATCGCAGTTTTTCAGGTTTTCTTCTTCTGTTTCCAGGAAAAGAACTACGGCAAATTTCTTCAGATCAACTTTTGAATTATCCGGAAACGCAACTGCATTTAGTTTATCGCCTGCTTTCAGGTCAGCGAACTGCGCTGCTGTCAACAACTCAAATATTCCATCCTTGAAAGCCTCTTTGTAAAATGGTTTCGGATAGTTTATGTCATCTTCGCATTGCTTTATAAAAAGCAGGTCGTCGGGGAAATTCCGCGTGGTATAGGGAATAAAATGCGTGAACTTTGTATCGCAAAAAGTGATCAGATAGCCCTGTGAGGTTAGCCCGCAGCCTTTCGCAACCGATATGGAATCTTTCTCCTGAAATGAAACATCGAGCCCGCAAACAATGCCGCTGCCAATCAGCTTGATGCGTGTTAACCGATTGTGTTGTTCAAGATAATTGAACATGTCGTTGAGGTGCCTGTTGGTGAGCACCTGGTCGGCTTCAAATACCGGGTATGATTTTGCTGTATTCATTTCAATTAGCTTTTAAAGGTTCCTAAAACTGTTTTTCCAAGCATCACTGTATTGCTTCCTTCTTTGCTTTCGGCGCAGTCGTGCAGGTTGGCTTCCGGGTATTCGCTGTGCAGTGACGCAAGCAGTTCAATCATCTTGTTATTTTTACTTTTGAATTCTTGGGTATTGGTGGCTGAAGGATCCGAAGAATAGTTGGCCAGCGTTTCAATCCAGCTTTTATAGGCAACTTCAAACTCCCGCATCAGGTCGTTGTTTAACCAGCATATTTTCAGCATGATATGTGCCGGGGTTTCTTCGCGGATTTTTTCTTCAAAGTATTTTCTGAAATTCATATTATCGAAATGCCCGGCGTCGTAAGGCAGAACAACCGATGCCCTGAATGTATACGGATCCAGCTCGCAGAGGCAATCGCAACCGTGAAGGCAAACCTGGAACGGATCGAAAGTTGTATTTCGTGGACGAAGCAAAATATGTTCGATCAGGTGTAATCCAACCGGGTTACTGCATTCTTTTGTAAACTCCGCTGCCCAATGTGCGGCAGCTGCCATGGCCGAAGGTTTGTCATTAAAGGGCTGATCACTTTCGAGAAGTACCTGGTTACCGGCTCCGATAACCTGGAGTTTTAATGAGGTTTCATCATACAGGTAGTCGTCGCTATCGGTTGCTTTTTCAATGGCTTCCATTTGCGCATTCAGCGCGTCTTGTTTGGAAATATATTCCTGCGAAACCAGCTTATTTTCCCCGTCACGGGATGTAAATGAAAAACTGTGGAAACAACGCAAAATATCATCACCATTTTCATTAACTAATTTCTCCGTACAGATTATTTTTTCATTACGAATACAATACAGAAAACGGCGTGAGAAATCACTGATGCCAGCCAGGAAACTGATCCGTTTTTCGAGTCCTGAAACATTTCCGGTGTCCCAGAGTTGAGTGGTATCAATGGTATAATCAGCTTTCTGAGGGAAAGAGTTATATGCTTTTCCCCGCTCACTGCTGATTACCGGGTAGTTTTTCAGCACATTGCTTTTTGAATTAGATAAATCGCTGAAACTGATTTTCTCTTCGGTTTTGTCCTCGTAATTTATGTGGTACATTAATAAAGCATAATCATTAAACGATTCGGCAAAGCGCGAAAGCAGATGATCCAGGAAACGGTTCCGCCGGTCTTCGAACGTGAATTTATCTTCGTAAAGCGTTTGCCAGCCATTTTTTAGGTCGGTAGTTGAATCCGGATTTGAAAGAACATTTTCGAGGCTTCCGAACATTCCGGTAGTGTTGTAAACCGGGTCTAAATCTTTTATATCTTTTAAAAATTGGGCGAAATAGGTTTGTTTGATTGTTTCAATTGAAAATAGCTGGTGCGCATGGCTTAGCTGCGAATAGAAGTCGGCCAGTAATTGCTCGTAAAACATCAGGTATGCTTTCAACTGCCGTTGCTGCGCGATACGCTCAGGTGTTGAACCCGGCGGCAAACCGTATACACCTATTCCATAAGTTTGCGGAAAATCGTATTGCAAGGGCCAGTAGCTTTCGGTATCACGCTTGCTCCCAATGGGAATCGGCAAATCCTGGGTTAAGCCGTTTAGCTTATCCCGTGAGCGGATGGCATGCAAAACCAAAACTGTATCACGTACTTCGGCATATTGAGCCAGGAAAGGGAATTGGTTTTTGAATAAAACGATCTTCGATTTATCGGTGCTTAAAACCGGTTTGCGCAGGGGAGAAATTTCGATGCACCATTTCTGGGAAGAACAGCAAGCCATTGCGTTTCCATCTGAATCGTATTTGGTCATCTGGAAATTACGGATAGCCAGCACACCTTCAATATCCATCAACAGGTTGATCACATCCGAAGCATGAACCACGGTTCGCAAATTCGTCTGCTCCAGCTGATCTGTATCAATAAATCCGTGCTGTAAAACCGGGCCGGTAAATATTTCGTCGACCGGAATTTTTTTAGCCAGTAATTCACTCAGTGAATAAAAGTCAACCGTAGGATTCAGGTAATTTTCGATGGCAAAGAAAATCTCAGCCTGAACTTTTTCGATATCAGCGCCCGGATTCACATCTACATCAAAGCAAAAGGCAATTTCTTCATCATCGATGGTAGTAACTTCCAGGAAGTCTTCACAAAGATTACGGTGTTCATTCAATAATTTAACCGCCGACTGAACGATGGATTTTGATTTCGTGATTTTGTTAAAATACTTTTCAAATAT
>DYQT01000086.1 GCA_020719165.1 Draconibacterium orientale | reverse complement strand
ATAACCAATGTAGGAATAAAAAAGGGTGTAGCTGCCTTCATTCAGGGTAAGGGAATAGTTGCCGTAAACATCTGAAACCGCTCCGGTTTTCAGCTCCCTGACAAAAATAGTGGCACCCACCAGTGCTTCACCACTGTGAAGGTCTCTGATTTTTCCGCTGATCGAAAATCGTTGAGGTTTATCAATGGGTTCACCGGACACTGCGTATCCTGAAAACATCAAAATGAGGTAAAGCGTGAGGAGAAAAGGGTGTTTCATTAAAATGCAGGGTTACTGATTAATTGCGTATGATCCGGAATTCACCATTTTGTTCGAGCTTGATAATCCGGGAGGGCCGAAGTTCATGAATCACCTCAAGCGATTCATCAACAACATAATCGACCCCATTGACGATTTCCCGATTGATATACCGAAACGAAAGCGGAGCAGGAGATCCGGAAATATTTGCTGAAGTTGACACAATGGGTTTGCCAAATTCATGGATCAACTTTCGGCAGAAATCATTTTTCACAATTCTGATAGCGATGGAGCCGTCATTTGCGACAAGGTTCTCTGGTAAATTTAATGCCTCATGATAAATGATGGTCAGAGGTGTGTCAACATGTTTTAGTAAATCCCATGCTATCTCAGGAACATTCGACACATACTCATTGAGCTTTTCTGCTTCATCAAGTAAAATAATCATGCTTTTCCGTTCCATACGTTGTTTCAACCGGTAAATTTTAGCAACTGCTATAAAATTGGTGGCATCGCATCCTATTCCCCAAATGGTGTCGGTAGGGTAAAGGATCGTTCCTCCGCTGTGCAGTATTTGCAGACAAGATTGAATTTCCTGTTCAATGGATGACATGGCAACTTGTTCGGTTATGGCACAATAACGTGCAAAGGTAGTGACAAATTGCTTAAAGGGAAAGAAACGATGTTAAAGTCTTTTAACCAGATTCATATAATCAATGCCGGTTGCGCATCGAAAATGTTTTTCAGGACAAGCCGTGAACCCGTGCAAGCCACAGGGTCGGCATCCCAGTTTTTCTTCAGTTTCTGCCACGGCAGAATTGCTTGAGAGAGGCCCAAACCCAAATTCAGGCACTGTAGAACAATAGATTGCGGTTACCGGTGCATTAACAGCCGAAGCAAGATGCATGGGCGCCGAATCGTTTGTGAAGTTCATCCGGGCTTTTTGCATCAAAGCCGCAGATTGCAGAAAACTGAGTTTGCCGGCAAGACTTATAGCCTTGGAATGACCTGCCTTAGCAATAATAGTGTTGCAAAGCTGCTGATCATCTGCGGCTCCAAGCAGGTACAGGGTGTGCTCCTGAGGGATATGGCGGATAAACTCGACCCATTTTTCTACCGGGAATTGTTTGGTAAACCAAAGTGAAGCAGGCGAAATGGTGTAGAATTTCTGTGTGACAAATTTTCCGATAGCCTCTTCGTCAGAATGGGATGGATAAATTTTTGGCAATAATTTATCCTCCACACTCAAATCGCTGATTAACGAGTGGTTACGCACCACTTCATGGATGCCATTCCCGATCGGGTGTGCGATGCGTTTCGTGAAGAGGAGAGAAAATGGGTTTTTTGAAAACCCGCGGGTTTCCAGTGCCCCTGATAATATAGTCAGTATTCCTGTGAGCGGAAAACGCTGAATGTTGACCACCAGATCATACTTTTTTTGTCTAAACCTTAGGAGAAGATGCACGATGCCGCTATACTTTCCCGATTTTTTGTCCCAGGTGATGACCTCATGCAGAAACGGATGACCTGTAAAAAGAGTTTCATGGCCTTTTTTGATCAATAAATCCAGGGAGGCCGATGGGTAAGTGCGATGCAGACTTTCAACAAGGGCTGTGGCAAGAATCACATCCCCGATGGAGGCAGTTTGTATGATCAGGATTTTTTTCATTTATACGGCAACATCAAATTCGCGCAAAGCCTGGTTCAAAGAAGTTTTAAGGTCGGTTGATGGTTTGCGGCGACCTATTATCAGAGCGCAGGGCACCTGATAAACACCCGAAGGAAAAGTTTTTGGCAAGGTGCCCGGTATTACAACCGACCGCGGGGGAACATAGCCTTTATATTCTACCGGCGATTCACCTGACACATCAATGATTTTGGTTGATCCGGTTAATACCACATTCGCACCCAAAACAGCCTCGGTTCCAATATACACCCCTTCAACCACAATACAACGTGAACCTATAAAGCAATGATCTTCAACAATAACCGGCGATGCCTGCACTGGTTCCAACACCCCGCCAATTCCAACACCCCCGCTCAGATGACAGTGTTTGCCGATTTGTGCACATGAACCTACCGTAGCCCAGGTGTCAATCATGGTACCCGAGTCGATGTATGCGCCAATATTTACATAGGAGGGCATCAGAATTACACCCCCCGCCAGGAAGGAGCCATATCGGGCGATGGCATGCGGAACAACCCGAACGCCTTGTTGATCATAATTGGTTTTCAGCGGTATCTTATCATAAAACTGGAATGGCCCCACCTCGATAAGTTCCATCTTGCAAATAGGGAAATAGAGAATAACGGCTTTTTTAATCCAATCATGGGTGATCCATTGTTCCTGTTCTTTCGAGGCTACCCGCAACAAACCTTTGTCAAGCCGTGAGATGACCTCAAAAATTGCCTCCCGGGTTTCAGTTTGTTTTAACAGTTCCCGATCCTCCCAGGCCGATTCAATAATTTGTTTGACTTGTTTCATTTGAGTTTAATCAATAAATAAAATGCAAAGGTCAAAGTTAACCTTAAATCCGAAATCCGAAATCCGAAATCTTTATACCTTTGCAACAAAATGAGAAAATGGGCAGAATTGTTGCGATAGATTATGGCCAGAAGAGGACCGGATTAGCGGTGACAGATGAACTAAAAATCATTGCGACAGGACTTACTACGGTAAAATCGATGGACGTTCTGGAATTTCTGAAGGATTACACCTCAAAAAACATCGTTGAATGTTTCGTGGTTGGTGAGCCCAGACAAATGAATTATACAGATTCTGAATCTGCAAAATTTATTGAACCGTTTGTTAAATCTTTGAAGGCGACTTTTCCTGATATTCCGGTAAAACGGGCAGATGAAAGGTTTACCTCTCTCCTGGCCCCCCGAACGATCAGGGAGGCCGGATTGAAGAAAAAAGACAGGCAGGATAAAGCATTGGTTGATACTGTGAGCGCCACGATTATACTGCAGTCTTTTATGGAGACTACACTCAGATAACATTAACCCGTTTACCGAATCACACAGTCAATATTAATAAAATTACGATTCTATGATTCTCCCGGTTGTTGCCTATGGGCATCCAGTATTAAAAAAGGTAGCTGAAACTATCACCCCCGACTATCCCGATTTGAATCAGCTTATCGCTGATATGTGGGAAACCATGTATGTTTCTGATGGCGTTGGACTTGCTGCCCCGCAGGTAAACCGCTCTATCCGGTTATTTGTGATTGATGCTTCAGCTTTTGAAGAAAAATATCCGGGAACCGGGAATTTTAAAAAGGCATTTCTGAACGCCGAAATTTATAAAGAGGAGGGGGAGGAGTTTTCCTTCAATGAAGGTTGCTTGAGTTTTCCCGGATTGCGGGAGGATATCATGCGAAAGCCGGTCGTTCATATCAGGTATATGGATGAAAATTTTGTTGAACATGATGAAATGTATGAAGGGGTGATCGCCAGGGTGATTCAGCATGAATACGATCATATTGAAGGAATTGTATTTGTTGACCGGGTTACCTCATTAAAAAAAATGCTATTGAAACGACGGTTGTCCGACATAAGCAAAGGCAATGTGGATGTTGCTTATCGGATGTTGTTCCCGCAATTAAAAAGAGGAAAAAAATAAATCAGAACAAATAATCAACAAATTTGATCGTATGTTAACCATAAAAGAATCAACAATAATTCTGTGTTCCGCCATTATTCTGCTCATGACGGGCTGCAGTCCATCCCGCGAGAAATCGATAAGCCAGATCACTGCCTTGGAAAACAGCCTTTTTTCACCCGATGCCGTCAGTTTCAACAAGGAAAAAGCCGACAGCCTCCTATCCCTGTATGATGGTTTTATCAAGAACAATCCCAAGGACTCGCTGGCGCCTGGCTATTTGTTTAAAGCTGCAAACATTGTTATGAATTCAGGAAATGGTCCGCGCGCAATTGTTCTTTTCGATCAGTATCTTAAAGATTATCCTGATAAGCCCAAAGCCTCACTCTGTTTGTTTTTTAAGGCGTTTATCTATGAAAATGTTATGCAGGATATTGATAAAGCACGGGAGACCTACCTCCTTTTTCTTGAAAAATATCCCGCTGATGATTTTACCAATGATGCGGAGATGGCTTTGATGAATCTTGGCAAAACGCCCGATATGCTTGTCCGCGAATTTGAAGCGAAAAAAAGCGCCGACAGCGCAAAATAATTGCCACTTTCTTCCTTATTGTGTGTGTTATTTATACATGCTCTCCAGAAAAGTTGAAAGATCACTGGGACTGGCATCACTGTAAAGCCTGCCTTCGTAACAATAGGCGATTTCTCCCCGCTCTTCCGAAACAATGATGGCGATGGCATCCGATTTTTCGGTGATGCCAACTGCCGCGCGATGTCGCAATCCATAATATTGAGGGATTGTCGCTTTATTGGATACCGGCAAAATACAACGTGCAGCCTTGATTTGATCCCCCATTATTACGACAGCGCCATCATGCAATGGACTGTTTTTAAAGAATATCGTCTCTAAAAGTACCTCTGAAACTTTTGCATCCACCTCCTGGCCGGTAGCAATGTACTGAGCAAGCTCATTTTGCTGTGAGATAATGATGAGTGCACCGGTTTTGGTTTCGGCCATTTTCTGACAGGCTTTCACAATTTTATCGATGTTCAGGTTAACCGGATTGTTGATTTTAAAGCGCCAGAACAAAAAGCGTTTACTTTGATTTTTGATTATTTTAGAGTTGCCCAGCATGAGCAGCACCTGCCGAATTTCCGGTTGAAATACGACAATCAGGGCGAGCACACCAACACTGATAAATTGTCCTAAAATTTCTGTAAGCAATTGCATTTGCAATGCCTTTACAACCCGGTAGATCAGGTAAACAGCAATGATGCCGATGAAAATTCTGATGCCTGCGGTTCCTTTAACAAGGTTGTATATTTCGTATAAAAGGATCGCAAACAGAATAATATCGATGATGTCAACCACTCTGAGAGAAAAGAGACCAACCAGCAACATAGTGTTATATCAAGGGTTAAAAAAAAGCGTGACACGTGACGCGTGACGCGTGACGCGTGACAGGTGACAGGTGACAGGTGACAGGTGATAAAGGATAAATGCCTTCTGAAACCTGCCTTCAAAGATAAGGTTTTTCTTTTAGCCGAGCATCTTCACCAACCGGATGGCCTCCATTGCCTCCTTTACATCATGAACTCTCAGTATGGATGCTCCATTTATCAATGCAATGGTATTCAGTACGGTAGTTCCATTTAGCGCTTCAGATGGATCGATATTCAATAACTTGTTGATCATTGATTTTCTCGAAAGTCCGACCAATATCGGCACCCCTTCCATCCCGAAATCTGCAAGATGTGCAAGCAATGCAAAGTTTTGTTCTACCGTTTTGCCGAAGCCGAATCCGGGGTCGATCACAACCTGCCTGATACCCGCCTCTCTGCAAAGTTTTAGCTGGTTCTCAAAGAAATAGGAAACTTCTGCCACTACATTTGAATAGGAGGGATCCCGTTGCATGGTGGCAGGGGTGCCTTTCATATGCATCAGAACATACGGAATTTTCAGCGTGGCAACAGTTTCAATCATCCCGGCCTCATAACGTCCGCCATAAATATCGTTGATCATACACGCTCCATGCGCTGCCGCAACGCGCGCCACTTCAGGCCGGAAGGTGTCAACCGACAAAATGCAATCGGGAAAATGTTTCATAATTTCCCTGATCGATGGGATTAATCTTGCAAGTTCCTCATCCTCTCCAACATCAATGGCTCCTGGCCGGGTTGAAATTGCACCAACATCGATGATGGAAGCTCCGTCGTGAAGCATTTTGTCAACATGGTGCAACTGAGTTGTGATATCTGAAAATCTGCCTCCGTCAAAAAACGAGTCGGGGGTCAGATTCAGAATTCCCATCACCACCGGAGATGATAGTTCCAACTCTTTTTTTCCACAAAATAGTTTTGCCAGAGGACTCATTCTTCTCAGAGAATTTTGTGCAATATTAAACTAAAATCGTATTGGTATCCCCTGAATTGGTGCAAAATGAGGTTTCTCTATCCTTCATGTTGATATTTCAGCTAATTTTGTCGTCTCAATCATCCTGATGAAAACGGTCAAACGTGTCGGATCTATTTTCTTTCTCCTTGTGTTCCTTTTTGGAACTACGGGGTTGACTGTGCTTCGTCATACATGTATCAGCAGCAAACAAAATAACGTAACCGTTTTTCCTGAGTTTTTCAAAAGTTCAGATGATGGATGCTGTGAAAATGAAACAACCGGATATGCAAGCGCATGTTGCAGTTGTCATGAAACAGCCGGAACCCATCCACAAGTGGATTCGTCTCCCTGTTGCAAAAGTGACCTGTCATTTTTCAAATTAGAGATCCTTACCAAAACGGTTGATAAACTGAAGCTGGATGTATTGAATGCTTTTCTGCATTTCCGTTCAAATCCATTGGTGAGCATTCCCCTGTTTGAGCAACCTGTTTTTGAATACGCCCATTACCAGTTTCACTCCCCGCCACTATTTGGGAGGACCCTGGTGTACTTTTTGCACCAGATAAAAATCCCGGATCATCCTTCCTTGATTTAAAAAGTCAGCACGCGCTCGCATTACCTGAGCGGCCTTGTGGTGACTTGTTTCAATTTTTTTATGGTTAACAAAAAACAAGGATGATGAAGAATCAGTTGGTGATAATACTTTTTTTATGGTTAGCCGGAATATATCCGGCATTCAGGGTCAACGCGCAGGTGATCCAGGGAGTGGTTGTTGAAAAAGATGAACATGGACATAAGGTCGGGTTACCCGGAGTGAATGTGTTTTGGCTGGGTACGACCAGTGGCACTTTTACCAATGAAACCGGGAGGTTCAGTCTTTCCCGGGCAGAAAATACTTCGGCGCGGCTTGTGGTAAGTCTGTTAGGGTACAAACGCGACACTGTTTCAGTAGCAAAAACGAAGAGTAAAATAGAAATCGAACTTCATGCGGATGTTCAAAATCTTTCGGAGGTGGAGATCAGCGGGAAGCCTGATAATACCTTTATTTCAAAGCTCAATGCCAGGGCAACAACCGTGATTACTACCGGTGAACTTGAACGGGCTGCATGTTGCAACCTGGCTGAAAGTTTTGAAACAAATGCCTCGGTTGATGTATCCTATTCCGATGCGCTCTCAGGGGCACGGCAAATTCAACTTCTGGGGCTTTCGGGTATCTACAGCCAGATCATGACCGAGAATGTCCCGCTGATCCGGGGATTGGCAACACCTTTCGGGCTGAATTACATCCCGGGTTCGTGGATGGAATCGATCCAGATTGCAAAAGGATCATCATCGGTGGTACAAGGCTATGAATCGGTTACCGGCCAGATCAACGTGGAATATAAAAAACCCGAAACCAGTGATAAGTTGTTTGTCAACCTGTTTGCAAACAGCAATCTGCGGTTTGAGGCCAATGCGGATGGCGCCATCAAAATCAATGAAAAATTGAGCACCTCGCTGTTGATCCATGCGGCAACCTCTCAGAATAAATTCGACCGGAATATTGTGCAGAAGCCTGATTCAACCGACGGGTTTATGGATGCACCTAAAATAACGACCTTCACTGCAATGAACCGGTGGGATTATATCGTTCCGCAAAAATGGGTGTCAAGGCTTGGTGTCAAATTTCTGTATGAGGATCGCAATGGAGGTCAGATGGCTTTCGATAAAAGTACCTGGAATACAGATACCAACGGCATCACCAATGATTCAATAAAATACGGAATCGGGGTAACAACCAAAAGGCTTGAGGCATTCTGGAAAAACGGCACTTTTCCGGGGCAGGGTGGAAAATCGAGTCTTGGGTTGATTCTTTCAGGAATAAACCATCAGCAGGACGGATTTTATGGAATCAATCTCTACCATGGCCATGAGCAGAATTTCAATGCGAACCTGATTTTCGCTACCTCATTCAACGAAAACAAACACCGCGTCTCAGTTGGAGCCAGTTACTTTGTTGATGATTACAGTGAAAAGTACGTTCAAACCCGATTGAAATATCGTTACCAGACCATGCCGGCTGATTCAACAGCAACCGATGCCGATCTCTTTACACTGGTGGGCGATTCAGTGGTTACCTGCCTGATGGACCGGAATGAGTGGGTTGCAGGAGCGTTTTTTGAATACACCTATGAATTGTGTGGGAAATTTGCGCTGATAGCCGGAATCAGGGGAGATTATAACAGCCGGTTTGGTTACTATTTCACCCCCAGGCTGCATGTTCGGGTTAATCCATCTAAAACAACAACTATTCGTGGCTCCATCGGAAAAGGATATCGCTCGCCCAATCTTCTGGCCGAAAACAGTGCAGTTTTCGTAAGCCAGCGTGCGCTGTATTTTGAACAAGATCTGGGAAATGAGGAGGCATGGAATTACGGTCTGAATTTTACCTGGAGTTTCACCCTCTTCGGTGAAAAGGCTGAATTGTCGGCAGATGCTTACCGGACAAGTTTTGTAAAACAAATTATTGCCGATCAGGATAGCCTGCCAACTGCGGTTTTCTTTTATAACCTTAACGGACAGTCATTTGCCAATAGTTTGCAGATTCAGTTTACCTTCTCACCCGTTAAAAGGTTTACCATTACCGCCGCATTCAGATACAATGATGTGAAGGTGACGGAAGGAGGGAAGTTGCAGCAAAAGTCGATGGTTAACCAGTATAAGGGATTGTTGACAATTGGCTATGCCACGCGATTCGAAAAATGGAAGTTTGATCTCACAGGTCAGCTCAATGGGCCGGCCCGGCTGCCGGATACACATAAAATGCCGGGTTCCCTGCAGCGGCCGGGATGGTCGCCGGTATGGTTCAATTTGCTTGGTCAGATAACGAAAAAGTTTAAACATCTGGATGTTTATATAGGAGGAGAGAATTTGACTAATTTCCGGCAGGCTGATCCTATTTCCGAATACTGGAAACCATATCATACCCATTTTGATGCATCCATGGCTTGGGGACCAATTGTAGGAATTACAGTATATGCCGGGATCAGAATGACGATTTTGTAGCTCCGGGTTTCAGCCCTGGGGATTTAACAAAAATAAAAACTATACAACCATCCACTTTTTAAGTACGGTCAGCAATTCTTCCCGCCCGATGGGCTTGGCAAGATAATCGGTGCACCCGCTGGCAACTGCATCCCTGATCGATATCTGGCTGACATAGGCAGTCAGGAGAACGATGGGCAATTCAGGTCTTAATTTTCTGATTTCACGGGTGGCATCATAGCCGTTCATCACTGGCATCAGGCCATCCATCAGTATCATCCTGATCTCCGGATGATCACGGCAGAAATCTATCGCCTCCTCACCGTTAATCGCATGAAGAAGCGTTAAACCGGTATTCAGGAATACCTGTCGCACATACTCATAATTGGTTTCATTATCTTCTGCAATAAGGATGGTGTTTCCGGTATAATTAATTGATTCCATGAGCGTTGTATTAAAGTTAGATTATCGGAATATTCCTGATCTTCAACTTTGTTTTTGGTGTACTACGTGTTGAATTTCTTCTCTACTGTCAAATATCAGCACCGGAATATATAACCCCGGATTAGCAGCAACCCCTTATCACCGCTAAACATGTGATTTTCGGTGGGAAATTACGAAAATTATCGATCAATATTTCACATGAGAGGAAAATCTTCCAATCTCATCTATTTCGTTATTGGCTGCATGCCCAACAGCGTATAATTCATCTCGCAAAACCGCGGAAGAAATACCCGGAGATTTATTATCATTGCATTGCCATTTTTAGGGCAAGAGCCCATTTTGCGGCAACAAGCATTCCTCAAGGAAATTCCTGACATTTATACCGTTAAAGCAACCATCTGGTTGAAATCTGTTGTAGAAAAGGTTGCTGTTTGTAAAAAATGCTTCAGCCCATTGGAAAAATTATGGGTGTTGTGTCCTTATTGTGGTGAAAATATAGCAAACTCATGTCCAACCTGACGTATAAGAATCGGGCTATAGAAAATGCTCATTCCCAAAGACAGGCCAGAGGTTGAGCTGGCGCTCAGGAATCTCAACAACCGGCACCTGATCGTCTTGTAAATGATTGGCCATGACCTCTCTCCGACCCTCCGCTTGAAGGGCTACTCTGTATAAACATTCGTCAGTTTTTAATGTAAAACAAGAAGTGGATTGCATTACGACTGAGTTGAATGGTACAATGTTTACTAAGCACTGGAACCGCCTCACAAAAATCACGTTCAGAAAATCGAGGAATGAGGGTAAAACTGCGGACTGTATGAGGAGCGCAGCGACAAGTTTCCGCAGTTTAGCGAATGACTGGGTGGTAGCCAAAGAAAGTAAGGTTCAGAAAGAAAAAGATGTTTATACGGAGTTACCTTCAAGAGAAGACCGGGGAGAGGTTTTGCCGTAAACCTTTTAAAACGTAAAAAAATGTCAAACTCAGGAGAAAAACTCATGTAATCGCGACGATGTTGAAAAAACTTATCACCAATGTATTACCTTTTGCAAAAAAACGGATTAAGCAAAGATAAGGTTATTCATATTCCTTAGAATCATGGAATAACCGCAATGATTTTTTAATTTTTCGGTGGTTATCTCTATTTCCGGGGAATATCCACAACAAATACGGATACTATGAAAGCATCAAAAATTGAAATCAACGGTGAAAAGCGGATCAAGGTAGAATTTCCGTATAATCATGAAATCGCTTTACTGATAAAACAAATTCCGGGAGCCAGGTGGGATCAAACCATGAAGGCATGGCACATTCCATACGGTAAAGCTTCATTTGACCAGTTAAAGACGATATTTCCCGAGGTAGAATACCCCAATAAAGCTTCGGAAAAGAACCATGAAAAATCAATTACTGTCGCACCTGTTCCTACAGTTCCTAACCAAAATAAGCCTGCTAAAAATGTTTCGGTACAGGTAATTGGTCGCAAGATCATATTGAAGTTACCTAAGAATGCACTTGACACCCATTTTATTACCTCACTTCGCTACAGTCGCTGGGATGGAAAGCAATTTTGCTGGGTTGTGCCAAATTACCCTGGAAATATTGATTTGATAAATGATTATTTTAATGAACGAATTTATCAAATGATCGTACATGAAGATTTTGATGTTAAAACAAACGCTGATTCACAACGCAAAATCAAAACAAATCAGTTGTTAATCATTAAAACCATAACCGGAAGGTTAAGACTGATTTTTGGCTTTAACAAGGAATTATGTTACCAAATCAAGTCGATGCCATTCAACAATTGGGATGGTAAGAATAAATGGTGGACGATACCCTATTCTGAGAAATTTCTATACGAAATTAAAGCAAAAGCACAGGTTCAGGGGCTTGAAATTTTATATGAGGAGGAGGAGATAAGAAAGGAGGATAAGGTAAGGCGAATATCCCGCATTGATATTCCAAACTATCGCAGTTGTCCTGATGAATACCTGCGAAAGCTCCGGGAGCTTAGGTACACCAAAAACACCATCAAAACCTACCCAGGTATGTTCGAGGAATTTATCAACTACTACAACACAATGGAAATTGATCAAATCGGTGATAAACTTATCATTGCGTTTTTACAATACCTTGTGATTGATCGTCAAGTATCGGCTTCATATCAGAATCAATCCATTAACGCAATAAAGTTTTATTATGAGCGTGTTTTGGGGGGACATCGGAAATTTTACTTTCTCGATCGTCCGTTGAAGGCATTCAAGTTACCCAATGTGCTAAACGTAGATGAGATTACCGATACCATAAAATTGGTTGAAAATATCAAGCATAAGGCAATCATCATGATTACCTATGGGGGAGGGCTCCGGTTGAGCGAGGTAATTAACCTGAAAATAAAGGACATTGACAGCAAGCGGATGCAAATATTTGTCAGACAAGCCAAAGGTCGTAAAGACCGTTATACATTGTTGTCAAAAAAAGTTGTCCCTGTTTTGCGTGAATATTATAAGGAGTATAAACCCAAAGAATGGCTATTTGAGGGTGTGAAAGGCTTACAATATTCCGAAAGCAGTGTTTATACCATTGTAAAAGAGGCATTTAAAAGAGCGGGAATAACAAAGAAAGCATCGACTCACACATTGCGGCATTGTTTTGGCACACATTTGCTTGAAAACGGAACCGACATCAGGTATATACAGATGTTGATGGGGCATTCAAATATTAAAACTACAGAGATTTACACTCACATGACCACCAAAGGATTTGATAAGATTGAAAATCCTTTGGATAAGCTTGAAATATAAACCTGCTTCGGAAAACTCTTCTGGTTTGATGCTGAAAAATCATCTATTCTGAATATGCTGTAAACAAGGTTATTAGCAAAAATTCAACAGGTTATAATTGTCAATATTCACTATTTCGAAGTAGTTTCAATAAAAAGTCGCTTTAAAGAGGAGGTTTTCCCTAAAAACAACTTATATTTGTTCTGAATTACTACCCAAGGATACATTGATTTAAACAGGCAATTGCATTCTGGCGAAGTTTATTCAGGTTAGAAACCGCATGAATGTTTTTTAAAAAGTAAGTTTATTCCATGAAGGAACCCTTTGCATTCAATTCTACAAAAACGAACAAAAACAACTTTATAATTATGATGTACAGTAATTTACAAGGGATAAATGCACTGTGGATAAGGCAGAAATATATGGACTCCTGTGGATAGCGATTCGTTACCTGCAAGTGGTATAAAATGAGAAAAACAGTTAATATTGCAGAAACCTA
>DYQT01000085.1 GCA_020719165.1 Draconibacterium orientale | reverse complement strand
CATTAGCACATTAGCACATTAGCACATTAGCACATTAGCACATCAGCACATCAGCACATTAGCACATTATGAAAATCTTAATTTTATGTACCGGCAATTCATGCCGGAGCCAGATGGCAGAGGGGTTTCTGAAATCCTTTGATGCACGTCTTGAAGTATTTTCGGCAGGAACACACCCGGCCGGTCAGGCCAACCCTCATGCAGTTGCAGCAATGAAAGAACTGGGGATCGACATCTCCGGAAACAAGCCGAAAAGTGTTGATATTTTCGTGGCCGATCCATTTGATTATGTGATCACCGTTTGCGGTGGCGCCCGGGAAATCTGTCCGGCCTTTATTGGCAAAGTTAACACCCGGTTGCATATCGGGTTCGATGATCCGGCGGATGCAGTAGGAACAATCGACGAAATAATGGCTGTTTACCGAAGGGTTCGCGATGAAATCAACGTAGGTTTTCAGGCTTTTTATCAGGAAAAGATCAAACCTGCGATGGATCAGGAGGCAAATAGGCTCAAGGAGATTGTAAAAGAGAAATATGGCGCTATCGCCAGTCAGAGCAAAGAGCAGAACCAATCTTCCTGCTGCGGAACCACTGCATGTTGTGGTGATGTTGATTACACCATTTTCAGCGAAGATTATTCAAATAGCCACGGATATAATCCTGAAGCCGACTTAGGACTTGGATGCGGGATTCCAACTGATTTTGCCAATATTAAACCAGGTGATCATGTTCTTGACCTGGGGAGCGGGGCAGGGAACGATTGCTTTGTAGCAAGAGCTATTGTTGGTGATTCGGGAAAAGTAACCGGGTTGGATTTTACCAATGAAATGATCGGCAAAGCAATTGCAAACAATCAGAAACTTGGTTTTACCAACGTTGAGTTTTTGAAAGGCGATATTGAAAATATGCCATTGCCCGCTGAACAATATGATGTGGTAGTTTCCAATTGCGTATTGAACCTGGTTCCTGATAAACAGAAAGCCTTTGCCGAGATCAATCGGGTACTTAAAACCGGTGGTCACTTTTGTGTTTCTGATGTGGTCATAAAGGGCACTCTGCCAGCAATGCTGAAACAGGATGCCGAAATGTATGCCGGTTGTGTGTCCGGCGCAATTCAAATGGAAGCATATCTGGGAATCATTAAACAGTTGGGATTTAAGGATGTAGTGGTTCACAAGCAAAAGTCAATCACCATTCCGGATAATATACTTACAAAATATCTCTCATCCGGGGAGTTAATCGAATTTAAAGAGGGAGGAACAGGGATTTTTAGTATAACTGTTTCAGGGCAAAAAATAGCGAAATAGCGAAATGGTGAAATGGCGAAACCAGGTTTTAAGTAATGAGCACGCATCAATCATGATATTGATGGCTGTTCTTGTAATGGGCATACTCATTTTGCTTTCGGCTTTGGATTCTGTTTACTTTTAAGTCTGTGAAATTCAAGATAATAAAAGATTTTATTATAAATACCAAATGAAGACAAGATTAAAGTTCTTAGACCGCTATCTTACATTATGGATCTTTTTAGCCATGGCCATCGGTGTTTTCTGGGGCTGGCTTTTTCCCGGTATTGCGGGTTTCTGGAATTCAATGTCGTCGGGAACCACCAACATCCCGATTGCCATCGGGCTTATTGTGATGATGTACCCGCCATTAGCCAGGGTGAAATATGAAGAGCTGGGCGATGTGTTTAAAAACACCAAAATCCTGGGATTGTCGCTGGTACAGAACTGGCTGATCGGCCCCGTGCTGATGTTTTTGCTTGCCATTATCTTTCTGCAATTCAACGTAGATTACATGTATGGGTTGATCCTCATCGGCCTTGCCCGATGCATTGCCATGGTAATCGTTTGGAATGAACTGGCAAAGGGAGATAATGAATATTGTGCCGGACTGGTTGCCTTCAACTCGATCTTTCAGGTGCTTCTTTTCTCCGTTTATGCCTATTTATTTATCGCGGTTTTTCCGGCATGGTTCGGTCTTCCGACCAACAGCGCCGTCGAGGCCATTACCATCAAACAGATTGCCGAAAGTGTATTTATATACCTTGGCATCCCGTTCCTGGCAGGATTTTTCACCCGCTTTATCCTGATCCGTGTGAAAAGCAAGGAGTGGTATCACACGAAGTTTATCCCAAAGATCAGTCCGCTCACGTTGATTGCATTGCTATTCACCATTCTGGTGATGTTTTCCCTGAAAGGTGAATATATTGTCAAGATCCCCCTGGATGTGATCAGGATTGCCATCCCTCTGAGTATCTATTTTGTGATTATGTTCCTGCTTTCATTCTGGATGAGTAAAAAAGTCGGCGCTACCTATGAGCAAGCGGCTACGCTTTCATTCACTGCAGCCAGCAATAATTTTGAACTGGCTATTGCTGTTGCCATTGCTGTATTCGGTATTAATTCGGGAGAGGCATTTGCTGCCGTAATCGGACCATTGGTTGAAGTGCCGGTTTTGATCGCATTGGTGAATGTGGCGCTTAAATTAAAAGTGAAGTATTTTCCGGGCAAACTGAGTGGCGGCAAAGGAGTTCAAGGTATCCATTGAATGGCTCTTGCAAGCCATTGAGATTAGCTAATTTCTTGCTTATGCAGGATTAAAACCTCCATGCAAAGGTAGCCTGAATGGAATACATCGTATCCTCGGTGTTTCCGAAATGAAACAATTTAACCTCTCCCCCCACAAGCCAATGTTTACTCAATGGATAGATGTAAGTGCCTGAGAACTCAAAATTGGAAAGAGAGATTGTTTCTGTTATTACTTTTTGTTTTCCCCCAACAGTTTTGTTGTTGATTAGGGCTATTCCTGTTCCAACCCCAAGATGAACATTTTGAATGATCCGCATTCTTATCAATAAGAGTAAAGGGATAACGGAACGATCAACCTGACCGGTGGTATTGTCAGTCAATTGCCCTTTCGCCACGAAAAGCTTATAATAACCGGTTTCTAGTCCAAGGCTGAGCAGATGTTCCGGTTCCCAAAAAAATTTCAGAGATACTCCTGCATAATCTTTTTGAATATTCTGACCCCCGCTTTCCAGGTTGTTAATGTAATGGGTCCAACCGGTACCTATCGTAAAGGAATAGTGATTGAGGCGTAACTTTCCGCTGTCATTTTTTTGCGAGTAAACCACAACAGAGAGAAAAGCCATTGCCACAGTGATGATTGTTCTTAGTTGCCCCATGTTGTTACTCTTGTATATAATGATGATACGCCACAACGTATGGGAAATTGGTAAGCATCCCGTCAAAAATGCCCTGATTCAAATAATTACGAATCCAATTCGGGCTGTCAATAGTCCAGCATACAGCCAATCGTTTTTCATTATGCATTTGCTGAACAAGGTCTTTTTGGGTGCCTAAGGTCCATCTCGGTGCCCACACTTGTGAATTAACCATCCTGACGTCATCCACCGTAAGTTCGCATAACGAAGGTATATTCTTATAGTCGGGATAGTTCATAAATGCATTCAGGACATCGGTATCGGGAATCCCCATCAGGATGATAATGTCTCTGCCTTTCTCCTTTGCATGTTGGATGGCACTTTGTTGCAGAGGGACGACCACCGGAACCGCCTCGGCACTTTTCATATCCATGTACACAAAGCGCAAATCAGTGCTGTCAATTGCAAATGTCAGTACCTCTTCCAGCGAGGGGATCCTCTCTCCATGGATCAGCGTTACAAAAGAGGAGAGCTGAAGCCAGGTATAAGCGCTTACGTCACCGGAAAGTAGTCCTTTTTGGGTAAGTCGGGTGTTGATATCTGGATCATGATATATGAAGGCAACACCATCGCTGCTAATCCTGGGGTCTACTTCAATTCCGGTAGTTCCAAGTCTTTCAGTAAATTTAACCATGGCAATGCTGTTTTCCGACACAGGGAGCCGATCTGAATTGCGTCCACCTGCCCGATGACCGAGAATATAAAAGTTACTGTCCTTTATTTTTTTTGAAAACGGTCGCAAATATTGCAGTTTGAGTGATTGGTTCGGAGCTTCATTTTCTGTTCCGTAGGCACCCCTGATGATGATGCTTGGAGCCGGTTTTCCTGCTAAAAGATCACCTCCTCCTTCTGAAGCGGAGATGTACATGTTGCAAATACCCGTCGCATCACTATATCCATCTCTCCAATATCCCTGGATGAAAATTACCGAATCGAGGTAGCCTGCATCCATAATAAAATGCTTGCCGTTTTTACAGGTGAAGAGGATCCCTGTACGGTTCCATTTAACCACCATCGTATCACCAAACATGGATGTGTTGGAAGTGACCAGGTAAATGCCTTCCATGGATGGTTTGGATGAGGATGGCAGCGGATGTGTTTCCTTCAGGAAGGAATTAGGTCCCGGAGAAGGCACCGGTACTTGCGACTCTTTGTTGCAGCTATTGAGGATCAGCAACAACCCGGCTATGAAAATAAAATTGAGTTTCATAATATCCAGCTTATATACAGTTCGGGAATGTGATAAAACCGGTTAAATGTGGAAAACAGCATCCAGGTGGGCCAATAAAACTTCACGTAATTATCTTTCAGGCCAATGATGATAACCTTATTATGATGGATTCTTTGTTCCAAATATAAAGAGAGAGTTCCACCATTCACAAAAGTTTTGTAACGGCTGACTTCAATTTCACCTGATTTGGTTGCGACTTTGCCCACAATTACCAATTCTCCCTTTATGGTAAAGGCCAACTTTTTGAGCTTATAACCAACTGAAACATTCGGATAATGTATCCATGCCTGGGTACTGTTGTCAAATCCGGATTGCTTTAACTGTCCATAAACATAGGCTATGTCCCATCCCCCCTTTACGCCGAAATTTTTAACCTCCAAGCTGACTCTTGGCCCCATCCTCAGTTGATTGGAGACGATGATCGTGGTGAGGTCTGATTCAAGCGAGAGTGAATATGGGAGGCCGAATGTAAGGTGAACGTTAGCCAATGGGGCCTGAATGGCACTTTCCAGCAGGTCTTCCGGAGGTTTTACCATGGAGAGTCCGACAGAGACCTGAAATCCCCATTTTTTGCAATAATGTGGGAATTGCATGGCATGAGAACTGATTTCAAAGGTGTCTTTTTGACTCGACTCCTGAGCAGAAACAGAAGCCATCATGTTTCCGATGAGCAGGTAGAAGAGTGTCAGATGAATTTTCATAAAAAAAATCCGGGAAGGTTAACTATAAAAGGACAAAGGCAGAAACGACGGGCAGAAATTCAAAAAGCCCGGCATGTTAAATATTCCTGCAAAGATAAGTCAATTAACAGCGATGGTTCCCATTTTCTTTTTCATGAGGCTATTTCGGAATTTTCAGATCTTTTCCGTTTCAACAACCTTGGCGAGGATATCTGCATAAGCCATTAAAAGGTACTTTCGGCCTTCGAACTCAATTTCAGTTCCGGAATATTTTTTAAACAAGACCGTATCACCAACATTGATTTCTGCATTTTCAATGGTGCTTAGGCTAAGCACTTTTGCAAACATGGGCTTTTCTTCCACAGTATCCGGAATAATGATGCCACTGGCAGTTTGTTTAATTCTTGATTCTGTGAGGTCTAGCAGAACATGCTGGTTAATGGGTTGTAGCTCTTTCATGACGATCAATTTTATTTTAAATTTCTAATAACTGCTTAAGCTTTGGTTGATCAAACCCAACGACAATTTGTCCGTTAATCTCGGTTTGAGGTACACCTTGTTGTCCACTTCTTCGAACCAGATCCTGGGCAGCTCTTTCATCCTTTGAAATATCAACATCAGCATAACTGACATGGTTTTTTCTGAGCCATTGTTTCAGTGTATTGCACCAGGAACAGGTCGGAGTTGAATAAACGGTAACAGATTTCGCAGGTACGCCGCTTTCTTTTGTTTGAGACTGGTAAATAGCTTCTTCAAGGAGCGAACTGAAAAAACTCTCCTGATGACAGCCTTTTAGTACATTTTTCAATTCCGGTCCGTCGAATTGGAGCAGAGCGGGGGCCGAACTGATGCCATACACTTCATGGATGTCGCGAACAAGCCCGACATCTGCTGAAAATGTCATGATTTCAGGATGTTTGTCAGAAGCATTCTTCAATGCAGCATAAGCACATTCGCTTAGTTCCGAACCCTTTTTCCATAACAATATGTAAGTTTTTTTATCATGTGCAAGTATTTCCTGAAGTTCACGTAACGAAAAAATCTCCTTCATGAGCTATGTTTTTTAATTGGTTCTTAAATACTCAATTGCACTTAATGCAGCAATCGTGCCATCACCAACTGCAGTAGTCACCTGGCGGTAACGTTTTACGATGCTGTCGCCAGCTGCAAAAACGCCTGCGACATTGGTCTGCATATCCGTTCCAACGATAATTTCACCCCTTTCATTCAAATCGATGCATTTTTCAAATCCCCGGGTTTTCGCAATGTAACCAATGAAGATAAAGATCCCGTCAACTGTTAACAATGTTTTATTCCTTGTAGGAAGATGCTCAACCTCAACCTGTTTTACCGATTCATCGCCAAGAATATTTCGTACTTGCGATTCCATGTAAAATTTAATTTTTGGATTGGCTTTTGCCTCCTCCACAGCATAGGGAAATGCCTGAAATTGATCAAACTGGTGAACCACTGCAACATTGCGAGCATACTTTGTTAAGGAAACGGCCTCCTCAAGGGCCGAATTACCACCACCTACCACCACGATATCTTTACCGGTGAAGAAATCCCCGTCGCAGGTTGCGCAGTAGGAGACGCCACGACCTTTGAATTCAGCCTCGCCCGGAACATGGATCATGCGTGGTTCTCCTCCTGGTGACAGAATGACAGTTCTGCCATAGAATTGCTCATTGCCATTGATTTCGACCATTTTAAGTTTTGCTGAGTAGTCGAACGCAGTGACCTGAATATTTGATTTGATTTTACATCCAAAAGCAAGTGCCTGCTTTTTCATGATGTTCCCCAACTGAAATCCACTTATTGATTCAACGCCCGGATAATTTGCAATCTCATGCGTGAGTACAAGTTGCCCGCCAACTGTTCCCTCATTTAAAATCAGGGTTTTCATCCGGGCGCGGGAAGCATAAATGCCGGCAGTCAGTCCGGCCGGACCTCCGCCAATAATGATGATGTCGAATATTTCTGCCATCATTTCTTTTGTAAAGGCCGCAGCAGATCCCCGAGGTAAAAAGGCAATCACTAAACCCATGAAATTTTCTTTTTACCTGCAGAGGATCTGGCGAACCTGATTTAATCTCTATTTTACAGCGAATTGGGCATCGAGGATTGATTTTATCTGCGGCATCGACTGGATGCTGGAGGTCGCTTTGACAAGCTTCCCTTTCTTGTAATACATGGTAAAGGGAATTCCCATAAAGCCTTTGCATTCCGGGGCATTGCGAATCGGGTACGATTCCGGATTGTCAAATTCCATGTCGGCAAATTTAACATGGGGGTATTCCGACTCCAGATCTTCCATAATACCATAGACAGGGATACACATGGGACCCATTCTTCCACAACAGATCATAACGTTTTCATGTTCTTCAATTAGTTTCTGATGCCCTGCAGCTGTCAGAACGTGCATTAAATTTGTTTGTAGCATAAGTTTAAGTTTTTATATTCCATGGTATCCAGTTGTCAAAGATCATGCCAAAATAAAGCGCATAAGTATCACTAATCTTTTATTCAATTGCCATTGCCGGTTTCATGTTTCGAGTTCACGATGGCGTCAAATTCTTCCTGAGTAATGTATTGCGGCGTGTAGGTTCCACCAATGAATTGAATATTGGCATAAAATGACCGCAAATGATTTCTCGAACCACGCATAAGATTGTTGAACACACAGGTGATATCCTGGTTATCAACTGCCAGCAAATGATCCTTCAGGTCTTTTATATCAAGATCCTCGATTGTGGCCCCAACGATAAGTGCATTGGTTAAAGAACCCGATCCGAGTGAGACAAGATCGTTGTATAAGGCTTGCAGATCCTGGTTTGCAAAAGAGCCGGTTACATGGTTTGCTGCCGGATCAACCAATGCGTATTTAATAATCAGGGCCTTGATTGCATCAGTATGCCGCTGTTCGCTGCGTGCGATGTTCCGGAAGATAGGCTTGGTATATAACTGGCTGAGTGTAATATATACATCATGTGCAAGGAACTCTTCTTCGCGCATGGTGAGCAGAGCTTCGGTTTCGGAGGTGCTTAATGATTCAACCGGTAAGGAATCGGTACAGGACCAGCATCCTGATGAGGAGGTGTCGGCAATTGTATGGTTAAGGATGGCATCCTTATACTGGAGGTCGGCAGATGTTTCCACTGCAGTGGTTTCTTTTGTACATCCGTTGAGGGAGAGTACCATGATTGACAGGCCCAACATCAGGAAGATCCCGATGGTTACATTTTTTCTTGTTTTCATAACAGATAGTTTTAGAAGGGTTAGGTGAGAATGCATTCTTCGGAAACAAAAGTATACACTCTTACATATATATCTATTACGATATTTTATTTCAATTGTATAAGATTTTAATGCTCACCCTCACAGAAAAAAGAGGTTATTTTCTGGTTGCTAAAACAGGGTAAATTTGAAATTCATAAAGCTCAACATATTTTCAACTTCAAGCGATACTTTTTCAATAAGGGTTTCTGTTTCGCCTCCAAAGAGTTTTCCCATCACTGCTCCGTTTGAGGTTGAAAGGTAGACTTGGCCGTCTGATTTTTCGTAAACGGCAAAGGCCTTGGGCATCATCGCTCCCATTCCCTTGCGGTCGTCGGCCATCAGCATCTGCGAAGCATATTTGCCACTGCAATATTTAATGATGCTGTATTTACCAATCGGTTTACCCCCATGTTCAACAACCTCTTTGTTCATGTCGTAAACAGTCACGACGTGCCATCCTGGTGTTGAATTTACCCGTTGCACAATGAGATCAACAGTTTTTTGATAATCGTAAGGACTTTTTATCTCTTTAATCATCATTTGACCAGCCGAAAGGTTTATGGCGATCCCGGTAAAAATGATACCGGCTAAGAGTCCGAATACGGTGAATACGATGGCCACTAATTTTATTTTCATTGATTCTATTTTTAATTGTTTATGATTATTGGCTCTGGCGATAATTAGATTCAGTTACTCTTCCTTCACACAAATTTCTCCTTTTCGAATGTGAAGTATCGTGTACCAGGTCACAATAGAAATTGCAGTGATGGCCGTGATTAACAAGGCCCACGCTATCACCTTGAAAAACATATAATTTGTAACCTGAAAGGCAACTGCCGAAGCTATTGTTGAAGCCGCCAAAGGGAAGGTAAAGGCCCACCAGGACATGAAAAATTTCAATTGGGTAAAGCTCTTGTACATAACGGCAAGCAAAGCAATAAAAAAGTAGGTCATTAGAAGCAGGAAAACCGAAAAATTGTCCCAACTGGCAGCAATACGCATGTAGGAGATAAATCCGACTGCAGGTGGTGCCAGCAATATAAAGAATGTGGGGATAAATTTCTCAGGGAGTTGCGCATGGAAAATAGCACGATATAAAAATATCGTAAACAGTACGATCCAAAAAAAGAATCCTATCGAAAAAAAGAAGTACGAGATAATCACCGGAGCAAAATCGACACCGCTTACAGGTATCAGGATATTTCCAACCACTGGGATAAACCAGGCCGGGTTAAAATGCTGTATTTCAAAATTGTGCTGAATCCAGAAGCTAATGGTTTTAAACATGAAGACAGTATGCAAAATAGCGCCCAGCCACCAAAGCGCGATAGACAGGATTGGGAAATATGTATAAAAGGCGATAGAAAGCAATAACAACGAAATGCTTATCGCAGAAAAAAAATTAATCCTAATACGATGGCGAAAATCTGTTTTTACCTCATCGGGGAACATCACCAGCTTTAATCCATACATCACACTAAACAGAAAAAACAAAGCCAACACCGTAAAAATGGAGATGTCGTACAAAATACGAGGCAGCCATTGCAGGTGATAGAATTTTCCAAATGCGATTGTCAATCCTGTAAGGCCCATGATTATGGCGAAGCTGGTAATTGGGAAAAATTGGATTTTATCTTTCATAATGATCTGCTTTATGTGCGAATTTGTCTGTTGCTGCTGCTATTTCTCGTCATTATTTTAATTTTTTATTGCGTCGACTGGATTGTGATCATGAACTCTGTCTTTTACAATCAAGGTTGTTGTGTATGATTTGATATGCTTATTAAACAAAATATCATGTCCAAGGCAAAGCCCGACAGTTATTGTAAAATCTACTGATTCAGCATTCAATTGTTCAGCCTGGGCCAGTGGGTTGCAGGCCACTTTTTCAATTTTACTCCCGATGTTAATATCTGATTGTTTAAATCCTCCTGTAGTGCAGGATACTGGATAAATTTTAAAGCCTGATTCCCGAAAAATTGTCGTAATCAGTGCGGCTGTAATCTCCATTCCATAACAGTAAGCAATTCCAATTCGCTTAAAATTCATGCTTTTCGAGAATTCAATAACCTCCTGCAACCTCGATAAGGTTCCTGCTCTGCCATTGTCAACCAGGTGTGCAGCAGCCTGAACGATTTTCATGTTTTCGGGCAGATGATAGGTTTGAATCAGTTCGTCAACATCAAATTTTTGGGCGTGACACGATTCTGTTGTCCGGCAACTTTTAGTATTACATTTTATGCAATCCATTTTTATTTTTTTGACTTTGCAAAAGTATAAATAAAATTAATTAAATCGCATAAATATCACTAATAAATTCCGAATTGGGCCTTTAGCTTATCGACAGTGCCCAAAGAGGGGAGAATTCTCTTCTTAATCTCATATTTTAAAAATCACGGTAAAATAGAAAACCCGTCCTGGTTCATACAAGCGCTCGGTGCTGCCAACAATTCTGCGGTTAAGGTGCTCGTAATAGGGTGTATTGAAGATGTTTTCGACTCCGGCAACAATTGAAGCAAACCGGCATGGAGAATAGCTCAGAGATGCTGCAGCAGTTATAAATCCGGGAGTTTTAGGTTCGCCATATGATTGTGAAACGCGGTTTTGTTCACTTACAAGCCTTACGGAAGCAGTTGGAAGAAGTTTCCCTTTGAAAAATTTATAGGAAAAACTGACAGAGCCTTCCAGAGGAGGGATTTCGGGCAACGGATCGTTTTTAACTGTCTCCTGACCGGTAACCTGACCGCCCGAAATGATGTATTTAACGGCTTCAGGTTCGGTTCCGTAGGTTGCGGCTACCTGGGCCATCAGGATCCATTTCTTAACTGAAGGGGATTGATACGACACTTCGAAACCGGTGAGATAAACCTTGTCGGTATTGGAGAATTGTTTAACACCCGGCGCTCCCTGGGTGGAGGGTTTGATAACCGTTGGTGGTACAACTTTCCCTATGATGTAATCGGTGACCAGTGAGAAGAACCCGCCAACCGACAAACTGCCAATCGCTGGATTGAGAAACTCAAAGGAGAGATCGGCCTGGTAATTATTTTCAGGTTTAAGCTGTGGGTTTCCCAGGTAATCATAGGAGTCGTATTGAACCGGCATAAGTTTGATAAAGCGTTCGAGTGCCGACGGGCTACGGGTTCCCTTGCCCAGCGAGGCGCTGAGGTAGAGCCACGAAACAAGTTGTTTTTTCATGCCCAGGCTGAAACTCACATTGACAAATTGTGAATTCAGATCATCAAAGTATGCGATGTCGTTCTTCACCAGCCGGAAGGTGTCGCCCGAGGTGGCCTGATTGTAATCAAATCTGATGGCTGCGGTAAAATCCAGTTTTTTGAATGGAACTTTGTATTCAGCAAAGGCTCCGGCGTTGTTATACCTGGCATCCAGCCATACGTTGGCATGTTTTACCGAAATAAAAGTATCGCCGCTCATCACCATTTTCATGGTCATCTGCTTGTCACCATCTTTGTAAACATGTTCAAAATCGAGCCCTACAAGGAATTTATGGGCCCCTTTCTGCAGATTTCCGACAATTTTTCCCCCGGCATTCCATGCGTCCACTGTAGTAACCGCCTGCATTGTTTTGGCAGTAGATCTGTTGAGGTTATCCATCACATGATGAACCGGTGAAAAATACCCTTGGAACTCTAAGGATTGCCATACTTTTCCAAGGTCTGATCCGATATAGTTAAACGAACCGACTTGTGTTTGATCGAGTTTTTCATCCATGGGCAGGGCAGGGAACAGGACATTTTTCCCCTGGTCATACGCATAAGTGAGTATGATCTGATGGTTTTTGCTTAAGGCAATACCAGCGCCGATGGTCCCATAAAGCTTTTGAAAAGAGGTATTATAGAGAATGTCATTTCCTCCCGTATAGCTGCCATACCCCTTGAAACCGCCACTGGCATTAAAAAAGACTTTGGAGTTTCCGCCTTCAAGTGCAATGTGCTCACGCTGTCCGTTCCAGTTTGTTTCGAACCCATATAACACCTCTCCATGGATTTCAGGTTTTTCATAGGGATGAGGCAATACGGTTTCAAGGTTGATCAGGGCTCCCAGCACCGGTCCGTATTTAAGAACATAAGGACCTTTAATGATCTCCATTTTTTTGATATTTTCACTCTCTACATGTGCCGCTACCGGATCCATCCGGTTTGGACAACCTCCTTCGATTTTAACGCCGCTGTTCAATAATACCGTGACCTGGTTGTACTTGAATCCCCTTACAACTGGATCGATGCCAACACCGCCCTTTCGGATTCCCGACACGTTGGTTTGCTGGCGTAAAAAATCGCCGATATCCCTGATTGCTTCGAACTCAAAAGTTTTAGCCGGAATGGTTGTCATCGGGAAATAGTTTACCGATTTACCATACACTTCGACCTCTTTGAGTTGTAACGTGTCCTGAGCAATCATAAAAGTGGGCATTCCCACGAGAACAATCAGAAATGGGAGGAGGGAGAATAGCCCGGTAAGATAATTACGGTAATATTCTTTCATGAAGAAGATTTTTAAGATAACACCTTAAATCCGCGACGAAGTTATGAACAATAGCCATCAAAACATTGTGTATAAG
>DYQT01000327.1 GCA_020719165.1 Draconibacterium orientale | reverse complement strand
TTAAAATCTTTCAACAATATGCAAGCTTGTTTGGTTTTACCAGACTTTTCTTTCAACATCTTGCGGCGCTCTGAGTAATATTCATTATCTTCCCTTACAAAGGGGTTTGCCGAAGATTTGATTTTAATATGCCTGATAATTGGCACTTTCCCAGCCCTGAACAATTTATGTACCTTAAGCTTATTACCCTTTTTAGTGAGTTCTAGCGATGAAAAGGTGCATAATTCCTGGCATGCGGAGAAATACTTTCTGCGAATCCACTTCCAGGGTTTGCCGGAGTGCCTGCGTTTGCACCATTTGCCCAGCAGTTTCCACAGGTAAAAGTCAATTGCTTTGAATATCTCTTTCGATATTACGTGTTTATGATAATTTGTCCAGCCCCTGAGCACGCTATTGAGATTTTGGACCAGAATTTTTGGTGGTGCAGAGAGGTTTTTGAACACCAATTCACGTAATTTGTGTTTAATTCCGACAACCGCTTTTTTGGCAGGCTTCTGTAAAAATATACCATTGCTGTATTTGCGGTTGTTCTGCGAAAGAAAGTCAAAACCATCATTGATATGGGTGATTTTTGTTTTCTCAGGCGACAGGCTAAGCCCTCTTTCTTTGAGGAAATCCGCTACCAGTGGGGCAATTTCGTCCTCAATGATTTGGCTGCTTGCTGCGGTGATAACAAAATCATCGGCATATCGGATGAAATTGACTTTGTGCCCCAGTCTCCATTTTGGGAAACGTTTGCAAATCAATTTTTCCAGCCCGTCCATTGTCAGGTTCATCAGGGTTGGCGAAATGATGCCCCCTTGTGGCGTACCTGATTTGGTCGGGTAGAATTCCATTTGTTCTATATACCCCGATTTTAACCATTTCCGAAGGATTTGTTTGTCCATTGGGATGAACTTTAATAACCATTCGTGGCTGATGTTGTCGAAACATCCTTTTATGTCGGCTTCGTAAATCCATGTTGCGCCAAGCTTTTGGCTCAAACAGCTAAAAATCTGTTTCAGGGCGTCCCTGCACGAGCGGTGTTGCCTAAACCCGTAAGAGTTGGGGTCGCCCGTGCATTCAGCAATAGGCTCTAAGGCAAGCAGGTGCAGGGCTTGCATGGCACGGTCTTTCATTGTTGGGATTCCTAGCGGACGTTTTTTGCCGTTCCGTTTCGGGATATACAACCGGCGGAGCGGTTTTGGTTTATAGCCCTTTCGTTTCAGTGTGTTTGCAAGGTCGAATAAATCCTCGTCCTTTTTCCATACAACACCGTCAACGCCGGGTGTTTTGCCTCCTTTGTTGTTGATTACCCTCCAGACCGATAAAATTTTTGCATAAGTTGAACTTGTTAAAATCCGGTACAGTTTCCTGACTTTATTGAACTTGTTTTGTTGCATAGCCTTTGCAATGCGGATTTGCATTTTCCGGACGAACTTACGAATATCTGTAAATAAATTTGTAATATCCATAATTTTACACGTTTTCAGATGCCCACCCTGCCTTGCAGCGGGGTTCTATAGCTATTTCTGAATTTACGAAAATTCTGCAATTCTTTGTGCAAAGAAACACCAGTTGGACGTGGGCACTCTTTCGAGCAGGGCAAATCTTGAACCCCTATACACCTCATTACAAGATGCCGTTCGCTTTTTCCTACATCTTACTCCGGCACGTATGTTCGGAATGCCTTGCGGTTATCCTTACAGCGTCTTACATAAAGCATTGCACTGTAACGTACACGGGTTACCCTGTTGTCAATAAATGAATTAACGCTGGACTTAGGTTTTCTCACGCTGCCAATTGCCCGGCAGCGGACGCTATCCTCCGGTGGAATCATTGTACGTGTGTGTTTTAGCGACAACAAATCACAACCTTACCACTTGCCGTTTTGGCCAGAACGTATCATTTTCCTTTTTCGCTCTTCACGTTTTACGGAGGGTTCTGCACGTCTTCAATTAATTTAACCATATCCTGCTACCTTAGCCCTTCAAACGACTTGGGAAACATCGTAGGCCGTACTCTCCTCTCGGATTTCAGACCCTCTGGTTGGTATCGCGTACCCAGATTAGGAACATTGTCCCGGGGGCTTCAACCGATAATGGCTTCACCATACATCCGCTGCCCCGGTAAGGTCTATTGACGTAACAATAGGATTAATCTATGTTTCAAAGAACAAGTAATCAATCATTTATTGACCTTTGCAGGTCGCACAGTTGCTAGTCGAGTCATGCAGGGGAGTTTCACCCCTGCATTCTCACAGAAACGTACATGAACCTCTCGATTACTCCCTTCGGTCGTGAGATCGCTTCGCTTAGTTCATACGGCTCTTCTTACCCAATCGGCTAAATACGATGTCTTGGTTACTAAGACCAAAAATAGTTGATAATTCCTTGTAAAACAAGGAAAGCAACTACCTTCTTTTGTATTTATGGATGAACCAATTCCCAGTGCGGAAATAAACCAGGGTTGCGCTTCCAAACCAATTTCAACCACCTCACCGATGCTTTTAAGCCTAAGTCTTTCTCCCATTTTACCCATTTCAATAGCTTCTGGTTTATTGAGTACCAGAAATAGTGGGTATAGTAGGAATTAAACTTGCAGTAATAGTTCATTACCCCCCTTAAAATAGAACGTAACCGTACTGCCAATTGCTCGATGGGTTTGCGATGCTTGTGTATTTTCAGTTCGCGCAATTTGTCGAACACACTGCTCTGTGACTTCTTGCTCATTATCGGCATGACTATTAGCCGGAACTTCTGGCTCGACTTCACAAACGTCCAA
>DYQT01000084.1 GCA_020719165.1 Draconibacterium orientale | reverse complement strand
TAGCCAAAGAAAGTAAGGTTCAGAAAGAAAAAGAAAAAGATGTGTATAAAGAGTAACCTCCAAGGGGATGGCAGGGGAGAGGTCACTGTAAATCAGGGATATATATACTGACTAAGGCACAGGTTATATCAAGAGATACCGCTGAATTCAGAAATTTAAACAGGTTCTTAATGGTTAATCAGGGTTGTACCATAAAAGTGAAGGGTGTGTTGATAAGTTATTTGCATGTTTTGATGCTGATGTGAAAACTGAAATCTGAAATCCGATATCTGATATGCGAGACCTAAAAACTCCCCGGAAATTCTGATTGATCCATCATTCGTCATTCGTCATTTGTCACTCGTCATTAAAAAAAAGAGGCTGCCGGAAACATTCCGACAGCCCTTTTTTGCAAGTAGTAAAAGAACAGGTTAGTCTCTGATACGCATTTTGTAAAATGAACGGTAAACAAAGTATAAGGCAATAATAAAAAATACAATCCCGATGTAATGTGCAACCGGACGGAAATGCACCGATAAGGCAATTTCCATGGCCAGCAATCCGAACAGGGTGGTAAATTTGATAATCGGATTCATAGCCACCGATGAAGTGTCTTTGAAAGGATCACCAACGGTATCACCCACCACGGAGGCAGCATGAAGGTCGGTACCCTTTTCTTTCATATCCACCTCAATCACTTTTTTGGCATTGTCCCAGGCGCCACCGGCGTTGGCCATGAAAATGGCCTGGTATAAACCAAAGAAGGCAATGGAAATCAGGTAACTCACGAAAAGCGAGACAGGTAAAGCATAGTTTAGCTTTTCTTCACCGCTCATTGATTCCGTCAAACCGGTAGGAGAGGAGAGGAAAGCAAATGCCAGCGCAAAGGAGAAGATGGCAATGAAAATATTCAACATTCCTTTTTGTGCATAAACCGTGCATATTTGCACCACCTCTTTCGATTTGGCAGTGTCAGCTTTTTTGGGAGCATTGGGGTCGAGGTTAATGTTGTTTTTGATATAAGCCACAGCCCTGCTGGCACCGGTCGTAACAGCCTGTATGGAAGCACCGCTGAACCAGTATATTACAGCGCCACCCAGCAGAAATCCTAGAATGGTGTATGGGTTCAGCAGGTTTAAAATTTGTTCTGGTTCAATGCCCAGCGATTTTTTTATCACAAGGATCAGTGAAAAAATCATGGTGGTGGCACCCACAACTGCGGTACCAATTAAAACCGGTTTTGCCGTAGCTTTAAAGGTATTCCCCGCACCGTCGTTGGCTTCAAGATAGTGCTTCGATTTTTCAAAATCCGGTTTAAAACCAAAATCTCTTTCAATCTCCGCAGAAATGCCAGGAATCTCCTCAATCAGCGACAATTCATAAATGGATTGTGCATTATCGGTTACAGGTCCGTAACTGTCAACAGCAATGGTGACCGGCCCCATGCCCAGCATGCCAAAGGCAACAAGCCCAAAAGCAAATATAGATGGGTAGATCATGAAATTACTCAAACCGAATGTGCTTGCATAATAGGCAATGAACATTAAAAGGAAGAACACCATACCCTGCCAGAAGGCGCTGAAATTTCCGGCAACCAATCCCGAAAGAATGTTCAGAGAAGCTCCACCCTCCTGCGATGCAACAACAACTTCGTTCACATGGGTTGATTTCGGACTGGTAAATAATTTCGTAAATTCGGGAATCAGTGCCGCGCCCAATGTGCCGGCGCTGATGATGACCGATAGGGTGATCCAAAGGTCATGCGGAAGATCACGGATGGTAATATAGCTGATTACAAAGGTGACCACAATAGATAAAATGGAGGTGATCCAAACCAGTGAAGTCAGTGGTTTCTCAAAATCCAGATCATCTGCATTGCTGTATTTTGCCTTGCTCATGGCTGCATTGATCCAGAAAGCTACGATAGAGGTGATGATCATGAAGATACGCATCACGAAGATCCAGGTAAGCAACTGAACCTGAATGGAGGCGTCGAAAACGGCCAGTACGATAAACGAAATAAGGGCAACTCCGGTTACGCCGTAGGTTTCAAAACCATCAGCCGTCGGACCCACACTGTCACCAGCATTGTCGCCAACACAGTCGGCAATGGTACCGGGGTTTCTGGGATCATCTTCCCCGATTTTAAAGATTACCTTCATCAGGTCGGATCCGATATCGGCAATTTTCGTAAAAATACCGCCGGCAATTCTAAGGGCAGATGCTCCCAGCGATTCGCCAATGGCAAAGCCGATAAAACTTGCTCCGGCAAATTCTCCGGGAACAAACATTAAAATGATCAGCATCATGATCAGCTCCAGCGATATTAATACCACGCCAATGCTCATCCCTGCATTTAGCGGAATGTTGAGCAACTTGATCGGTTTCCGCTCCAGCGAAGCAAAGGCCATGCGGGAATTGGCCAGGGTGTTCATTCTGATTCCAAACCAGGCAACGCTATAAGAACCAAGGATGCCGATAATCGTCCAACCCAAAATCATCAGCACTCCGCCAATTCCAAAACTGGCTTCCGATAACCATCCGAAATAAAATGCAACGGCAGAGCCGATAAACAGAAAAAGAATCACTAAAAATTTTCCCTGCTGAACGAGATAGGTCTTGGCTGTTTCGAAAATAACCTGCGCAACATCCAGCATGGATTTATGCGCACCGATTTTCTTAACCTGTAAAAATTGGTATAACCCAAACATAAAACCCGCAAAGGTGATCAAAAAACCCCAGTACAGGATTGATTGATCCCTGATGGCTGCAGGAATTATTAAATCTGCTTCACTCGCCATTGTTAAAAATGGCAATAGCAAAGCCGTAAGAAGTGTAGTGGCTCTTTTCATATTTACCTATTTAATTATTATTATGTTCACAAAAATAATAAGAATTTTGTGAAAACATAGTTTTTTTCAACATCTTTTGTCTGTTAGGGAAAATTCCCGTAGGTTTGTACTTGGCAAATCCCTGAACCGAAAAATGGAAAAAATCAGGCTGGATATCATCGGAATGTCTTACAGTCAATCGCAAAGCGGGGCTTATGCACTCATTCTGGGCGAACGGAATGGAAACCGCCGGTTGCCCATTATCATTGGTGGATTCGAAGCTCAGTCAATTGCCATTGAACTTGAAAAAATTAAAACACCTCGCCCTCTTACACACGATTTGTTTAAAGCTTTCGCCGATGCATACCACATCGAAATTACCGAAGTTGTGATAAGCAAATTCAGCGAGGGTGTTTTTTATGCCAAACTTGTTTGTACCGATGGCACTGATGTCAAGGAGGTTGACTCCCGTACCTCCGATGCCATCGCCCTCGCCTTACGGTTCAGTTGTCCTGTTTTTACCTATGAAAGCATCATGACTGCCGCCGGAATTTTGATGGAAGAGGAGGCAGAGTTGCTCAAACAGGACGAACCTGCTGCCGATGAAGACCCTTCTGATTATCTCTCATTTGCAAATTTTTCACCGGTAGAATTGAAAGAGATGCTGCAAAGCGCCATAGAAAACGAAGAGTATGAAAAGGCATCCAAAATACGGGATGAACTAAACAAGCGCAAATAATTTTCCGGAATCCGACTTATTAACACTTAAAGAAAATCCTGATGGGAATAAAACTTCGTTTAATACTGATGAATTTTTTCCAGTTCTTCGTGTGGGGAGCCTGGCTGATAACCATTGGAACCTATTGTTTTAATGCAAAAGGTTGGTCAGGAGCTCAGTTTGGGGCAATATTTTCAACCCTTGCAATTGCTTCAATCTTTATGCCGGCACTTACCGGGATTATTGCCGACAAATGGATAAATACCGAAAAACTTTATGGAACGCTGCATATTTTATATGGATGCGTATTGTTCTTTGTTCCACAAGTCAATGATCCGGATACCCTTTACTACGTGATATTATTGGCAATGATTTTTTATATGCCAACCATATCGCTCTCCAACTCCATCTCCTATTCAATTTTAAAACGCAACAATTTTGAAGTTGTAAAGGCATATCCGCCTATTCGGGTTTGGGGAACCATTGGTTTTATAATTGCCATGTGGTTTACCAATCTATCCGGCAGTAAAGCGAATGCCAATCAATTCATTATTGGAGCAGTTGCAGCCATTGTTTTGGGTATCTATTCTTTTACTTTACCAAAATGTCTCCCGCAGAAATCAATATCTAAAAACGCCTCGATCGTTGAACAATTGGGTTTAAATGCATTTAAACTTTTTTTGAATTACAAAATGGCGTTGTTCTTTATTTTTGCCATGTTCCTGGGTGCCGCATTGCAACTAACCAATATGTATGGCGATTCCTTCCTCGATGATTTCGGAAATGTTCCGGAATACGCCGAATCATTTGTTGTCAAATATTCTACGATTATTATGTCGATTTCCCAGATGTCGGAGACCCTGTTTATTCTCACCATCCCTTTCTTCCTGAAGCGTTTTGGAATAAAAAAAGTGATGCTTTTCAGTATGGTCGCCTGGGCTCTTCGGTTTGGACTATTCGCCTATGGAAATCCTGCCGGTGGTTTGTGGATGATTATTTTGTCTTGTATCGTTTATGGAATGGCTTTCGATTTTTTCAACATCTCAGGTTCCCTGTTTGTTGAAAGCACGACCGACTCTAAAATAAGATCGAGTGCACAAGGTCTTTTTATGATGATGACCAATGGTTTTGGCGCCTACTCAGGTAGTAAAATAAGTGGATTCATTATTGATAAATTTTATACACACCCCCAGGGAAAAGACTGGCATGGAATCTGGCTTGCTTTTGCCGTCTATGCGTTGATTGTGGCTGTTGCATTTGCCATTCTCTTTAAACATAAGCACGAACCCGGGAAAGTGGAAATCGTGCATAATTCCTAAATCTTTAAGAAGGGAAGCAATTAACCGTAACATTTGATCACTCCTCAAAATGAATCAATATTTAACCCTGCTTGACCATGTTTTAGCCAATGGTGTTAGAAAAAACGATCGTACTGGTACCGGTACGATCAGCGTTTTTGGTTACCAGATGCGATTCAATCTGAGGGAAAGTTTTCCGCTGCTTACCACCAAAAAGGTGCACTTGCGATCGATCATCCATGAACTGTTATGGTTCCTGCAAGGCTCTGTAAATACGAAATACCTCACTCTGAACAATGTAACAATCTGGAACGAATGGGCCGATAAAGAGGGCAACCTCGGGCCGGTTTATGGTTACCAATGGCGCTCCTGGCCAAAACCAAACGGTTCGCATGTCGATCAGATTAAAATGGTTGTTGATTCAATCATCCGGAATCCCGATTCGCGCCGCCATATCGTGAGCGCATGGAATGTGGGAATGCTTGATGAAATGGCATTGCCGCCGTGTCATTTGCTTTTTCAGTTTTATGTAGCAAATGGCGAACTTTCCTGTCAGATGTACCAGCGAAGCTGCGATATTTTTCTGGGTGTTCCGTTCAACATCGCATCCTACGCCCTGCTAACCATGATGATGGCCCAGGTAACAGGCCTCAAACCAGGAGAATTTATTCATACCCTGGGGGATGCTCATATCTATTTAAACCACCTCGACCAGGTAAAACTTCAGCTGTCGCGCAAACCTTTATCTCCGCCGCAGATGATTCTGAACCCGGCTGTGAAAGGGATTGATGATTTTCAGTTTGATGATTTCAACCTTGTAAACTATCAGTCGCACCCTCCCATTAAAGGCGACATCGCTGTTTGACAAACCGTTTTGCATTTTAACTTTCCATGTTGCATTTTGACTTATAAATATGATTTCAATCATCGTTGCAATCGCAGAAAATATGGCCATCGGTAAAGATAACGACCTGCTTTGGCATATCCCCGCCGATTTGAAAAGATTTAAGCAAATCACCAGCGGTCACCCGGTCATCATGGGAAAACGCACCTGGGAATCTCTCCCGCGCAAACCTTTGCCTAACCGCCGCAATATTGTGATTACCGACCTTGCCGGGGAGCAAATCTCCGGATGTGAAATGGCCTATTCCATCGGGGAGGCCATCGCCAAATGCGACGTGTCTGAAGAGAATTTTATTATTGGCGGTGCATCAGTGTACCGGCAGTTTTTGGTCCATGCCGACCGACTGTACCTTACTTTTGTCCATAAATCCTTTGAAGCGGATGTTTTCTTCCCGGAAATTGATTTTTCCCAATGGAAACTAATCTCAAAGGAGGATTTTAATCCGGATGAAGTCAATGATTTTGCCTATTCCAATGAAACCTACGACCGGATAAGGTGATCAGGTTTTACGTTTTTGCTTTTTTGCCGCAGGAAACAGGATGTTGTTCAAAATGAGCCGGTACCCCGGTGAATTCGGATGCAGATTCAAATCGGTGGGAGGATCCCCGACAAGATGCTGGTAGTCTTCCGGATCGTGCCCCCCGAGAAAAGTCCAGGTACCTTTGCCAAAATCCCCGTGAATATAGCGCGCTTCATTCAACGATTTGGTCTCTCCAAGAATGATCACATTCGATTTAACATATTTCTTGTTGAAGGCAGTGGTTTGCCCCATAAATCCATGGATGACGCTTTCATGATCCTGGCAGAGCATACTGGGTACAGGATCCCATTTGGCTGAAAAATCAAAAAGGGTGAAGAAATCATTCTCCCGGGTGATACTTTTCGGGCGGGTTTCGGTGACGTCTATCGTTGAAATTTCATACTGGTAGGGATTGTTAATCAGGTTGAAATTCTCAAAAGCAAAGCAGTTTCCGAAATTTAACTTTGATTGGGCTGCCGGATCGGGAGGATCCCCGTCGAACATCACATCACATATGTCTAATCCCTCTGCTGATAAGGCAACATCGTAACTGTCAGGTGCAGAGCACATGGAGAAAAGATAACCTCCTCCCACCACAAAATCCCTGATTTTCTGAGCAACAGCGAGTTTCATTTGGGAGACCTTTGAGAATCCTAATTTTTTCGCACTCTCTTCCTGCGCGTTCACATCCTCCTGATACCATGGAAAACCTTTATACGCCGCCCAAAATTTGCCAAACTGACCTGTAAAATCCTCATGATGCAGGTGAAGCCAATCATACATGGGCAACATTCCGCCAATGATCTCCTCGTCATACAACACATCATAAGGCACCTCTGCATATTTCAATACCAGGGTCACTGCATCATCCCAGGGTAGCTTGTTTTTGGGTGAGTAAACCGCTATTCTGGGTGGTTTATGGAGTTTGATGTTCTCCATATTTACCTGAGGATCAGATATCTCATCCAGAATGGCAGCCGCTTGGGCATCAGCGATAATCTGGCAGGTTACCCCACGGATGGTGCATTCGTCCTCAATAGCTTTGCTATATTGAAACATGAAACTTCCTCCCCGGTAGTTCAGAAGCCAGCTCACCTCCATATCCTTTTTAAGCACCCAGTATGCAATGCCATAGGCCTTCAGGTGATTTTTCTGGGTTTCGTCCATAGGGATAAGCAGATGTGCTCCCAAAGCCGGCCGAAAAGCACACAGAAAAAATACAACAATCAGAAAACCAGAAAGATTAAAACGGTACTTGCTTTTCATCATCATTCATTTTCGACATCACAGTTCGTGTTCTCATTGATCCCTCAAACGATGAATTTGGCTGAATAGTATTCACAGGCGTATAGTCCATCTCCGCATCCACAAATTTGGCATATTTGGAAACGAATTTAATCCGGACATCTTTAAGCGGGCCATTCCTGTTTTTCGCAATAATGATATCAGCCACTCCGACGGTTGAGTCACCGCTTTCATCCACATCAATTTTATAGTATTCCGGACGATAGATGAAAAGAACCATGTCGGCATCCTGCTCTATAGAACCGGATTCACGCAAATCGGAAAGAATCGGTTTGGCTGCCGCCGACCGTTTTTCAGATGCACGGCTCAACTGCGACAAGGCAATTACCGGAACATCCAACTCTTTTGCCAGCGTTTTCAATGCTCTTGAAATACTGCTGATCTCCTGTTCACGGTTGCCCCTGGTATCCTGGCTGCCCTGCATCAACTGCAGGTAATCTACAATGACCATTTGTATGTCATGATGGGCCTTTAACCGCCGGCATTTTGCCCGCAGATCAAAAATTGAAAGAGCAGCTGTGTCATCAATATAAAGCGGAGCCTCCACAAGCGGAGTAATTCGGCTGTTTAACTGAGCCCACTCATGATCTTCCATGGTCCCTTTGCGCAACTTTTCCTGGGGGATCTCTGTCTCACTCGACATCAGACGTGTTACCAGCTGAATGGATGACATCTCCAGAGAGAACACAGCTACCGGTTTCTTGAATTCAATGGCAGCATTGCGGGCCATCGTCAGTGCAAATGCAGTTTTTCCCATCCCCGGACGCGATGCAATGATGATCAGATCCGATTTTTGCCAACCCGAAGTAATCCTGTCCAACTCAGTAAAGCCTGATCCTACTCCCCTCAGTTTCCCTTCCTGGTTCCGACCTGCATTTATCTCCTTAATTGCCTCAGCAATAATCGATTGCATATTCATGTAGGATTTGCCTATGCTGCCTTCGCTGATGGAGAATAGTCCGTTTTCTGCTTTGTCGAGCAAATCAAAAACATCGGTGGTGTCTTCATAGGCATCCTTGATGATTTCAGAGGATATTCGGATCAGTTCCCGCTGAATAAATTTCTGAAGAATAATTCGTGAGTGGAACTCAATGTTGGCGGTTGAGGCAATCCTGTTGGTAAGCATGGTGATGAAATATGGGCCTCCGGCCACCTCCAACTCACCACTTTTACGCAACTCTTCCGTCACAGTAAGAATATCAACCGGCTCATTTTGACCGAACAAACGCATGATCGCCGAAAAAATTATCTGATGGCTCTCCTTATAAAATGCGGCTGGTTTAAGTACTTCAATCACCTCGGCAAGTCTGTTGCTCTCCAACATCATCGCTCCCAAAACCGCCTCTTCAAGGTCGAGCGCCTGTGGAGGAATCTTGCCATGTTCAATAACCACTTCATTTAGCCCGGGCTTCCGGGTTCGTTTTTTGAGATTCTTATCTTCCATTTGACAAAAATAGGGCTATTCCGGTTCGGTTTTCAAGGCGTTGCCGTTTTTATTTTTCAACAACTAAAGGCTGAAGCCAAGCGCAACATGAACCCATTTATGCCACCAACCTTCATGAAATTCTGGACTAAGCACAAACTGTTCAACATCGAGCCTGATACCGTTTACCGATAATGAGATACCGCCGCTTGCCTGGAAAACAAACCTGGAAATTTCACCGGAAGGAAGGGTGTATGAACTTGTTCTGTTTAACAAACCGCCCTGCAAGGTTGCATCATAACCCACCAGTTTTCCCGATCCCTTGAGAAAAATGAAAAACTGTGTCTTCCTGAGCCCTGCATCCCTGAGAATTTGCTTTTTTGCAAGGCCGAGGTTGGCAAAGTATGGGTTGAACAAGCCCGATCTGACTTGGATGCCACCGGAGAAATTGGTGTAAAGGGTTCCTGCATTTCCGATGGTGTTCACCAGAAATTCAAACCGCTTCATGCTGATAATGCCCTTTTCGTATGCAATGGAATAATTCAACACCAGGTCGTTTTTAATCTGATACTCCCATCCCAACGGTTCGTTGTTGGTCGGAACGGCATTATGGAATGAACGCTGTACCCATTCTCCATAGGAATTTGGCCCAATAAGGCCAAGGTCAAGTTCGCTTGTCTGCCTGAACTTGTGTACAGGATCATTGGTTATTTTAAAGCTGCCAACATACAGGTAGGCTGCATAAGGGCGGTCACCATATAAAATTCCACCCGTTTTGGTAGTAGAAGGGGTGTACATGTTTTGGACCAACGACAATCCGTAATAATTTTTACCCGAGCTCCAGTATGGAAGCAACAGCCGGCTTGCCGGGTTCATCTGAAAAGCTGGCGAAATGAACTCAATCTTGATGCCGTTGGTGAAAAACCGGTCGGTGTAGTCGAGAATGTCATTGTCGAAATTAATCATTAAAAAAACTTCACGACTCAGGCTGATCATCGAAGGGAATGGCTCTGCGCCTGTTGGCGTGAAAAGATATTCCCGGCTTATGGGTTCGTTCAGGTCCGGTTCATCTCCGGCGGATACGAGACGCTTTAAACGGCTGACAAAAGTGGTATCGGAACTTCTTGAAGGTACTCCCGACAAATGGAGGTTCTGATTACTATTTGTGATGGTACTGATGCTCCTCTTTTTTCTTTTTTTTGCAGACTTTTTTGTCAGCATCGGTTTGCTGGTTGAACCTGAGAAATTGCCTGGTAGCGATTGAATCTCCTTTGAGATTGCTGCATGTTCGATGCCGGGAATGATATCAGGCCTGGAATTTCCAATCTTTTCGCAATGGCTGAACAGGAAGAGAAAAAAAAAGAATAACAGGCCTCGTTTCATATTGCCGGCAAAGGTAATCAATTACTGTTTTTTTTGTAACTTTACCTCTCCGTAAAAACAATGAAAAAGATCCTACTACTGCTTGTCTTTTATTTTGTTGCAGGGTTTGCCATTGCGCAGAAAACCTTGATGGTTGAGAAAATTGGCTCCTCCCGGAAGTATTTTTACCACGCAGGGGACTATCTGAAGCTTCGGGTTTCCCACCAGGATACGTTACTGAAGGGAAAACTTTGGTCTATCAGCGATTCTGTAATTTCGGTCGCCGAACTTCGACCTTTCGATGTTCGTTTGTCTGATATCGGTTCTATATATAAAAAATTTGCTTTTCCAAAGAAATTTGGCCGGATAGTGGGAGTCGGAGGAGTCGCTATATTTGCGATTATTGCATTCAATCACCTGATTAACAATGAACAAGTGTTTACTCCCGACATGTTTATCATTACCGGCTCCATGCTCGGAGCAAGTCTTATATCATGGTCATTGAGTGAGAAGCGATGCCGTACCGATAAAGGCTGGAAACTTAAAGTTCTGGATATTCAGATAAATTAACCTGATCTGTTCAGCCACCAATCATCTCCCGGATGATGCGGGTCATAATGGGCTCAACAGCGCTGGCGGCATCAATCACATGCTCATGCGTTATTTCAACGATCTTTCCCGGAACACCCAGATCGGAAATGATTGAAACGGCGAAACATTTCAATCCCATGTGACGAGCGGCGATGACTTCCGGAACCGTTGACATCCCAACGGCATCTGCCCCGATGGTGCGGATATACCGATATTCTGCAGGAGTTTCATAAGTAGGGCCCGAAACCGCCGCATAAACACCCTGCTGCAGTTTTACACCTTGTTTTCTTGCAATTTCAACCGCTTTTTTAATCAGATCCGAGTCATAGGCATTACCCATATCCGGGAAACGAGTTCCGACTCCATCTTCATTTCTCCCCATCAACGGATTGTCTTTCATGAGGTTAATATGATCGTTGATCACCATGATGTCGCCTACTTCGAAATCAGGATTCACCCCTCCGCTGGCATTCGACAGCATTAAAAGCTGAATTCCCAAAAACTTCATCACCCGTACTGGAAAGGTAATCTCCTGCATCGTGTACCCTTCATAATAGTGGAACCTGCCTTGCATGGCAACAATGTTTTTGCCTCCCATTGTTCCGAAGATCAGTTTCCCGTGATGCCCGTCAACAGTTGAAACAGGGAAATTAGGGATGAATTCGTATGGGAAGGTATGATGAATTTCGATCTCATCAACCAAACCTCCCAATCCTGTTCCAAGGATAATTCCGATTTCGGGTTTATCCGTTATCCGGCCTTGAAGATATTCAATGGTCTCATTAATTTTTTTCAACATAATGTAAAATCTCGTTGTCGAATTTTTCTTTATCAGTTCCATGAAAGTCAATTTCCATGGGAACGCAAAATAACGGCAAATTTTTCATATAACCGCTAAGTTCAGGAGTTTTCACCCGCATCATATCTTTTTCTGTGGTAACAATGACTTTTTTTTGCGTGGGCAGGTCATGAAATTTTTGTGTGATTTCCTCCATGTCTTTGACGGTATATGGATGATGATCAGCAAATTTCATCACGATAAGCTCACTGCACATGCGCTCAAGATGTTCACGAAGGGGATAGTCGTTGGCGATGCCGGTGAATAAAAGAATGTTGGTCACTTTCGCCGGAAATTCCTGCTGCATCAAACCAAATGCGGGCACGGGATCAATATATTTAATATAGGAGAAGTAAATCCGCTGGTGTTTTTTCGGTTCTAACTCCTCAATAATCCTCCTGCGGGTAATGGGCGAGAATATTTTTGGTGTTTTAGTCACCACGATGATGTCGGCCCGTTTTGCACCATTGCTGAACTCACGCATGGTACCCGAGGGAAGTACCAGGTCATTCACATATAAACGATGATAATCCGTCAGCAGGATTGACAAACCCGGCTTTACATACCGGTGCTGAAATGCATCATCCAAAAGCACCACATCCAGGTTGGGATGCTGCTCAAGAAGCTGATGAATGCCCCTGCTTCGCTTTTCGTCAACGGCTACCTTAATATGCTCAAACTTAATAAAGAATTGCTGAGGCTCATCTCCGATGTCTTGTACACCCAATTCTGTTGAAGCCATTAAAAATCCCCTGCTTCTGCGTCCATATCCACGGCTCAGGGTGGCCACAAACTTCCCGGGGGTTAACAGCCTGATCAGGTATTCAATGTGGGGAGTCTTTCCTGTTCCGCCAAATGTAAGGTTCCCAACTGAAATAATTGGCTTGTCAAACGATTTGGAAGGCAGAATGTTCACATCAAAAAGCCAATTTCGCACCTGCATGGCCAGGCCATAACATATGGAAACAGGAAGTAAAATAAGCTGGAGTATCCGTGTCATAAATTATGCTCCTAAATTAGGAATAAATATCACCCGTTTCCAAAGTTGAAGAAACTTTTATGTCGACAATACGGTTTTCAGGATCTCGTGTAGCGAATTGAGCACTTTAAGTATTACCCGCCAATTCGTTTGCGCCATCGTCAGCAGTTTTCGGCAACTCCGGGCAGCTCAAATGTGTCAAAGAATCCGTTTGCCCAATCGTTATGCCTCATGCTAAGAAAACCAACAGCGTACCAAATGACAGGAAAAATGAT
>DYQT01000326.1 GCA_020719165.1 Draconibacterium orientale | reverse complement strand
CATCAAAAACTACTGGCAGCGCTGGACGCTCACCCCGACCGGGAATGGCATTGTTCACGGAGTGCTTGAAGGCCATGTTGACCCGGGCGGCAGCGTTCCCGATTGGGTTTACAACATGGTGATTACCGAAACCCCGCTGAAAATCATGCGGGGACTCAAGGAGCGGCTGGAAAAGAAATGACAGCAATATTAAATCTTCATTAACAAATCATCAACTTTGAATTAGATTCACCGCTGACCCTGATCTTTGCATAAAATAGCGTTTATGAAGATCACGACAGGTCAATTCAATGATTCCTATTTCCCGATTATGGATGGGGTAGGAATGACTGCACACAGCTATGCTTACTGGCTGAATGAAAAGTATGGCAGGAGTATACTGGTCGCTCCTAAAGTTAAAGACTACATTGATACCGTTGACTATATGGTATCCAGATTCAAATCTGTTCTGCTCCCGGGGATGAACCCTTACCGTATCGGACTTCCGCTCATTGATGTCAAGTTTAAGAAGAAAATTAAAAAGATCAGGTTTGATCTGGTTCACGCTCATTGTCCGTTTATAAGCGGGCAGGTTGCTGCAAAAATCGCAACAAAACTCAATGTGCCACTTGTTGCAACTTTCCACACCAAGTACCGGGATGATTTTAAAAAGGTTGTCAACAATGACCTTTTCGCTGATTTTCTGGTGAAGCTCACACTTGATTTTTACAATGCTGCCGACCTGGTTTGGGTTCCCAATCAAGACACCGGACAAACATTGAGGGACTATGGTTTCAATGGATCGTACGAAGTGATGCCCAATGGCACAGACATGGTTATTCCTGATGATGCGCAACTGTTGAAATACTGCAAAAAAGGAGTTGATTTGATCGGTGCCGGCCCTGATGAATTTGTGATGCTGTTTGTGGGGCAGCACCGCTGGGAGAAAAATGTCAGACTAATTCTCGATGCTTTGAAAATGTTGAAAGAATCAGGGTCGGTATTTAAGATGGTATTTGTTGGAGAAGGTTATGCCGCTAAAGAAATGATGAAAATGGTGAGCCAGTATAACCTCGGGGATGAGGTTGTGTTTCTTGGGGTAATCACCGACCGTATGGCGCTTCAGAATGTTTACGCGGCATCTGACCTGCTGGTTTTTCCTTCGGTGTATGATAACTCGCCCCTGGTCCTTCAGGAAGCCGCTGCGTTCGCTGTTCCTTCGGTAGTCGTTCGAAATAGCTCATCATCAGAGGGGATCATTGATGGCTTCAACGGGTTCCTGATTGAAAACGAGACAGCATCATTGGCGAGCAGGCTGAGAGAGGTGATGATGTTCTCTGATGCTGTAAAAAGAGCAGGTGAAGGTGCACGAAAAACGATCTGTCATCCATGGGAAACCATTGTTGATGATGTCTATGACCGCTATATGGATTTGATCAGGGAACACCAGCCTGCAGTTACCAGGCAGGCTGATGATGACGAGGAATAATTGATATGTAGCCCTTTATAGGGGCTGCATATCATGCTAATGCAGTTCAAATTCTTTCAGTAGTTCTTCGAAGGTTTCCTTATGACTCGGCGATTCAGCCTGTTTCGTGGCAAGTGCATAAGCCTGGGCAAAGAGATCTTCACGGTAATTGTAAATTCTCCATTCTCCGTTGTGGTATTCAAGTGCCGACAGATTTTCAACCCAGTCGCCCGAATTAAGGTAGGTGACCGAACCCTGTGTGTTGCTGATGGTTTTTATTTCGGGCTGGTGGATATGCCCGCATATCACAAATGAATAACTCTTTGAAATGGCAATTCCCGCAGCGGTTTCCTCAAAGTTGTTGATGTACGACACTGCCCTTTTCACACTATGTTTGATTCTTTGCGAAAAAGATATCTTTTGACGGCCAACGCTGGTCAGAATAAAATTGACGAAACTATTTAACAAAATCAGCAGATCATAGCCGAATGAACCGAATTTAGCCAGCCATTTGCTATGCTGCATGGTGATGTCAAAAACATCACCATGAAAGATCCAGGCTTTCTTTCCATCAACTTCAATCAGGAGTTTGTTGACCAGCTTGAACGAACCGATGTTGAATCTGACAAATTTCCGCATGAGTTCATCATGATTCCCCGTGATGTAAAAGACCTTGGTGTTTTTCGCAATCAGACCCGTCAAATGCCGGATAACCATCAAATGAGATTTCGGGAAATACCGTTTGCGAAATTGCCAGATATCAATAATGTCGCCGTTGAGGATGAGGGTTTTGGGCTTAATGCTCCTGAGGTATTGCAGCAACTCCCGGGCATGACAACCAAACGACCCCAGATGGACATCGGAAATGACCACAATGTCAACCGCACGCTTTGATATAGGTTTGTGCTTCATATATATTCTGCAAATTTATCAGGAACATCTAAGTTCAATGTTAACAGCGTGTTACAAAAACATTAATTTATTGTTAAGAAATTATTAAGTTTCTGGGCAACGACAAAATCTATGGTTATAAGCCTGAAATTTGCAGAAAAATCGACAGGATTATGAAAAGAAATAAAGACCACACAAAAGTAATTGCCAAAATATCCAGGCTCGAAAGTCTCCCGCTTCTCCGCGGTATGTTTGTCGGCCCCGGGCCTGCCGGCCGGGTGAAAAAAACAACCCGACGGGTTCCTTTTGATACGGACAATTCGGATGACGGGCTAATATTGACTTCCAGAGAATGTTTATATCTGGGAGGGTAACCCCATGATGCCGCAAATGATGGAAATACACGCAGTAACGGCGCACTCAGAAGGCCGGAT
>DYQT01000083.1 GCA_020719165.1 Draconibacterium orientale | reverse complement strand
CCCGTAATTGCAATCCTACTGTTGACATTTTATGTGTTGACTAATATTGTCAAAGATAATACAATTTTGGTTTTCGTTTCATTCTCAGGATAGGCCAAAAGAAAGGACTTTGAAAAGCGTCAAAAATATCTGTTTGCCCAAATTTGCTGGTATTCCATATATTTAACCCGCTCGCTAATAATATAATTTTCCCACAGCGCCCCAACATCCGTTCTTAGTTCAACAGCATTGAGATTGGCGATCAATGCATTGCGAATGTCTTTATAGAGATAACTGTCTGTTAATTGTTTAAGTGTTTCCTTTTCATTGGCGGGATGGGTTACAACTTCAGGATAGCATCCATTTAAGGGATCAATCGGAATTTCTGGAGAGTATTATGGCCTCGCATTTCAGATTTTGGTTTTTTTTATAACCACACAGGCACTGAGAACACTCAGGAACACTAAGACTTTGCTGGTTTTCCAAATGCTTTCATTACCAATGGCACCATGGATTCCACAATGTTTTCACAATGAAAGTTGAGCCAACTCCGAAACTATATATTTTTGGACTAAAGTCCAGTAACTATCTGTTTATCAATTGCATTCAATTCATCTAAAAGACACATCTGATATACAGATTCTATCTCCAATTTTTCTAAGTGATACTTAGGTGCCCTTAGTGCCTAAGTGGTTTTCTTTTTATCATGAAGGTAACTCAATGGACACCCATTCAGCAAATTCATCTCAGCAAAATCAGGCATTACAGAGCACAATTTTCAAAAGTGCGGAAAACAGGAGCATCAAAACATGCGTGGACACAATGGAAAATCAGGACAAAACAACTTTTAACGACCAACTGCATGAAAGAACCATTCAGATGGCAGCGGTGACTTTTCTTTGCTACTTTCCCAAATATCTTATTACGCTTGATGATATCGGTTCTGCCGACTATAAAGGAATCGGGCACCTTCATATCAGGAACTTTTTAACCCGTGAATGGTAACTAAACCTGAAATGGTCAATATCCCCTGGATTGATAAAACAAGGGGTAAATAATTACAAATATTTTAATTAATTTGGCGCCCGTAACTTTCGGAATCCTGTATTGCCAGAGTTTGAAAAAGAAAAATATGAAATCCCCGTCGCTGATCCTGCTCATCGCCCTGTATTTCCTTTGTCTCCGTATACAGTCGCAAACCCCGGAAATTGAAAAACTTATTAAAACCATCAATGAAACCACCGGTAAAGAACGGCTGGAGGCCTGTACCGAGTTGAGTTTCCGGTATTACGGCGTCGATCCGGCCAGGGGGATTCATTACGGACAATTAGCGCTTCACCTGGCCGACTCTCTGAAACTTCCGGGGGCCAAAGGCAAAGCATGCAACAATCTAGGGGCGAATTATTTAGCCAAATCCGATTATCCCGCTGCACGAAGCTGCTTTCAACAGGCTTTGCAATATTCGCGTGAAGCCGGCGATTCGCTGGAGATGGCCTCGGCCTGCAACCGGCTGGGACTGGTATATGAAAAAACCGGCGCTTATGATTCTGCATTGCTGGTTTTTCAACAGGCGCTGGATTACTACAAACAAAAGAAAAATTTTGAGCGCTGCGGGGTGGTGAACGAAAACATCGGGATGATCCATCTTCATCGCGGGGAGTTGAAAACGGCCCTTACCTTTCTATTTGAAGCAAAATCATCGTTTGAAAGCGGCGGAATCCTAAATAAACTGGCTTCGGTGTACCTTAAAATAGGAAGGGTTTATTCAGAAACAGCCGATTTTATCGAGGCAGAAAAGTGGTATCAGAAAGGAAAGCTCCTCTCGGTTGAGTCGGGCGATTTCCAAACGGCGGCCATTGCCATCAACGCCATGGGGATTATGTTCAAAAATCAGCAGCGGTATGAAGAGGCGCTGCAGCATTATCTGGAGGTGAATGAGATAGCCGGCAGAATTAAAAGCAAAAACCTCTTGCTCGCCGTGTACAGCAACATCGGCAACGTTTACCAAAAGCTGGGCAATTACCATAAAGCCATTGATTTCCATCAAAAGGCCCTGCTGGTTGCGGAACAGTTGAATAATCCGGTCGCAGTGGCCCGTGTAGAGTTCGGGCTTGGGGATGCCTGCAAGGCGCTATCCGACTATTCAGAGGCAGTGAAACATTTCGAAAAAGCCTTGCCCGTTTTTCAGGCATCAAAGGCCTGGTCCGACCTGCTGGTCACCTATGAGGGGTTGATTGAATCGACCAACGGTCTGAAAAAATATGACCGCTCTGTGATCTTTTATGAAAAGTATCTCGCCATCAGGGATTCACTGAACCGCAATGAACTCAATTCTGCACTGGATTCCCTCAAGGTAAAGTTCAAAACGGAACAAACCATTCAGGAAAACACCCTCCTGTCGCAAACCAACGAGATACAGTTAAAAACCATTGCCCTGCAGCGAACCATCATGGTTTCCGCTTTTCTCTTTGCATTAATACTGCTGGGATTTATTTTCATCGTGGTCAGAAACAGGAAAAAACTGAAAAAAGCGCATGCCCTGCTTGCCGTGAAGAGTGCCGAAATTTCATCGAAAGCGGAAGAGCTGGCGCTGAAAAACAGCCAGCTGATGGCCTTCGCACAATACAAAGACTCGATGAATTCATTTCTGGTGCACGACCTCAAGAATCCGTTGAATACGATCATCCATATCGATGCCGGTCAAATTACACAACAGCAGGCGGAAAGCGCCCGACAGGCTGGATTGCAGATGCTCCAGATCGTGTCGAATCTGCTCGATCTCGGCAAATATGAGCACAACGTGATGATACCGGCCGCCTTCAACGTATCTCTTTCACAGATCATTCATCAGGCTTTCAGCGAAACAACCTACCTGGCCGAACAAAAAAGCATCCGACTGATGCTTCATTACCACAACGATTATCTGGTATCAGCAGAACAGGAGATCATCAAAAGGGTGTTTGTCAATCTTTTCACAAACGCCATCAAGTTTTCTCCAACCGGTGGCTGCATCCGTATCTTCACCGAATTAACCTCCGATACTGTGGTAAAAATTGTCGTACAGGATGAAGGCGAAGGGATTTCCCCCGGTTACCTGCCGCTGATTTTTGAGAAATTCTCACAGGGTGTTCCCCGCAATTCAGGGTTTTCCGTATCCACCGGCATCGGACTTGCCTTCTGTAAAATGGCGGTGGAGGCACATGGGGGCACCATCGGGGTTGTCTCTGACCAAGGCCGTGGCTCCTCCTTTTGGTTCACACTACCCCTGTCGGAATCAAATGAACTGATGCCGGAGGTTCCATACCGGTTTGATGCACCTCCGGAACCATCTCCCGCACTGCTATTAACGGCGAAGGAAAAAGAGTACCTGGCTCCCTTCTGTAAAAAACTGCAAAACACCACCATCTACCAGTTTACGGAGATCAAAGACATAATCAAAACCATTGAAGATAAATCTCCTCATCTATCCACCTGGAAACAGCTTGTTTTACAGGCGCTATCGGCGTTCAACGAACCGAAATACAATGAATTAATCAGACTTTGCCATGACGAACCGTTGTAAAATACTCATCGTTGAAGATCTGCCCGAAAACATTCAAATCAAGATCAAACGGGAAACCTGGTGGTGTTCGATGCTTCGGGCGGGCATGGAGAAACAGCAGACATTGTGAGGTTGGCAGTGGCGGGAATGGTAAAGTGAAAGGTACTTCCCTCTCCGGGTGTTGATACGACCCATATCTTCCCGCCATGCAACTCCACAATTTTTTTACAGTGGGCCAGACCGATGCCGGTTCCCTTGTATTCGCTGCGGTTATGCATCCGCTTGAAAATAATGAATATCTTCTCCCTGTTCTTCGATTCAATGCCAATGCCATTATCGGTAATTGAAAACAACCACCCGTTTTCCTGAATTTCAGCGGATATGGTTATCTCCGTGGCAACATCCGGTTTGGTGAATTTGACGGCATTTTCTATCAGATTCTGAAACAAACGCCTCAGCTCTGTTCTGAAACAGTTGAGTTCGGGCAGCTCCTTCACGGTTATCTTTACATTGCCTGCTTTAATGGTGTCTGCCAGATCGGAGAGAACTTCCCCGACAATTTCATCACAGGAAACCATTGTTCTGACACTCTCTTTTCCCAAAACAGAATACTCCACCAAACCGGTTACGAGCTCCCTCATTCTGGCCGCAGCTTTGTGTATAAAATCAATGTACTTGTTGCCATCCTCATCCAGTTTTCCCGAATACTCCTCCCTGATTAGCTGAGTAAAGTTGGTCAGGGTGCGAAGTGGCTCCTGCAAATCATGCGAGGCAATATAGGTAAACTGCTCCACCTCATCCGTGTGCATGGCAAGCTCTTTATTGGACGATTCAAGCTGTGCCGTACGCTCTGCAATCCTGTTTTCAAGGGTTTCATTCAGTTTGAGAATTTCCTGTTCTGCATTTTTACGCCCGGTGACATTCTCGTGCATAAAAACAAAATGCTTACGGTTTCCCATGTTTTCATTCAACGGAAAAAGCAGGGCGCGCACCCATACCGGGTTGTCGGGGAACTCAGGAGAAACGTCCCTGGTGTTGTAGTACGTGTCGGGGAGGGATACCACTTCTCCATCTTTTGCGAGCCGAATATATTTTTCAATTTCCGGATTCTTGCGCCGAAGATCTTCAAAAATTGAAAAGTCAGGTGGGGGAACCACCCCAAAAAGCTGCTGGAAAGCAGGATTCGTGCTGATCGTAAAGCCATCTTTGTCAACAATCTGAATCGACATCGGATTTTTTTCCACAATGTCATGAAACATTGCTTCCGCGTGTTTGCGTTCGGTAATGTTCTCGTGCATGATCACGATTCTTTCGGGTACCCCCTTATCGTCGTTCAACGTAAAACCGATCGCCTTGATCCATGCCTCAACATCCGGAAAAGCAGGGTCAACATCATGAACATTGAAACGGGAATCAGGAAAGTAAACCACTTCCCCCTTTTTAATCCGGTCGAACAACTCTCCAAATCCCTGTTTTAACAATTGAGGGTCGTTGAAAATTGAATAGTCCGGCGGAGCTTTAACCCCGAAAAGTTTCGTATGTGCCGGATTTGTCTGAACCGTATAGCCATCCATATTCAAAATCTGGACTGACATCGGATTTTTTTCAATGATGTCTCTGAACATCGCTTCCGCCTGTTTGCGTTCGGTAATGTCGCGCGCAGTAGCAACCAATACATCCTTCCCAAAATAACGACCCTTGTTTACAATTACCTCCTTGGGGAAAATTTCACCATTCTTGCGTACTCCCCAAAACTCAAATTTTTCGGTAACTCCGGTGTGAAAAACGGATCGCATCTGGCGTTGAATTTTCTCTTCATCATTCAACCCGGGTGCTGATACGTCGGAAGGGGTTTTTCCAATAAGCTCATTTTTGTCGAAAAGGTACATTTTCTCTGCCCCCCTGTTCACATCAATAAAAGTTCCCGATTCATCTATTACATATATCGCCTCCGAAACTGTATTGATGATGTTGAGATAGCTTTGTTTCGTCTCCTCCAGATCTTCTGCGGCCAGTTTGCGGAAATTGTCGGCAATCAGCCGGGAAATGATCGCGGATACAGTGCCTACAAAGGCCTCTTCGTCAACATGCCATACACGGGGAGCGCCTGTATGCTCGAGGCAAACGACTCCCGACAGTTTGTCTTCAACCTGTATGCCCGCATCGAGCATCGACGTTATTCCCAGAGGAATCAGGTAATCTGGAGCCATTTCCAACGTTCTGGGGTCGTTCTGCGCATCCCATGCATTTATTCTGCTTTCGGAGATGATCGAGTTAAAATAGGCAGGAAAGTCATTCGCTTTAAGAATAGTGCCAGAAGAGTGTTGCCCGGTACCAGCCTCAAAAAGGCTCACACATTTCAATTCGGATGAATCGTCTTTGAGGAACCATATACTTGCACGCGCTACTTGTACGGTTTCTGACAGAACACTGGTCATCGTATCAAATGCCGTCGAAAGCTCTCCATCAGCTATTGTTTTATTCATCGCAAGAGAGGCTATTGCAGCACGGTGGCACTTCGCGCGTTCTTCACTTTGTTTCAGGCACTCTTCCGATTGAATGCGCTGTGTCATATCAACCGCACTGACCATGCATCGAACTTCATGTTTGAACAGGACTTCTGATTCCGGGGAGTGATCTTGTTTCATGGTCGCCAAATTGTTTATTCGTTCAGTCATGTGAGCATTAAGGAAACAAATTTATTCCAATTTTCTTTGATTTGGGAATTTTATAAATTGAGCCGTTTATCAATTGCCACGGCTTTAAGTCCGTGGCAATGCAAGTTGCTGATATATCTGGCTTTAGCCAAATAGTTATTACTGCTTATCCCTTTCGGTCAAGTTGGAATTTTAGTGACTAAAGATATTTCGATATGAAGTATTCGATTAAAACACAGTCCCGAAAGGGGCGTAATATATTAACGATGGGTGGAGCCCATCGCAGAGAGCCTTGCAACATTAATAAGCCCTGTAAGGGCGTAATAGATTTCGCCGACCAAATGCACAGGGCTTCACCCTGTGTTAACAGATTCCGCCCTTTCAGGGCTAACGTTGATTTAGTATAAGAAACTTAGAGATAGCGAGTGTTTTACTTGACCAAAAGGGAGGGGCTAAGGATGGGGTACACCGAAACCTTTGCACTTTCCGGTACAATCTTTGTAATATTCAGCACTTTTACTAATATTGTACCTGTATATCCCAAAATCCACCCCTCTCCCATGAAGATCAACATCTCTTTCCCGATTCCAGCTGTCATTTTCCTGCTGGCTGCATTTTCCGTCATTGGAAATCCACAGAAACCACAACGCCCTCAGCCCTCCGGTATGCCCGCTCAACCGTTTACTGTTTTATGGCATAAAACCGACTCCCTCTCCAACCTCGGCCAGCCTCAGTCGGCTCTTGCCATCGTGGATAAAATATACACCCGGGCAAAAATCGAAAAAAATGATCCCCAGATGATCAAAGCCATCATTTACCGGATCCGCCTGAATTCCGACTTCAGGGAGAATTTTTTGCCATACACCATCACCGGCCTTCAAAAGGAGATTGCAACCTCCTCAAAACCTGCAAAACAGGTGTTGCAATCAATTCTGGCCGAAGTTTACTGGAAGTATTACCAAAACAACCAATACCGTTTTCGCAACCGTACACAGATAAAATCCAATATTCCCGACAGCATCGAAACCTGGGATCTGACAACAATTTCCAATGCCATCACCCGTACCTGGATGCTGTCGCTCGACGAAGCCGACACCCTGAAACGCATCCCCATCGGGAACTTTGACGCCATTCTTGAACAGGACATTTTTTCTTCCGGCAAACCCGACTCCCTGAAAACCGATGCCGCAAAATTCGTTCCGACGCTGTACGATTTTCTGGCCGGGCGTGCCCTCAACTACTTTACATCTGCAAAGGATGGCCCGGCAATGCCGGCGATGCATTTTGAAGTTAATCAGGCATGGTATTTCGCGCCAACCTTCAACTTTGCCATGAACAGGATGCTGATTCCGGCCGATACTGCGGTGCCGGCCAGCTTTGCCTTACGGATATTCCGCGACCTGGCTGCATTTCATCTGAAAGATAAAGACCCCCGCGCCTTAATTGAAACGGAACTGAAACGGTTAAATTTTGTGCATGAAACCTACACACTTCCGGGCAGCGACAGCCTTTATCTGGCCGCGCTGAAGCAATTTGAGCAGGCGCAGATCGGTTCGCCCCGGAGTTCTTCCATCTCCTTTGCCATTGCATCCTTTTTAAATGAACAGGGACAACGCTACCAACCATTGGTTTCGGAAATGCATAAGTGGGATATCCGGTCGGCACTGGAGGTTTGTAACAAGACCATGAAACAATTTCCGGATGCGGAGGGTTCAAAAAATTGCAAAACACTATCAAACTCCATCAAAGAGCCTTTTCTCCAGATAACCGCCGAATCTGCTGTACCCGTCGGTAAACCATCCCTGGCGCTTATCGGAGTCAAAAACCTGAAACAGCTCTTTTTCCGCCTGATCAAAACCGATCCTGAAACCTACGCCGAAAAAGGCGGAACTTCCGATCGGGAAAGCTACCTCAAATACCTTGCCGCATTGCCAGTCGCAAAATCCTGGTCACAAAATTTTCCTGATGACGGAGATTACCAGAAACACACGGCTGAAGTTCCGATTCAGGAGGTTCCCGCCGGCTTTTATGTGATCGTGGTTGCATCAAACAAAGATTTTTCAGTTCCAAAACCGGTGTTTGCCGTTACCACGATGTGGTCAACACAAATCAGCTATATCAGCAAACTCAATCGTGATGGCAGTTATGGCTATTTTCTTCTTGACCGTGAAACAGGTTTGCCTCTGAAAAATGCAAGGGTTGAAGCCTGGCAAAAAAGCTACAATAACCAGACACGCAAATATGTGCAAAAAAAACTTCAGGATTATGCACCGGACGAACAGGGGTTTATTCTGATTACCTCCGCTGAAAATGACAGGAACATCACCAATCAGTTTCTGAAGATCTATGTGAAAGATGACTTTTTCACCACAGATAATTTTAATCAGTATCGCATATACAAGAGCCCGGAATACAACACCCTGCGAACCATGTTCTATACCGACCGGGCCATCTACCGGCCAGGGCAGATCGTGTACTTCAAGGGGATAATGCTGGAGACAACCGGCGATAAATCAACGATTAAAACCAACTATCCGACCTCGGTCGTTTTCAGAGATGTAAACGGGCAACAGATTGAAAGCATGAATCTTACCACCAATGAATTTGGTTCTGTTCATGGCTCATTCATCGCACCAAAAGGGGTGTTGCCCGGGCAAATGACCATCTCCAACCAATCCGGTTCAATTTCTGTTTCGGTGGAAGAGTATAAACGCCCCACTTTCGAAGTGATGTACGACCCCATGGAAGGAAACTACAAGCTGGGCGAAAAACTCAACATAACCGGAAAGGCCCTCGCCTTTGCCGGTAACCCCATCGATGCCGGCCAGGTGAAATACCGGGTGGTGCGCACGGCCCGTTACCCATTCTGGGATTGGGGCTGGCGATGGCCCATGCCTGCCTCCCCGGAGATTGAAATTACCAATGGAATAACGATCACCAATGCCGAGGGCAAATTCACCTTCTCATTCACCGCAATTCCCGATATCAGTATCAACAAGGAGACCCTGCCCGTATTTGATTTTGCCGTTTTTGCCGATGTGACCGACATCAATGGCGAAACTCAATCGGTGGAGCAAACAGTATCGGTGGGATATAAAGCGCTGATAATCGAAACAACGGTTCCCGAAATGGTTAATCTTGTGAATGACACTGCGATAAAAATTACCACAACCAACCTGAACGCACGCCCCACACCAACCCTGGTTACCATCACCCTGCAACGACTCCGCCAACCCGACCGGGTATTTAAACCGAGATCGTGGAGCCGACCCGACTTAAACATCATGACCCGCGACGAATTTCACGCACAATTTCCATATGATATTTATGCCGACGAAAACAATCCGGCAACATGGCCGGTGGCAGAAAACATTTTCGAACAACAGGTCAACACCTCCCGCGACACACTGATCAACCTGCTGGATCCGGCTTACAGGATTAAGCTTACCGGATCGTATTTAATGGTTCTCAAAGCCATCGATCCATTTGGAGAAGTTGTTGAACTTAAAAAGTACTTCACCACCTTCTCCCCTGCTTCAAAAGAGGTTCCCCTCAATACCATCAGTTGGTTTGTTCCGCTGAAAATATCCGGTGAACCGGGTGAAGCAGCCCGGTTTCTCATTGGTTCAAAGGAGGACAATGTGAGCATGATTTATGAAATCAGGCTGGATGACAGCCTTGTTTCACGTGAAATAATTAAAATCAACGACCGGGCAATGCTACTTGAAATACCGATCAAAGAGCAATACAGGGGGAATTTCTCCGTCAACTTTCTCTGTGTTAAGCATAATCGTGCATTTCAAAACACCCGGGTGGTTACCGTGCCCCATGTTAGTAAAAAGTTGGGGATTACGTTCGAAACCTTTCGCAGTAAACTCGATCCCGGGTCGAAGGAGAGCTGGAAAATCAGGATCACCGGCCCCGGCGGAAAACCTGCCGATGCTGAATTTCTGGCAGCCATGTACGATGCCTCGCTCGACCAGTTCCGTTCAAATGAATGGCAATTCAATCTCTATCAGCGCATTGCCGGCACAAATCCATGGGACACAGACAATGCCTTCAGAACATCCTCCGGACAATGGTATTCATGGAACCCGGAAAATACTAATTTCATTTTCCATCCGGGAATAAAATTAAACTGGTTTGGTGTAAACTACTTCGATGGGTCAATTATGTACTCAAAACACTCCCGCGCAAGAAGTCTTAATTTCACCGCCCCGATGATGCTCGATGGTGTTGAAACCGCTGCAGTCCCGGCTTCAGGAATGGTGCCGACGTCTGAAACAGTTAAGAATGAAGAGGCTTTCGAAGCCGGTGATTCCGGAAACAAGCCCCGGCCCCCAAAAACAGTGCCCGAAGCCGGCATTCAGGTCCGCCGTGACTTTCGTGAAACAGCTTTTTTCTACCCAGCACTTAAAACCGACTCAACCGGAAGCCTGATCTTGCAATTTACAGCCCCGGAATCGCTCACCAAATGGAAATTTCTCGGCCTGGCCCACACAAAAAAACTTGATTACGGGTTAATTGAAAAAGAGCTGGTAACCCGAAAAGAGCTGATGGTGTTTCCAAATGCCCCCCGATTTGTACGACAGGGTGATACGGTGGTTTTCAGTTGTAAAATTTCCAACCTATCCGACCGCGACCTTTCCGGGGAGGTTACCCTTTCATTGACCGATGCCATCTACATGAACTCATTTAACCGTTTGATCGACACCTTGCCCGAAAACGGAAAACGGATTCAGCATTTCACCGCACTAAAAGGGCAAAGCACGGTTGCTTCCTGGAAACTCTTCATCCCGGTCAACGCCGCTCCTACGGTTCTTCAGTACCGGATTACAGCTGTTTCAGGTAATTTCAGCGATGGTGAAGAGAAAGCCATTCCGGTGCTCACCAACCGCATGTTGGTTACCGAGTCGTTGCCACTTCCCGTTCGTGGCAAAGGAACTTTTGAATTTTTATTTGACAAACTGTTGAAATCGGCTTCTCCGGCTGGCAGAGATGCAACCCTGAAAAACCACAAACTCACCCTCGAATTTGCCTCGAACCCTGCATGGTATGCCATCCAGGCCATTCCCTCGCTGAACGACAGGCAATATGAAAATGCCGATGCCATTTTTGCCGCCTTTTTTACAAACAGCCTGGCAGCCTTCATCGCCAATTCGAACCCGAAAATCAAAGCAGTGTTTGAATCATGGAAAAACCTTACCCCTGGCGCCCTGCAATCGAACCTGGCAAAAAATCAGGAGTTGAAATCGGCCCTGCTGCAGGAAACACCCTGGGTGATGGAGGCTTTGAGCGAAACCGCGCGTAAACAAAAACTGGGACTCTTTTTCGACCTCGATAACATCAACACCAACCTGCGCGAAAACCTTGGAAAACTGCAGAAACTGCAATCGCCGGGTGGCGGGTGGAGCTGGTTTGCCGGTATGCCCGAAAACCGATACATCACACAAAATATTGTTACCGGGCTCGGTAAACTGCATCACCTGGGTGTCACAAATATTCTCAGTGATCCGGCTACCCGTGAAATGGTGGTGAGAGCCATCGGCTACCTCGACGACGAGTTAAAAAGGGATTATGAACAGCTGAAAAAATATCAACCGGCAAACATGGAAAACATTGCCCCCGGCAACTCCCAGATTCAGTATTTATATGCCCGCTCCTTTTTCATGACCGATACCGAATCTCCCTTCATACCCTCCGGCTCAACGGTGAACGAGGCCTTCGGCTTTTATAAAAAACAGGCTGAAAAACACTGGCTGAAAAACGATATCTATTTACAGGGAATGATTGCCGTGGCTTTGAACCGGCAGGGCAACAAAGAGATTCCGGCGCTGATCCTGAAATCACTTTCAGAAAAGGCACTTCACTCGGCAGAAATGGGCATGTATTGGGCGGGGGAACGCGGCTATTTCTGGTTCCAGGCTCCCATCGAAACCCAGGCATTGATGATTGAAGCGTATGACGAGATCGCGCATGACATGAACACGGTAGAGGAGCTGAAAATATGGTTGCTCAAGCAAAAGCAAACCCAGGACTGGCGTTCGCTGCGTGCGACGCTCGAAGCTTGCTACGCTTTGTTGCTGCGCGGAACCGACCTGCTTTCGCAAGATCCCGGAGTCAAAATTTCAATTGGCAACGAAAAAATCAACTCCGAAAAACTCGCCGATGTAAACAAAGAGGCCGGAACAGGATATTTCCAGCTTTCCTGGGCAGGAAATGAGATAAGGCCGGAAATGGGAAAAATCACCGTTTCAAAATCGGGCGATGGCGTTGCCTGGGGTGCCGTTTATTGGCAATATTTCGAAAACCTCGACAAAATCACCCCGGCTTCCACCCCGATGCATCTGGTAAAGAAGTTGTTTCTCGAAACGAACACTCCTACAGGGCCCATCCTGACCCCGCTCACGCAATCAATGAACCCCGGTGATAAGTTGATCGTCCGCATCATCCTCACCGTCGACCGCGACCTGGAGTTTGTTCACATGAAAGATATGCGTGCAAGCGGGTTGGAACCCCTCGCCCTGACTCCCTCTCCAAAACAGGGAGCAGGAGTGGGATCTGGCCTGTCAGGTTACCGCTATCAGGATGGTCTCGGATACTACCAAAGCACAACCGACCTGGCGACCAACTTTTTCTTCGATTATCTTCCCAAAGGCACCTATGTGTTCGAATATCCGTTGAAGATAAATTCAAAAGGCGACTATTCTAACGGTATTACAACCATCCAGTGCATGTATGCCCCCGAATTTTCAGCCCATTCGGAAGGAATAAGGATAACGGTGAAGTAATTATCCGTTTTTTATTGTATATTTAAGTCGGCCCCTTAATTGACTGGACTCGATTAGTGACCTAAATCACTAATTTT
>DYQT01000325.1 GCA_020719165.1 Draconibacterium orientale | reverse complement strand
GATCTTGTCGGTTACGGCGTGAAGGTTACAGTTGTGGATTTTTAGCAATTCGGCGATTTCGTAAGTTTGCCGAACGTTCCTGGCCAGCCTATCAAGTTTGACAATGACAAGGTCCGAGACCTGGCCGCAGGAAACCATTTCCAGGATCTTTCTGAGGGCCGGGCGCTTCTTTATGTTCTTACCCGAAACTGAGTCGCAAAGCGTTTCCAGTAGATTCAGACCGAACATCCTGCAATAGTCCTCAATACGCTTTTCCTGAACGCCCAGGGATAGGCCGTCGTCACGCTGTTTCTTGCCGGAAACCCGAATGTAGCCAATGGTATTGTTCATCGTTCCTCCGGGCACTCGTTATTCTGAGTGATGTTTATGGTTACTATTCCCTGTTCATCGGTTTCCGGGCTAATCCGCTTTGGGAATGATTCAATGAAATTCTTTACAGCCCAAAACTGTTTTCCCTTCCGGTTTGGGTCCCTGGTAAAATTTGCAATATCATTCAGAAACCTGTCCAGGTTAGTTTGTTTTATGTCTATCGTTATGGGGATATCCATTTTAATCACCTATTCCGGATTTATGGCCGGGAATTTTCCCAGGCTGTTCCAGTCAAATGTTTCGATTGTTTTTTCAAGCGCTTCCAGGGTGTCCTGGTATTCCTTCGCCGATGCAATCCTGTGAGCCGTCTGGTAATCATGGACGGCCCAGACGTTTTTCCTGTAATCGTAATGAATGAAGAGGTCCCTTTTAATTTCCTGGGCCTGGATGAAATAACCGTGAACCTGCTCGATGAATTTTCCCTTTGCGGTTTCCACAAGGGACAGGAATTTTTTGTTTTTCGAAAAGACTTTTATTTGCATGTTTCCCCCCGTGTAAAATGGCAACTTATTCCACAAAAGATTTGAGGACTGCCTTCGGGCCTGACAGCGCAAAGATATTCGTTGATAGTCCTGATAAAAAACACTTTTTTCCCTACAGGTAACAGGACAATTTCTCCGGAGGCGACGCCAATACCCATTACCCGGCCAAAGGCCACGAGATCCTTCTGGTCTTTCAGCATGAAAATGTATTCCATGTTGGAAACATTGTCGGTCACAAAACAGCCGGGCTCTTTTACATAGAGCGCATCGGAGGCGACGGCGACGGTAATCAGAAGTCCTGTTATTATCAAACTCATTATCGTTTTCTTAATCATTAGTTGTGACCCTCCCCTTGAAATTCCTCAGCGCTGCGTCCAGGTTATCGATCTTTATTTTTCTGAACTTGCCGTCCTTGATCGAAAATATTTGCCGGTAATGATTTTCCCGGGTCCAATATTGAAAAGTGAAAATATCGTCCCGATTGAAAACGGTTTCAGTCCCGCAGTCCCTGACGCCCCAAATAAAATGGGAAGGTCTGTTTTCTTTCAGGTTTTCTATATCAACGCCAAGGTCATGTTGAAGGCAATGAGCGCAATAGGAGTTGTCAACTTCGGCTATCGTTTTTTCTATGATTTTTTGCATTTTACTGATTATGGCGTCCATGATTTTCCCTCTGTCCTTTCCCTATAAGTTGAAAACTTTTTCTGAGCCCGGAAACAAACACTTCCAGGCTCGAATATGAAGTCCCAACAAATTTGATTACATCCGTAAAGGCATGATCAATGAACCTTCATTTAGCTCACGCCATTGGGCGGAGGGATTGTCGAAACGAAGAACCATCGGCTTGCCGGAAGCTTCTCCGTCTTCTTTGAACGGCATACTTACATAGAGCGTTTCCTTTTTGGTTTGCTCTACAGCCTGTAACAGGTATTTGAGGTTTAAGAGAAAAACACCTTCATTTGTGGGGCCGGCGTATTCTCCGGCTTTGTCGGTAATCGGGAATTCTATTGTTTTCCCGATAAGATTGGCCGTTATTTTTAATGATCCATTTACGACGCAAGTTCCTTTCGTCTGATCCGGCTGCAGGATCCTGGCAACCGGCGCCAATCTGGCCTGAAGATCTTTCCGGTCAACGGCGAACCAGTTATCCGGGCCATAGTCCGGCATGACTCTTTGATAATCGGGATAATCGCCGTTTTCACCCATGATTTCGACTGTTATGGTCTGGCCGTCCGCCGCCTCCGTTACCAGGCAAAAATAGTTGCTGTTTTCCCTGACGGAAATGAAAACCATTTCGGGTTTGAATTTTTCCACCGCAGACGCCACGGATCGCGGCATTAACGAAGTACACGGATTGTTGTCAGCGGCGGAAACGTCCGACCACGCCAGGCGATGGCCGTCTGTTGCAATGAATAAATTGTTTTCAATGTAGAAATTATTCAGATTGAACCGGGGTCCATTTCCAACTGCGAATTTTGTTTTCCTGATGGCGTTCAGGAATGTTTTTCCGTCGTAACAATATTCGTAATCACAAGGAAATTCCGGAATTGGCCCTTCCTGTTTTGGAAACAAAGACAAATTTTCAGTACCGTCGGTCACGGAATCCATGGTGAATTCTATTTCCTCTCCGTCCAGGAGTTTTATTATTCTTAGGGCCTCGACAATATCGAATCCGGCGGCGGTAACATTTGACGGCGTTCCAGGGACCTGAATGGATTCTTTGAGGCCAGTGATATTGGCGCCTGTTACCCAAAACAGCCTTTTTAATTTGTCGACGGTCTTGTTGTTCAAGAATTCAAGCGCTCTAATGACTTCAGACTTTTTCATTTTCATTCCCCTTTTCTTTTCTTTTCTTTTCGGTTTGATCAAATGTTCATTTTTTCGTGACAATATCCGTCGGCGTCCAGCTCATTGGTTTCAGGGTTGT
>DYQT01000324.1 GCA_020719165.1 Draconibacterium orientale | reverse complement strand
TGACCTTCTTTATCCATCACAGTTTCTGCCCGCACCCACATCCATCCATTGCTGCCATCTTCCCTTACCGTCTTCAGCTCAAGTTCGTAAGGAATTCCGGTTTCTCTAGTTCTGGCTATGGATGAAGACAACATCTCCCAACTTTCGGCGGTAAATAACTTTTGATGTTCGGTATAGGGTGGTGGCGGAAGAGCCGGATTAAAACCATACATTTTGTATAGTTCTTCCGACCATACAACCTCATTGGTTGCCACGTCCAAGTACCAACTGCCGATATGGGTTATTTGCTGCGCCTTTTTTAATTCTTTTTCACTCCGTACAAGTGCCTCCTCGGCTTTCTTACGATTTGTAACATCAATAAAGCTAATGACCACCTCCGAAATTTCGCCTTGAGCATCCAGCACCGGAAAACCATTCACCGTTACCCAAATTACATCATTTTTAACGGGTCGGTGTATTCCCAATACCTGGTTTTTTATCGACTGCCTGCCAGTAAAAATCCTGTTAACGGGATGTTCATCAACGGTTAGCAGTGTGTTATCTTCATGTATGAATTTCCATGTCGTGTCGATGGCAGCCTTGCTTTTCATTTGATCGTCGCTTAATCCCAGCAATTCTGACGCCCTGGCATTATTCATCACGATAGAAGTATCAGGCGCATGAACCACAATACCTGCTTCAAGATTATTCAACAAACTCCGGTATCGCTCTTCGCTCTCCTTTATCTGCCTTTGGGCGACATACTTTTCCGTGACATCCGAAAAAACCAGAACAACTCCTGTAATCACACCCTCTTTATTTTTGATGGGTGCTGCGCTGTCGGCTATCTGATATTCAGTTCCATTTTTCGAAATCAAAACCGTATGATTTGCAAGCCCCACTATTTCGCCTTTTTCAAAAACACTTATGACCGGATCATCGACTGCCATGCGTGTTTCGGAATTGATAATTCTGAAAACATCGGCCAGCGGCCTGCCTGTTGCTTCAGTCAATTTCCAACCGCACAGCGCTTCAGCAACCGGATTCATTTGGATAACCAAACCATTTTTGTCGGTAGCAATAACACCGTCACCAATGGAATGGAGGGTAGTAGAAAGATTTTCTTCATGCTCCTGCAATTGGACGAGCGCTTTTTCTTTTTTTGCAATTTGCCTGCTAAGCTGCATATTGCTATACGCTTTTTCGGAAAGCTCATTGGCAAAAACAAACAGTAAATCTGCAATTTTCTTAAATAGATCTTCCGGCATAACAGGCACTTCATTTAAAGCCGCTTTAAAATCTGCTTTATTTGCGCCAATCTCATCGGCATACAACATCATTTGTTGTTCGTCAAGCTGCTTGCTTCGTACCTGGCCGATCAGCCAGTTGGCAATATGCAAGCCACCAACATTAATAGAGGCACCGGCATCCCATAAGCCGCAACTGAGGCACCTTTGAACAATCGCTCCTGATGTATTGTGACGACCAATAACCATGTCGGATTGGAAGCAGTTTGCGAGTCCCTTTTCCGTTTTTCGGATAATGTTCTTGCACAATCGGGTAAAGTTGCTGGGTTGCGTAATCGGGTTCCCCTCAGTATCGGTAATGATTGAAGCCACACCGTGTGCATCGGCAAATAAATCTTGTAAATGCTGTAAATCGGCAAGATTGAAAATATCACTAAACGAAGTTTGTTGTATCTCAACGATTAGTTCTTCTCTGGCTTTGTCCTGAATGTTCATCAGAAAGGTTGTTATAAAATGTTGAAAGATTATGACACGCCCGGAATAAGGTGTAAACATTAAACCAGATGTAAATCGAAGGTATATCCCACGATGTAAATATAATTTGGTTGATACTACTTTCCAAGTTTATTTTTTTGATTAAGCACTATTATACCAGTAATTGAAAAATGACAAAAAGCCAGTTATAACAAAACCAGCCCTGAAAGCGCGTCATATATTAACCGTGGGTGTAGCCCACGGATCCGGCAGGTCCCGGTACCGCCAGCCCTGAAAGGGCGTAATCAATATGCTATGAGCCAATCACTTGTAAAAATTTCTTAATATGTCAAAGATCGAAAAGAATGAATGATTCGTTTGTTATCAGGTATTACGCCCTTTCAGGGCTTGACAGCCTGACTGTTACCTTGTGCACCGGGCTTCACCCGGTGTTGACAGATTCCGCCCTTTCAGGGCTAATGAGAAATGCAACAGATAGCGTTGGATCTGAAAGCTTTGCAAAGAGTGTCTTTTCATCCCGAAGCTTGTATAACGCTATATCACAAGCAACACAAGTGTTTTTTCCGTCGCGGTTAATTGGTGAACAAATCCATCACAGGTATAATAGTGCTCAATCAAATTAAATTTTACGCATAGCATGAGACTGTTTAAAATTTTGTGCCTATGGCACAGGTTACTTCAAGATATAGCTGAATTCAGAGATTTAAACAGACTCTAAATCCCCAGGATGTGAAATTCACCCTGGATTTTCTCTGTTTCACCCCCCGATTTCTCTGCTTCACTTCATCTGCTTCAGAAAGGATAAATGATTGTCATAGTTTTGGTTTTTTGATCAGGAAAAAAAATACGGATCAACTTCGAAGGTGATTGAGCGAAATGCTTAATTTCGCTCAATCATACTATTAATGTGAATCAAGGGTTGACATTCGAATGAAGGACTATTTATTGCAGTCAGCTTTAGCTGACTGTTAAAGGGATAATAAGGCGAATCAAACCTGAACAGTTGGCTAAAGCCAACTGCAATAAATGAGAAAGGGAACAATAATTTCTGATCAATGTGTCAACA
>DYQT01000082.1 GCA_020719165.1 Draconibacterium orientale | reverse complement strand
GGCAGAGGCAGCACACGTGTTGTTATTGGCGTAGGTACCGGCGCCGATGATGGGAGAATCACCAATGCGGCCGGTCATTTTCCCCATCATTCCTCCGGTTGAGGTGGCCGCTGCAAGGTTTCCTTTCTGATCGAGCGCAACAGCGCCCACTGTGCCATGCTTATCCTTGTCAGGCGGCGCCATCTTTTTTCCGGGAGCCACCGATGCCTTCCATTTTTTCCATGACTCCAATCTTGCAGTGGTGATGAAATAGGTTGGGTCAACCACTTTAAGCCCCGATTTTTTTGCGAAATCATCTGCCCCCTTGCCACTCAGCATCACATGGCTGGTTTTCTCCATCACCAACCTGGCGGCAACGATCGGATTTTTGACAATGGTTAATCCTGCCACCGTGCCAGCCATCCCGGTTCTGCCATCCATGATGGCCGCATCCAACTCAGCCTTACCATTTTCATTAAGTACGGCTCCTTTTCCGGCGTTGAACAAGGGACAATCCTCCAAAAAGATGACAACAGCTTCTACGGCATCCATGCTGCTCCCTCCGCCGGCCAGAATTGCTGATCCAAGTTTAAGCGCCTCCTCCAATTTTAGGATGTATTCCTTTTCAGTTGAGTCAGCCATGGCTCCTTTTTCCGGCCCTCCTGCACCACCATGGATCACCAGCGCCCATTTACCCGAATTGGCTTCTGAAGTCGATACCGATACCGCTTCAACCTGTGAAAAAAGTGAAATCTGAGTCAAAGAGAGCAGGATCAGACACAGAAAAAAGGGAAGATGACTCCTGAAAAGTGAGCGGCAATTGGTTGGTTTACTGTTCATAAATGAGTTATTATGTGTTAATTTTTGGTCGGGGCGGGGTCATATTATCCTCTTTAACAATGCTGTGAAATTAATTAAGCCCGTGATTTGCAAAATAGTAAGTACGACGGATAATAGTATAACAGCCCTGATAAAACCAGCCCCTCTTTTCACGGCCAGGTGAGAAGCGATCAGGGCGCCAATGATGCTGCCGACAGAGAGTATTATCCCGTAAAGGTAGTTTACCTTCCCATCGATTATAAAAACCAGCAGAGCAAAAATCGCATAAAAAAAGACGATCAGGTTTTTCACTGCATTGGCCTTCACCAGGTCGTATCCAACTCCCAAAACCAGTGCCATCAAAAGAAAATAGCCCACCCCTACCTGAATAAAGCCACCATAAAAACCAACCGCGAAAAAAATCGTCAATTGCCACCATCTCAAGGGGCCTGACAAGAGCATCGGATTCTCCTTCAGCCACTTGTCAGGTTTATAGAAGAGAAAGAACAACATAATAACCATGGCTGCGGCCATGGCAATTTCGATGACCCGTGTATTCACATCCACCGCGAGATAGGCGCCTAAAACCGCCCCGACGGTAGCAGGTACAGCCAGCCATACCGGGCGCAAATCAGTAAACATCTTCTGCCGGGTAAAACTGCTGACAGAAGAAAGGGTTTGAAAAAAAATACTGATCCGGTTGGTGCCATTGGCAATGTTGGCAGGTAATCCGAGAATAAGCAACAGTGAAAGGCTGATTACCGACCCGCCTCCCGAGAGGGTGTTGATGAACCCGACGATGATGCCGGCGAGAATGATGACGATGATTTCTGTGGTTGACATTTAAGGGATTGAGACCAATTTAATATATACGATTTACGATTTACGATTTACGATTTACGATTTGGGATTTACGGATGTTTTCCCAGCTTGCTGTGTCTTCTTCCATAGCTAAAATAGATGATCAGCCCGATGGCAAGCCAAACCAGAAATCGCAACCAGTTGGTGACCCCGAGTTGCGCCATCAGGTAGAAATTTGTCAGCAATCCCAGCACAGGAATCAATGAAAGCTGCCTGCGAATCCCAAACCAGGTGAGCACAACGGCCGCAACCACGAATAGCAGGATGGGAAATTGGGTAAGGAGCAAGTGATATGTCTGACGTAAAAAAGCCATGAGAGGCGTCGCGTGCTGCGTGACATTGAAATTGTCGGACTGAATGTTATTTCCATTCAGAATATTCGTGAAAACGTTGTTGACCTCCTCATGGTTCCAATAAACCAGCAGAATGAAAATTCCAATCCAGATGACAGGCAAATAATAACGGCTGTTGAAGTATGGCACCTGAAAACCTTTTTCATTGTTGGGTATGTCATTTTTCTTCCAGCCACTTTGAAGTACCAGCACCCCGCCCGAGACAAGGATAAATGCAAACAGGGTTCCGATGCTGGTCAGATCGGTAACTTCGGTAAGGTTCATGAATAGGGAAGGGATGGCGACTAAGATGCCGGTAATAATCGTCGAAAACCAGGGAGTTTTGAATCGTGGGTGGATTTTTGAAAACGACGGAGGCAGCAGCCCATCGCGGCTCATGCTCATCCATATGCGGGGCTGGCCAACCTGAAAAACCAGCAGCACACTGGCCATGGCAATCACCGCGCTGATGGCAATAACACCCGAGAGCCTCGTCAGATGAAGCTTTTGAAATGCATAAGCCAGCGGGTCGCCCACGCCGAGATCGGTATAGTGAACCATCCCGGTAAGCACCAAACTGATGAGGATGTAGAGAACGGTGGTGATGATCAGGGCAAAGATGATTGCTCTTGGCAGGTCCCTCCGGGGATTCCGGCACTCTTCTGCAGTGGTGGAGATCGCATCAAAGCCGATATAGGCGAAAAAAACTCCCGATACCCCTTTGAGAACCCCTGCAACACCATTGGGGGCAAAGGGATGCCAGTTTTTCGGATCCACGTAGAATGATCCAACCGCAATAATGAGAAACAGAATGCCAACCTTCAGCAAAACCATGGTATTGCTGGCTACCTTGGTTTCGTAAATGCCAACGTAAACAAGAACAGTGATAAAAACCACAATGGAGAATGCAGGAATGTCGGCAATAAGCCGAATTCCACCGATCACGGGAGCCGATTGCCATGCGATGTAAGCCTCCTTCAGCATATCCGACATGCCTTCAAGCGGAATACCACGCATCATTTCAATGGTAACCTGGTGGTAGCCACGCGCTGCCGAAAGATAATCGATGCCCAGGTATGCCGGTACATGCAAACCAAGTCCGCCAAGAAACCCGGTGAAATAATCTGACCAGGAAATCGCCACGGCAATGTTGCCGATGGCATATTCCATGATAAGGTCCCAGCCGATGATCCAGGCAATGAGCTCCCCGAAGCTGGCATAGGCATAGGTATAGGCGCTTCCGCTGATCGGTATGAGCGAGGCGAACTGGGCGTAACAAAGCGCTGAAAACGCACACGCCATCGCGGTAAAAAGAAACAGCAGCGATACAGCCGGACCACCGCTGGCAGCCGCGGTTCCGATGGTGCTGAATATCCCCGCCCCTATCACCGCAGCAATTCCAAGCGCAGTGAGGTCAAAAACGGTCAAACTTTTCTTCAGCTCCGACTGTCCGACTTCCCGGTTATTTGCATCCTTCAATATATGAGTGATGGATTTCTTTCGGAAGAGGGGCTGCTTCGACACTGGAAATTTTTCGATAAAGATAAAATATTTTCGAATTGAAACCCGAGAAAGGGAATCAGGTCCCATGTCGTTGAATGAATTCCATGAAATGATCGGGCAGGCAAAACAAGATAGCGATAACGGCCGCATTATCTCTCATCAGGAGCTGAAAAAGAAGGTCAGAACATGGAAATAAGGATTGTATTGGGGGACAGCCGTGAACTTTCGGCAATAATTTGAAGTGCTTTCATTTCTAACCTATTACGAAAAATAGATCTTGCGGTTGAAAGTCGGGCCTGCTGCGTTTTGTAATTCTCATATTTTGGATATTTTTCCGAAATTTCTTTGTACGATACGTTTATATCATCCGTCAAAGAGGGGTAAAGAATCTCTACAAATGCAGCTTTACCAATACTTTTCAGCCATTTGTCCAAATCAATCTTTGACTTTTTGGGCTCGACTTTTTTTATTTGAACCAAGTCGTCAACCTCTCTTATCCGTTTCACCCATTGATCCATCTGCAAATCCGATTTTTCAACATTATCATTTTTGATTGGAACTTTACTTGATGATTGCTTTTTCATGCTGCAGTCCTATTCTTAATTGAATCACAATAATCTATCTAATATTCAATGGTTTTAATTAAATACGGAGAAAATTTAAACCCTTTTTTATCTTTATAATCAACATCCGAAACCTTAATAATAATCTTTGATGCTACCCTATCGCTTCTTTGTTCAAAAACATTTTCAGGACTACCAATAGCATTTCCAGGAATTTTGAACAAGAATAATTTCTGTTCATTTGAATTATTCAAAATAATATGAAATCCATTTTTAAATTTATCATTTGCAGGTTCCAGCCACCAAACATCGATGGCACTATTCACGTTTGAATAGACTACACTTTTCGTATCTAACACAAAATCAACTTTATTTGTAATTAATTCCAGGGCTTTGCTTTTATTCATTTTGGCATTAACAATCAGGTCAGAAACGATTTCAATTTCTTGTTGCTCAATTTTCTCAATATCAAAATCATCTACATGATCATCAATGATAGATATGGATCTCATTTCAGGCCTGTCATAGTTCCGATGACATTCTTTGCATAAAATTATTATAGAATCCTTTAATGGATAATGTGCTTGACAAAATTGATCTTCAAAATTCTGAAGGTCAATATTTATAATACTCTCCTGAATGAAATTATTTAAAATATTACTTGTAATTACTGGCCTTTCTTTCCCATGAATGTGTGCAGCATCCAGTTTCTTTGTTCTTTTTCCACATTTTTCACATTTTCCCTTATTTCTTCTGTATGTTCTGGTTAACATCTGAACCTTATTCCTTGTGTAACCACCAATGAATTTTACAAATTCGTCGCTTGTTCCTTCAAATTGAGCCATAATTAGTTAGTTAAGTTAGTAAGTGAATGTTTGATAACGTTTGCCAGAACAAATGTTCCTGATTACAGATTAGCAGGAACACTCCCATTAATCATATCCAAAGTTACACTTATTATCATCTCCAAAACATTATCCAAACATTTTTTTATTATAATCCCGAACAACCTGCTAACATTGGCATGAAGGTTTTCGGGCAGAGGAGCATCACACCGGGAAGTCAGGCGAACATACTGACTGGTGGTTTTTATTTGTAATTTTGAGAAAAACTTCAAAATGAAATTAGCGGTATTCGGCGCCAGTGGCAAAACCGGAATTCTGATTGTTTACCAGGCGCTTAACCAGGGCCACACGGTTACTGCATTTGCGCGTGAGCCGTCCAAAGTCACCATTCAGCATAAAAATCTGCGGATTGTCCAGGGCGATATTCAGGAAATGGACAAGATTAAACTCGCCGTTGCCGGCCAGGATGCCATACTTTGTGCGCTGGGTGTTGATAAAAACAGGCCAAACACCATCCTTTCCGACGGCACAAAAAACATTCTCGAAGCCATGGAATCAACTGGTGTAAAGCGTTTTATCTGCATGTCTTCCGCCGGGATTCTGGGCAACGACTCTGGGTTCTGGTTTGGAAAAATCTTCATGCCGCTTTTCCTCAGGCATGTATTTGAAGACAAAAAACGGCAGGCCAGGGTGATTCAGGAGAGCAACGCCGATTGGGTGATCATTCGCCCGACCGGACTTACAGATGCACCTAAAACCAACACCTATAAAATTAATCCCGGTATACCTACCTCCCGATCCATTCCAAGGGCCGATGTGGCAGATTTCATGCTGAAGTTGCTGACCAATAAAAAATACGATGGCCAGATGCCGGCAATATCAAGTCATTAATTCAGAAATAAAATGGTGCAGCAGAATATCTTCGGGGGCAGAAATTATCTGCAGAAACTAAACAACTTTCGTTTGGATGACGATGGTAAAATTAGTGTTATTACAGAGATCATTAACCGTTACATCAAAGCCCTGGAAAGCGGAAAGATTGAACGAACCAAAGAAGAATCCATTCAGGCGGACTTTATGAATAAATTCTTTGGCGATATTTTAGGCTATGATTATAATGACTCATCAGCCTGGAACCTCGAAAAAGAATATAAGGCAATTACGGATGGCACCAAAGCCGATGGCGCTTTGGGTTTCTTTTCCATTGAAGAAAAAAAAATCACCTCTGATGTTCGGGCCGTCATTGAATTGAAAGACGCTCTCACTGATCTTGACAAACCACAAAACCGCATAAACGACCGGCGTACACCAGTTGAACAAGCATTTTCATATGCATCAAAAGTTGGAGGACGCTGCAAATGGGTCATTGTCTCAAATTTCAAGGAGATCAGGCTTTATCATGCATCGGATCAAAGCAGATTTGAGAATTTCATATTAAATCAGCTATTGCTTCCTGATAATTTAAAGCGTTTCATCTTTCTATTGGCAAAGGATCGCCTGATCGCTCAAAATTCGGAATCAGAAATTGATGTTCTGGTCCGTGAAAGGCAAGAACACGAACAAAAAATCACGAAGGAGTTTTACGCGGGATACAAAGTCATCCGATTGGAATTGTTTGAGCATATCAAGCTTAATAATCCAGGCAAAGACGAGTTGATGATCTTGTCAAAAGCTCAAAAATTGCTTGATCGGTTTATTTTTATTTGCTTTTGTGAAAATTCATCACTTTTGCCTGCTTACACCTTAAAAAAGCTCAAAGAAATACTCAGAAATGCGTTTGATTTTGAACCGGATAAATTATGGCGCCAGCTAAAAGGGCTTTTTTATAGCATCGATATTGGAAATCCACCAATGGATATCAACAAATTCAACGGTGGTCTGTTTAAAAGGGATGAGGAACTTGATAGTTTTATTATCAGGGACTCCATGCTATTAAAACTCATCATTCTTTCTGAAAATGATTTTAGCAGTGACTTGAATGTAAACATTTTAGGTCATATTTTCGAACAATCGATTTCAGACATTGAAGAACTTAAGACACGGATCGAAAACAAGGAAACTTTAACTGATGATGAAAAACAGGTTATCCGTAAAAATGGCAAACGGAAAAAAGACGGCATTTTTTATACTCCAGAATATATTACCCGTAACATCGTAAAAGAGTCTATTGGTGGCTGGCTTGATGATCGGAAAATAGAACTTGGTTTTTTCCTGCTTCCCGAATTAACAAAATTGGATTTCGCATCGGTTCAACAGGTTCGCCGAAAAAGTAAAGAAACCGGAAAAATGTTTGATGCGATCACCTATAATCAAAATATAGAAAAACACTTGGTTTTTTGGGAATCGTACAGGGAGAAGCTACGACATATCAAGGTGCTTGATCCAGCATGTGGTTCAGGTGCGTTTCTTAACCAGGCCTTTGATTTTTTATTTGAAGAAGGACGCAAGGTTAACGATGAGTTGAGTCTTTTGCGCTTGGGTCAAAGAGAAGTCTTTGAACTTGACCGGCATATTTTGACCAATAACTTGTTTGGGGTGGACATCAATCCCGAGTCGGTAGAAATCACTAAACTCTCCCTGTGGCTAAAAACCGCCAGCAAAGGAAAAGAACTGACAGCGCTGGATGAAAACATTAAATGCGGCAACTCATTGATCGATGACCCATTGATTTCAGCAGAAAAGGCCTTTGACTGGTTCACTGAGTTTCCAACAGTTTTCCCAAACTACAGAAGACCTCATGTTGATCAGACCCCGGAAAACATTTCCGGTTTTGAAGAACCAAGCTATAACTATAAGAACCCGGAAAGCAAGGGGTTCATAAAATTCGGATTTGATGTGATCATTGGGAATCCGCCCTGGGGAGCTCAACTTGACGATACCTCATCGAAATTTCTAATAAACAAGTATCCGGTTATCCCGGGAAAAATCAAAGACACCTACTTGTTTTTTACGCTCTTGGCCCTGATCCTTCTGAAAAAAAATGGATACCTTGGATTTATCATCCCCAATACCTGGCTTTTAATAAACAATGCCAAAGCATTCAGAGAGTTTTTGCTTCAGTACCATGTGAAAAAAATTGTCGATCATGGTGATCATGTTTTCCCTGATGCCATTGTTGAATGTACCACCCTGATCTTGCATAAATCAACAGATTCTCAGGCAGAATGTGAGACAATCAAGAATAAACATGGCAATCAACTATTTGTCCGGAACATTGATAAAAATATCTGGCTGAAAGATGCCGCAGCAAGGATTGTTCTCGACCTGGATTTGAATTCTCAGGAGATCATCCAGAGAATTGAAAAAAACACTGAGCCATTTGATGCAAATAATGAAATAATTTTCGGAATAAAACCATACCAGGTAGGACATGGTGTTCCAGCCCAGACCAAAGAAGATGTTACAAACAGGATATATCATAGCACGGTAAAAACGGATTCACTTTGGGTTCCTTTGGTTACAGGTACAGATGTGACAAGATATCATTTACATTTCAACAATGATGCCTATATCAAATACGGGAAATGGCTGATGTATCAATCAAGCGAACAGAAAATTAAAGAACCAAAAATTCTGCTAAGACGGACAAGTTCGGATATTAAAGCAACCTATGATGAACTTGGTTATTACCCTCAGAACTCAGTGTTTATTATTACCTCCTCTGTGCATCACCTTAAATATTTATTGGTAATTTTAAATTCAAGGATAATGGATTTCTTTTACAAGCAGAAATGCCCACAGGAAGGAAAAATTTTTGCTGAGGTAAAACCAAGTATTATTAAATCATTACCCATTCCCTTTATTGATTTGGAGCAGCAGCAACCCTTTGTAAACCTGGCAGATGCAATGCTGGCAAAAAGCAAAGAATTTTTTAACCATAAAATCAATTTAATCCAGTTAATAAAAAGTAAATGGCCGGGGATAAACATTTCCGAAAAAATTTCTGATTGGCCAATACTATCATTTGATGTTCTGATTAAAGAATTTGTAAAACAAAAAATAAAACTTTCATTACAAGAGCAGGCTGAATGGTTGCATTATTTTAACGATCAAAAAAGTATAGCAGAAACTTTGCAATCAGAAATTTCACAAATTGATTCAACAATAGACAATATGGTGTATGACCTATATCAATTGACTAAAGAAGAAAAAGAGATTTTAAATTTGATTTAAGGATCAAAGCATCAAATTATTATAAAATGGACCAGCTATTTAAACTTCAATTTCTCGAAAAATGGGCAAAATACTTTGCCGACAGCGAGTTACCCATCACCTTCTTTTATGTTGACGATCCGGGTGATTTAACAAGGGCCAATCTTCCAAACGGTCACAGTTGCATCGTTTGCGAATTGGCACTGGTACGCAAAGGCCGGCCGCTTGCATGGAATGTTCAGTCTCTTGGCTGTGGCGGGGCAAAGCGTTACCTCGGTTTTACTGATGAAATGAGACCAGACTTCGACCATTTCCTGTCCACTGGCATTCCGGGAGAGCTGGAAGGGGAACGGTACATTCAAACCCCGGAGATGGTGAAGGAATTCATGTCGAACATGCGCTGTATCCCTGCCAAAGGCCGTTACATTGTTTTTAAGCGATTTGATCAGCTTACCCCGGATGATGATCCCGTGGCGGTCATCTTTTTTGCCAAACCTGATGTGCTCTCCGGGCTGTTTACCCTGGCCAATTTTGATCAGCCCGACGGAAATGCCGTTATCGCGCCTTTTGGCTCCGGATGCGGGTCAATAGTACACCAGCCATGGTTTCAGGCTGAGCAGGAGAACCCCAAGGCGATTTTAGGCATGTTTGATGCATCCGCCCGACCGTGTGTTCCAAAGGAGACTCTTTCGTTTTCAGTGCCCATGAAGAAGTTTAAAACCATGGTTGGGCACATGGACGAAAGTTTTCTGATTACCAAAACCTGGGATACGGTAAAAAAACGACTCTAATATCAATACAGCCCCGCGAAATTTCAGGAACAGTTTTTCACAAGGATTTCAATACCCCTCGTTGCAAATATCAAACAACTGCTCAACCGTCTGGTGATCTTTTGAAAACTGGCACACTACGGGCTTCAAGTGCTCATAATATTTACCGGTAACTCCATTGATTTCGCCAGACAAAGCTAAAACAAGTGGTGTTGCGGCACCCTCCTCCGGCGATTCAGAGCCGCCAAAGCCAAATGCATTGCTGAGTTTTGAATTAACATCACCCGGATGACATGCATTTACCATGACTTCCATCGGTTTCATCCGTTCAGAAAAGGCAACCGAAAGCATCCGGTTGGCCTGCTTGGCCTGCCGATAGGCTGTGTCATTGTCGTAAGGCCTTGATTTGAATTCAGGATCTCGCAGATTTAATCCTCCGGCCCAATAACTCGCCACATTCACGATCCGGGCATCAGATTGGCCAGCCATCATCGGATGAAAATATTTTATCATCCAAAAATACCCAAGCACATTGGTTGCCCATTGCGTTTCAATCCCTTCAGCGGTTTCAGTCCGCTTTCGCGGAGCGGTGGCAGCATTGTTGACAAGCAGATGCAAAGGGCCCTCCCACCTCTTGCTGAATGTCAAAATTTCCTTCTGCAAACCAAGATCGACGACATTATAAGAGACATCAGGATTGCCCGACCGTTGTATAATGCCAGACTGCACTTTTTCAAGTTTCGTTTGATCACGACCAACCAGAACTACCCTGAATCCTTTTGATGCGATACCCTCAGCAATGGCTTGCCCGATAGCGCCACAGGCACCCGTTACGATGGCGGTTTTCCGATTTTCAATCATCTTTTTATACGTTAAAAACTCCGGCAATTTAATAAAAACAGCCTCAAAAATCCTCACTCCGCCTAAAAAAAATACAGAACAATGTTTGTTTTATGTTTTTTTGTATCTTGCATCATTGAATTCAACCACATCAAACCATGACACCAAGTATCCGGATTATTCACTGGCTTCCCAGAATCATTTGCATTCTGGCTATTGCATTTGTGAGCATGTTTGCACTCGACTCCTTTGCCCCGGGAGTGCCGCTATTGCAGCAATTGGGCGCCTTTTTCATGCATCTCGTACCAACCTTTGTGCTGATTTTTTTTCTGATTGTTGCCTGGAAATGGGAGTTCATCGGGGGTGCGATATTTATCATGATCGGGCTGGGATTTATGCCCTTCATTTACATGATGAACTACCAGATGAACAATTCGGTGTGGATCAGCCTGAGTGTAATCCTGCTGATCAATGCCCCTTTTGTAGTGGTTGGAATTCTCTTTATCCTGAGCCATTTTCTGAAAAATAAAAATTCAAAATCCGCTTAACTTATGAAAGTTAAACTTTATTTCCGGTTTCTGATTACGGTGCTTCTGCTTGCACACTTTTCAGGTTTCAGCGCTACCCCGACAACCAGTGCCGATTCGCTGAACACACCCTGCAAACCCGTTGTCAAGCCACTCGTATTGCCAAAGGTTATCGGATTTGGAAGTCTGGTATCCGGACGGTTAAAAAACCAGGCTGTTTATGGTGACAACATTTACATTAAAATTGACAGCATTCAGGCGTTGCTGGCGCTCACCGATTCCATTGCCGGTGAAAACAAGGATACGATGAGCGATTTAATCCTCTATATCAATGGCAATGCGATGAATGACATTAAAGTGTCGAGCATCGACCTTCAGGAGCAAAAACTCATGTTCCATCTCGACCGTCATTCTCTCGACCTGATGAAATTCAATCCCAGGTTCCAAACCATGTGGTCAACACTAAAGGTTTCTATCAGTGTGGGTTATAAAAACGGAATGATCCTGAAAACGAAACCTGAGAAGATGGAAATTTCTCTTAATTACATCAGCCGGGCGTCGATATTGTTTACCATCCTCCTCTTCGTTTGCATCGTGGGCACTTTCATCACCCTTGCCGCCACGACAAACCTCATCCGGATTGGGAATAACACGAGTCCATTCAGTCTGGCCCTTACGCAACTTTCATTCTGGACGATTGTAATTGCCTCATCATTCATCTACATTTGGATTGTTACCGAAGAGATCCCGCCCATAACCGGATCAACCCTGGTCCTTTTATCGGTAAGCGCACTCACAACCGCCGGGGCAAAACTGGTGGATATTCGGGCTAAAACCGAGAAGTCAGCCCTCACGAGCCATGGTTTCCTTGCTGATGTTCTGGAAGATGAGCTGGGGTACAGTGTTCATCGTGCACAAATGTTCATGTGGACTGTGATACTGGGTATAGTTTTTATTACCAGTGTAATCAAATTACAGCAAATTCCTCAACTTGATGAGAGTTTACTTGGATTGATGGGAATTAGCTCCGGCGCCTATGTGGGTTTAAAAACCATGGAAAATAAAAAAGAGCCGGATCGACCTGCGAAGGAGTCTAAAAACGCTGAAGAGGCCAAGACACCTTAGAACAGCAGATTTGCATTTTTGACAATTCCATCGGTGTCAAATCCGCATTCACGGTGCAGTTCTGCCACTGATCCTTGTTCAATAAACTTATCGGGGATGCCCAGTCGCAGTATTTTAGCCATGTATCCATGATCTCCCATGAATTCGAGCAAGGCCGACCCCATCCCGCCCATGAGGGCACCATCTTCAACGGTGATGATCTTGCTGAATTTACCGAAAATTTCGTGGAGCATCCCTTCATCCAAGGGTTTCAGAAAACGAAGATCATAGTGTGCTAATGAATGCCCCGCATTTTCCAGTATGTCGCATGCCTCAACAGCATAGTTCCCTACGTGGCCAAGGGTGATGATTGCTACATCTGTTCCGCTGCGAACCATTCTGCCTTTGCCAACCTCCAATGGTTTCATGGGTGTTTTCCATGTGGGCATTACCCCCCTGCCTTTTGGGTACCTGATGGCAAACGGCCCCATGTCGGGTTGTTGCGCGGTAAACATCATGTTGCGCAACTCCTCTTCGTTCATGGGAGAAGCCAAAATGAGGTTGGGTATGCACCGCAAATATGCAAGGTCGTAAGCGCCATGGTGGGTTGCGCCATCTTCACCTACCAAACCGCCCCTGTCGAGGCAGAATACAACATTCAGCTTTTGCAGGGCCACATCGTGGATTAACTGGTCGTACCCCCGTTGCATGAAAGTTGAATAAATATTGCAAAACGGAACAAACCCTGAGGCGGCCATGCCGGCACTGAATGTAACAGCATGCTGCTCGGCAATGCCAACATCGAAGGTACGGTCGGGCATTTTAGCCATCATCAGGTTAAGCGAACAGCCGGTCGA
>DYQT01000323.1 GCA_020719165.1 Draconibacterium orientale | reverse complement strand
CAATAATTTTAATAATCAAATAATGCTAAAACTCAAATTGTTCGGACACGTATGGTTCGTTGGTTTTTTATTGTTACGACTACTTTTGTGACAGGAAACGGTAATAAAAATAGCGTACTTTCCGCATGAACGCAGCATCAAATCGCCAAACCGGAAAATTATTCGATGAACCAGCAAATCAGCGGGATGAAACGGAATATGTTTGGTATTCATCGACTAAACCAGCCTGTTCACCTATTCTATTTTTCTACAAGGCATGGATGTGTGATCTTTGCTCATCATTATCAGCAGTAAGCCAGATTCGTTGGTAAATGTGTGAATCGTCAGTAAAAAACCCTGTGCCAGCAGGGTTTTTTGATTTCTTCAAGTGCATTATTTTTCTTTACTTTGTCAGGGATAAATTGCGGGGGATCTGAAAATTGAGAGGCAGATCAATGATAGAGCAGCATATACCTGTTTTATAAAACATTCAAAAACAATTAAAACCTAAAAAACAACCCAACATGAAAACTATAACTCAATATGCATTTCCTGCCACGCAATACGTTGCAGAAGAAAAACAGAAATTGCAAATCTACCTGCATCACACCGCTGGGAACCCAAATCCGAAGCAGACTTATCAGGGATGGGAGAGCAATACCGAAAGGATTGCAACCTGCATCGTTATCGGAGGTTTGCCCGATAAGAATAAGAGCTGGGCAGATGGTGAAATTGTCCAGGGGTTCTCTTCGAAATACTGGGCCTGGCATCTTGGACTGAAGGAGTCAATCTTTTATAAATTTGGCATTCCGTATAAATCACTCGACCGGATAAGCATTGGCATAGAGATTTGTAACTGGGGGCAATTGACATTGAAGGAGGGAAAGTTTTACAATTATGTGAATGGTGTTGTTCCAATTGAACAGGTTTGTGAATTAGCGATACCCTACAAAGGATTCAAATATTTTCATGCCTATACCGATGCCCAGATCGAATCGGTTCAACAGCTTTTAGTGCTTTGGAAAGGGAAATATGGAATACCACTTACCTACAATGCCGATATATGGGATGTAACTCCCCGGGCTTTGAATGGCGAATCAGGGGTGTTTACGCACAATTCTGTCAGATTCGACAAGTGTGACATTTCGCCGCAGCCGAAAATGATAGAGATGCTAAAAACTTTATAGCATTGAATTATTGTTTGATGAGTTTTATCACCCCGATTCGTCCGGCTAATCCCAAACTTTGTAATTCGTCATTCGTACCTCCTATTTCACGTTGTACCGCAATGAATGTCAGAAGTCAGGCTTGCTGTTTTTAGCAGCAAGCCTGTTGGGATTTCACTTGGGGGGCTTTTTGAATGACGCTTGAACCGTGGCCAATTACTTTGCCTTTATTGAAACTTTGATGTAGGTCAATGCTTTAAGAATATCTTTTACATCTGTCATGTTACGGCATTGGAAAACCTGCTCGTCAAGCTTGTCAAATGAATCGGGATCGGAATACTGCTGAATGCAATTATTGCATTCGACCAAAACGCCTGTTGACGAGCTTTCTGTATTTATAAATGGGAACCACTCCGATCTGCTCTTATGATTGAGTGAGCTGGAGGCTTTCACCTCATGAATGTTGAACTTGTAAATCTCTTCGGGCGCATTGACGGAGATATCTCCTTTTTGGTCGATTCCAAGGATGATGGAATAAAGCAGCCGGTCGTTGATATAATCGATAGCTTCGGTCACATTTTTATAGCTGTTTGTTCTTGCTCCGGTTACATTTTTAAGCGTGGCAATTTTACCCGGATCAAGATCAGAATAGGTGCTTTTTAGATAGTACAACACCGGAATGGCCTTATAAGCATTTACCCGGCCCGGGGTTTGAAACGACTTTCGGGAAACAAATGTCTTTGCGTTGCCGCTTGTTTTCGAAGCAACGGCGAAATTGCCATAGATCCTCAGTTTTGAGCCATCGCCGGCATCATTGAAACCAAATTCTGCCAGGCGCAGATTTATAAGGTAAATTTCTTCCGGTGAATTGATAGTCATGATGCCCTTATCATCAATGGCTGTTATCATCGAATAGGAGAGGTTATCATTAATAAAATCAATCGCTTCGCTCACTGTTTTGGTATTCAGTGATGAATCGGCGGCTTTCAGTTTTTTGTCACCTGAACTTAATCCTTTCTGGCTGCCCGGATATGACTTTTTAAGAAATCTGAATGCATTGATCACTTCGTTTGCCTCCCGCTCCGATTCGCATATAAATGACTGACGACTCGTTTTCTCGGTCAGTCTTCCATGCTCGTAATTTTCAATGCATTCATCACAAACAACCCTTACCCGGTCATCATTGTTCCCTCCGTTATAATTGAAAGAGACATCCTGCAACCGGAATTTGATTTTCTTGCCGGGGGCATTCATGGTCACCATGCCATCTGCATCAATTTTTTGCAGCAGGGAGTGTGAAAGCCTGTCGTTGATGAATTCTTTGGCTTCATCTGCCGTTGAATATTGGGCGAAGATGTTGGTTCCCAGCAGCATCAATGTGGCAATGACGAGCATCGCAGGTATAATCCGTAAAGTTTTCATAAGAAAATTGAAATGAGGTTGGTTAATTTGGTTGGTTTCAAACAGGTATTTGACGGATGATGCTCCAACTGGTTACATCAATCTGCTGAAAAATCATCAAAAAGCCCAAAGATTATTGGGTTTGTCGAACCATTCCGGCGAACGGTGCTGAACGAAATCAGCGAACCGCCGGGGAATTTTTATTGCTACTATCTTCAGCTAAGGAGCTGTAATGAAATAAAGTAGTTATTCTGCTTTGTTATCGGGACTAAT
>DYQT01000322.1 GCA_020719165.1 Draconibacterium orientale | reverse complement strand
TACAAATGTAGCCTTTTGAACTTTTCTACTTTTTTAATTTGTTCGGACAGTTATGCCAACGAACATGAAAAACTTTACCTGCCTGATGATGATCGCCTTTATGACGATGAATCACCTCTTATCACCGGCACAAAATGCTGACATACGCCTGGTTGAAAAGCGTCATGACACTTCGCTTGCCATGACGCGTTATTCCGAAACCCCTTACGCCCTGAAACAACATAACCGGGTAATGAACCCTGCCATTGCAGCTATGGTGAGCGCTATCAACGAGGACACGCTTCGCACAACCTTGCGTGAGATGGGTAACTGGGGATCACGTTTTTTAATGAACGACAACAAAAAGGAGATTGCGATCTCTCTGATGAATAAGTTCTTATCCTATGGATATACAGATGTCAAACTCGATTCATTTTACCTGATTATTCAGAACTGGAGCGGATTTTCCGACAGTTCATGGCAGTATAACATCGTATGCACCCTGAGAGGCTCGTCAGCTCCTGATGAGATTTATGTGGTAGGCGGCCATTGGGACTCCATCTGTTTGACCGACCCTGTAAACGATGCCCCGGGGGTGGATGACAACGGAACAGCAGTGGCGGCAACGCTTGAAATTGCCCGTTTGATGAAATTGTATGATTATACACCTGAGGCAACCATCCAGTTCACCCTTTTTGCAGCAGAAGAACTGGGCCTCCATGGATCAAGATATGCATCCTACAATGCCCGGTTTGAAGGAACAGATATCAGATACATGCTCAACATGGACATGATCTCCAACAACCCTGACAATCTCCCTCAAGTGAAGATATATCAGTATTTGAGCCTTGAATGGGCCGCTTTAGCCGCTGCAGAAGCGACCGAACGGTATACCGACCTTTCAGTGGTATTCCCGCAGGACAACATGAACAGCGGTTCCGACTCTTACCCCTATTGGGCCTATGGGTTTCCTTCAGCATACTTTGAAGAGATAGTCTTTAGCCCCAACTGGCATAAAGTCTCCGATACCCTTGGCAACTGCAATGTTCCCTACCTGAAAAAGGTGACAGGCGGAGTACTTGCCACCCTGTTGGAACAGCAGATGCTTCCCTATCCCCAAAATCTGTGGGCTCAGTCAGACAGAGAGGGAATCACACTCAATTGGCAGCCGACAAAAAACTCATTTATCAAAGGTTGCAACATTTACCGATCAGAGGTTCCGGGGGGCAATTATCAAAAGATCACCACATCGCCCGTAACTGATTCTGTTTACCACGATGCCCCTGCTGTAATGAACAAACAATACTACTATGTTATTACGACGGTAAACGATTCGCTACAGGAAAGTGTATATTCCAAAGAGGTTTCAGGGGCTCGATTCAATTTTTGCGACACATTGCTGGTTGTTGCCAATGTTAAAGGAACGAAAACTACTCCCGACAGCATACGTGCCTTTTACCATGCTGTGTTCGATACAATTCCATATAAATGGATGGATGTCAATGCAACACAGAAAATCGAACTTACACAGTTCTCACGGTATAGGTCGATCATGTGGATGTCGAACTCTCTTGATTATGAGCCGCTAACCGATGACATGTACGATGGGATATGGGCATTTAAAGAAAACGGAGGGAACCTGCTTTTTTCCGGTTTCAGCCCCAGCCGGTTCTGGATGTATGGTTCGATTACCTATCCTTTGTATGTACCTGAAATGACCATCTTTCATGAGTTGTTTAAAGTTGACACAGTTGACCGCAAATTACAAAGCATGCTTTGCGGGGCCAATTCCGTATCCTCCGGGTACAACTCCTTACATCTTGACTCTTTAAAATATATGGACAAAAACTATCCCGGGCAGCTATACAACATTGATGTCTTTGCACCATCCGGGGAGGCAAACGTAATCTATCGCTTTGACACACGCTACGACTCAACCACCTCTTTCGGTAAAATGAAACACCGTCCGGTAGGACTTGAATACATGGGGACAGACTTTAAAAGTATTCTGCTCAGTTTTCCGCTGTATTATCTCGACACCGCCGATGCGCGTGAATTTATGAAATTCGTTGTAACCAAGAAATTCTCCTATGCCGTAGGGATTCACCAGCAGACTCCTGTCGACCCCTTCGGCATTCAATTATTCCCAAATCCGGTAACTGATGGCTGCAATATGAAATTTAAACTTGATAAGCCAGGCCATGTGAGGATTTCAGTATTATCGTTGTTTGGTCAAACTGTTGCAACCTGGATGGACAGCCATCTGGAACCCGGACTTCATTCATTCCTCTTCCCTGCCGCTGACCTGACACCAGGCCTGTACGAGGTTCTTTTACAGCAAGGTACAAAATCGGCGGTACGAAAAATCATACGGATTGAATAGTCCTGCAGTTACCTTATAGCACACGCTATTCCAGTTCCTTGATTGATTTGCGAATAATTTCAACCACCTCATGGATTCCTGACTTCTGACGCTTCTTATTTTTAGTGTGTTAACATCTTTCAAGCAATTGAATTTGAATGACATAAAATTCACAATTGTGATTTTTTGGTTTTCCGCACTTTTAAAATTGTGCTCTGTAATGCTTGATTTTACTGAGATGGATTTGCAGAATGGGTGTCCATTGGGTTATTTTTCATTCTTTTTTTGAAAAAAGGAAAACCACTGAGGCACTGAGTTCACTCAGGATCACTGAGAAAAAGTAAAGAATATGACTCAAAAACAGATCAATTGGAATCTATGGTGCCATTGGTAACGGAAGCATTTGGGAAACTACCAAAGACTTAGTGTTCCTGCGTGTTCTCAGTGCCTACTATATAACTTGTTTTTAACTGGTTGATTATATTACGTTTGCAAATGATCA
>DYQT01000321.1 GCA_020719165.1 Draconibacterium orientale | reverse complement strand
GCCGCAACGTTTGGTCTGGTGCTCTCCAAAATAGGCCAGCAGGGCCTGACTCCGGCATTTATTTGTTGCTTCGGCATAGCTGATCATGGTTTCCAGTCTCACCTCAGCATCTTTGAGCCTGTCTTTATAATTTTCCGGGGAGATGGTAAGGTCCCTTGTATCCAGGCGTTCCTGAAGATAGAAAATCTGAGGTTTGTCAGTTTGCGGGACATAATCAAGAATCTGCAATTTAGCCAGGCGTTTCAGGTTTCTTACAACTTCTTCAAGGCTCAGATTACTTCTGCGTGCCAGTTCGGATTCGCTGAAGATGATGAAGCCTGAAAAAATTCCGCTATATGACCGCAGAATTGTTTTAATAAAATGGTCAAATGGTTCATTTTCAACTTGAAAGCGGTACAGCTCATCCTTATGGGCTTTCATGTAAATTTTAGATGGATTGTGCAATCCTTCGGTGAGCATGACGAATCCCTCTTTCTCCAGAAAACGCAGGCAGTTGAAAACAATAACCGGTTGAAATGTATATTGTCCGGCAAATGAAGCCAGGTCAAAGTCAAACTGACAGTCTTTACCCATGCCGACCGGCAACTGAAAATAGTTTCCCAGAGCCTGGTACACATCCCTGATGGTTTTCAAATCGGGGTATGAAAGCGCAAGATTGTGCCGGGAATCAATCACGTTGGATTTTTCATACAGCAACACTGCATAGGCCCTTTTTTCATCGCGGCCCCCACGACCGGCTTCCTGAAAATAGGCTTCGATGCTGTCGGGCAGATCAAGGTGTACTACAAGTCTTACGTTCGGTTTATCGATTCCCATACCAAAGGCGTTGGTGGAAACGATAATCCGTTTTTCTTCATTGATCCAGGCCGATTGCCGTTGATCGCGTATACGGGGGTCAAGACCGGCATGGTAAAAGTCGGCGCTTATTTGATTTTTTTGCAGAAATTCGGCAATCTCCTTGGTATGGCGGCGATTGCGTACATATACAATGCCGGGTCCTTTCACCTTACTGATGATTTTTACCAGTCGCTTCAATTTATCCTCTTCCTTTAACACCAGGTAGGTGAGATTCTTCCGTTCGAAGCTTTTCTGAAATACATTCTCTTTCTTAAACTCCAGCTTCTGCTGGATGTCTTTCACTACTTTGGGTGTGGCTGTAGCGGTAAGGGCCATCACCGGTGTATTGGGAATTAAATGCCGGATGTTTGCAATTTGCATATATGGTAAGCGGAAATCATAGCCCCATTGTGATATGCAATGAGCCTCATCAACCGCGAGAAGGTTGACATTCATACGCATCAGGGCTTCGCGCATCTTTTCAGTGGTAAGCCGCTCAGGCGACAGATACAACAGCTTGGTATTTCCGAAGCGGCAATTGTCGAGAATGATTCTGATTTCATCAGCATGCATGCCTGAATGAATGGCAGCGGCAGGAATTCCGCGTTTTTTGAGGTTATCAACCTGATCCTTCATCAAAGCAATAAGTGGAGAGACAACCAGGCATATCCCCTCACTGGTGAGAGCCGGAACCTGGAAACACAATGATTTTCCTCCCCCGGTTGGCAAAAGGGCCAGCGTATCTTTTCCATCAAGAACCGACTGGATAATCTCTTCCTGCATTGGGCGGAAGGAGGAGAAGCCCCAGTATTTGAGGAGGATTTGGTGGGGAGTCAAGGGAATTACGAATTACGAATGACGAATGACAAATTACGAATGACAAATTACGAATGACAAATTACGAATGACAAATGACGAATGACAAATGACGAATGACAAATGACAAATGACGAATGACAAATGACGAATGACAAATGACGAATGACAAATGACGAATAAAAAGTTATTAACAAACTTATAACTTTTTAGCGAAATATGGATTAAGTGAGAAAAATATTATGGCTATTGAAAATCTGAAACAGAGAACAAAGAGATTTGCTTTGAGGATTATTCGATTGGTTGAAAGTTTGCCAGAAACAAAAATCTCAAATGTGATTGGACATCAGATACTCAGATCAGGAACATCTATTGCTGCAAATTACCGTGCAAGTTGTTTGGCAAAGTCAAAACGTGACTTCATCAACAAATTAAAAATTGTGGAAGAAGAGGCCGACGAAACCATTTTCTGGCTGGAATTACTAGAAGAATCTGGTGTTTTTCCAATAACCAAATTGCTAACTATTAAACAGGAGGCCTGTGAGATTTTTTCAATCGTAGTTGCCAGTATTAAAACCACCAGAAAAAACCAAAAAACACCTTCTTAACTATCAAACCAACTATTCGTCATTCGTCATTCGTCATTCGTCATTCGTAATTTGTCATTTGTCATTCGTCATTTCACTATACCACAACCCTTCTTATCGAATCCAGCACCGTTCCGTCCACCCACTTCACCACTGCAACCACTTCGTCGGAGAATTTGGGTTTGGCAGGAACTCCGCAAATTTTTTCGGCTTCGTCTTTGAGCTCTTCGATGGTTTTGATCGGAAGTGAGGAGTTTTTCATTTTCTCTATCAGGTCGGTGCGCAGGGGGTTGATTGCGATTCCCCTTTCGGTTACGATTACATCAATCAGTTCGCCCGGGCCGCAAATGGTGGTTACTTCATCGCGGATTACCGGCATACGGTCGCGGAATAGCGGGATAGGTAAAATGACACATTTTCCAAACAGGGTGTTTTGCCAGCCACCGATGCCATGCAGGAGATAGCCGTCGGAATGTGTAACGACATTTGCATTGAAATTTACATCAACCTCGGTAGCGCCCAGGATGACAATGTCGACCATGGATGAAAAGTTTCCCTTGCTGTGGTAATTGTAACTTGTGAAAGGGCTTGTCCAGGTATGGCGG
>DYQT01000081.1 GCA_020719165.1 Draconibacterium orientale | reverse complement strand
GTCATTATCCAAATGTACTAAAAAATCACTTGACCGAAAGGGATAAGCAGTTAACGAAATTTTCAAAATCGAATTTTACAACAAAATGTTTAAAAAAAAGTGCGCTTACTTGTCCATTTATTCCAGGAAACCTATTTTGCCATCCTGCATCGGGAGTGGAAATCAGTGATGGTTGATTTCTAAAAGAAACATCCCCAAATGTTATATCGACATCAGTTCCGTCAATGATGATAGAACCTCCATCTTCACCTAAACCTTCAGCCTCTTGTTGGATGCTGTTTTTGTATCGCAGATTCAATGAATCTACTTCACCATTATAAAACCAAACATGATCCCAGAGTTTCCCATTATCTACAAGAAGATTAACTTTTCTGCCGTTTATATCTCCATGAATAAGTATTTTATTGCCCCCATAATATTCAAAAGGAATTGAAATGGAATCTTTATTTCCCTTTATTTCGTATTGGCCCGGAGCGTCTTTAAAAAAAGTAATATTTGCGATCGTGTCAGACTCAGAATCAATTGCACTCTTATTTTTTGCATGTAATATACAACTTGAAGTCAAAAAAGCTAATGCAATAAATATTGCAATAGCTGTGCTCTTATTTTGTGAATTTAAAATTTCCATTTTTTCAATTTTTTTTATACTGCCCCTCTAAGCTTGGCTCTAACAAGGATATAAAAGTATTGAGGGATGCCAATTTAAGAATCGGTCATACTACAAATGGATGGTATGGCTTTGCAAAATGATTCTGAAGGTATGCAGATGGAGAGCAATCCGGATAAACACTTCTTAAAACAAGAATATTCTTTCAACGCCATCACTCAAAATGTGTAAACTAATGGAGTTGAAAAATGTAAACCGATAAATTAAATATATGTAAAATAAAGTGTCCAAAATATGTAAAATAATATTATGTTTGCATTTTTAATTATCCATGCGAATCAAGGGTTGACGAATCAAACCTGGACAGTTGGCTAAAGCCAACTGCAATAAATGAGAAAAGGAACAATAATTTCTGATCAATGTGTCAACATTTTTAACCCTTGATTCACATTATTCATGGTTTATAAACAACGTATATCAGACAACGAGTTACAGCGAAAACTCAACGCTTCGGGAGCAGTGCTCATCAGGGGCGCAAAAGCCTGCGGGAAAACTGAATCGGCAAAACAATTGGCTAAAAGTGTGTTGAATGTGGACAGAGACGAAAATGTACAGGCTCTCATTGGCACGGCGCCCAAACGTTTGCTGCTGGGCGAAACACCTCGCCTGATTGACGAATGGCAGGCGCAACCCAAACTTTGGGACTACATTCGCCACGAAATAGACGACCGTCAAAAAAATGCACAATTTATCCTCACCGGTTCTGCAAATCCGGAAGAATCAGTAAAAATGCATTCGGGTGCTGGCAGGTTTACCATTGTAGATATGCGCACCATGTCGTGGCATGAATTAGGCTTTTCGTCGGGAAAAATAAGTCTGGCAAAACTCCTTGAAGGAGGAAAAATTGATATTTATGATAACCCTACCGACCTGGAATTTATCATCGAAAAGCTAATTATCGGGGGTTTTCCCACGCTTCTAAATAGAAATGTTACCCAGGCAACCGACTTAAACCGTGCTTATGTTGAATTACTGGCCGAAGTGGATATGAGCAGGGTTTCTGATGTGAAACGCGATCCTTTAAAAGTAAGAAGCCTGCTGCGATCGCTTGCCAGAAACACCGCAACATTGGTGGATATCTCCACTTTGGAAAGCGATATCCGGGAAAAAGAAACCGGAGGCATTACACGACCAACCATTTATGATTATCTCGATGCTTTGAACCGTTTGATGATTGTGGAGGATCAACCTGCCTGGAACACGCATATCCGGTCATCTTCCGCCTTGCGAAAAGCGCCAAAACGACATTTTACCGATGTTTCTCTGGCCGTCGCTATGTTAGGAGCAGACGAAAATTCGCTGTTAAACGATCTGAATTTCACAGGCTTTTTGTTTGAATCGCTCGTTACACACGAATTGCGCGTATATGCGCAGGCAAATGATGCCAAAGTATATCATTACCGCGATTCGAGCGGTTTGGAAGTGGACAGCATTGTGCAAAAATACAATGGCGACTGGTGCGCTTTTGAAATAAAACTCGGCACAGGGCAATTTAACGAAGCTGCGGTTAGTCTCAACAAGTTAGTTTCGATTTTGGATACGAAAAAAGTAAAACCGCCCAAATCGCTCAACATTATTACAGGAACAGGAATAAGTTACACCCGAAATGACGGAATAAACGTAATTTCGTTGGCATCATTGGGTGCCTTCTGATGTGAGGATCACTTCGGATTCATTCCTGTACCCGGCAGATAATCGCCTCAATTCTGCGAGTTTTCGATGGATTACGGGTTCGCTCCTACCAGTACCGTCCGGTTGTATGTGATTCCATTGCCTGTTAACCTCAAGAGGTAATACCCCGGTAGGAGTTTGGATACATCCATGTGGGAACGGCTCATCATACCGGCAGAACGGATCTCTTTCTGTCCTGCAACCTGTCCGGCAACATTAATGATCGTGAGGGAATATAAACCAGGCCCCGGAGGTGTGAATTCGATAAACAATTTCTCTGAAGCCGGGTTCGGGTAAACAGAAAAGCGGTGATCTATGGTTTTACGAATTCCCACCGACAATGGATCAGCAAGGCTGTTTTCCCACATGCCCCGCCCATAGGTGGCCGCCACGATTTTTCCCGACAGGGTATGAACTTCAAGTTCGTCAATCATGACATTGGGGAGCTGATTGCTATAATCGATCCATTCCGAAAGATTGTCGTTGGTGTAATAAATCCCCACGTCGGTGCCCACATAGATGGCGTTGTTTGAGCCAGGTTCAACGGCCAGGCAGTTTGCGGGCATATTGGGCAGGTTCATGGATACATTTTGCCAGGTTTGGCCTCCGTTTTCTGAACGAAAAACCTTGATCCCGGCTGAAAAACCTGAAAAAGTAACCCAAACCAGCTCCGGGTTACCGGCCGAAATGGCGATATCGGTCATTTTTTTCCCGGTTGGGAGGCCTGGTCTGACATTTTCCCAGTTCGTTCCTCCGTCGGTTGTTCTCCATATCTGGTTCTGGGTTGCTGCATAAATATAATCAGGATTGGATGGGGCTACCTCAAGACAGGTAAAATCGTTTCCACCTGAGAGATCCTGTGTTAGTTTGGTCCATGCACTTCCTCTGTTGGCGCTCCTGTAAACATTTTTAAAGGCACAATAAAGGATAGCCGGATCGGTGGGATGCATGATGAACGGGGGGTTGAACCTATACTTTGACTCCCCCATGGGCGTGATGGAACCACTGCTGAGGCCTCCGTTTTTTGACCGTTGAATTCCGGCGCCATATCCGCCATAATAGCATGTGTCAGGCTGGTTATAATCAAAAAAATTATCGCAGGCTTCGGCCAGGATGAGCTCATATTGTAACGAATCCCTGAACAGCACGGTACCATTATCCTGCGGGCTTCCGAGGATTCGGGTTTCATCCTGTTTCCATGCTCCGACCCGGTAAAACTGCATGATGTGCAGTCCGTCACTGATATTAACCCAACCATCGGGAGAACCGTTATAACGATAAATCCCGCCATCGTTGGTATTGTAAAGCGTGTTGCCGAGCGGGTTATACACAAGGCCATGGATATCGGCATGCACATATTCTGCCCCGGCCCCGTAATACTGGGCATTCAGTGTCCAAATATCACCTCCGTCTGATGATTCCCAAATATTTACCCCGCCAACATGAAGATGGTTGGCATTTAACGGGTCTACCGACAGTGAGAGGGTAAACCAGCCCTGGCCACCGGCATCCAGTCCGTTGGGCTGCCATCCGAGCAGGTTTAAGTTGTTCGAATTGGGGCATTTAACCCAGGAGGTGCCATGATCTGCTGATTTATAGAGCCCGTAAAATCCTGCATCGGCACAGTTGCTGCAAAGTGCGTACACTACCTCCGGATCAGCCGGTGTAACACCAAGGGTAATACGGTTAACGCCGGCAGGGGGAATGCCGGTATTCATAAGCTGAAAAGTAGTGCCGGCATCCACCGAACGGTATATCTTCGCCCCGCAATTGTAAAAATTGAAGTTTGTGGCGTAAATGGTCGAAGGATCTCCGGGTTTCTGGGCCAGTTCCATGAAGTTGCCTGTCTTGATGATGGTCCAGGTATCCCCTCCGTCGACAGACCGGTAGAGGCCGGCTCCGGTGGCTGCCACCATAATCAAAGGATTTGCCGGATTGATTAGTAATTCGTGTACCGATTTGTTCTGTTCAAGCGAGTAAGCAAGGCCTGTTTCCGTCCAGGTTTCTCCGGCATCTTCCGACTTTAAAATTCCCACTGAGAATGTTTCCCACCAAACATCCCTGGTGCCGGTACATATAAAAATAGTGTTGGGATCCATGGGATGCAGATCGATATCGCTGATTCCCAGGGTTGGAAGCGCATCGGTAAGACATTCCCATCCCGATCCCCCGTTGGTGGTGCGCCATAAGCCACCGCAAGGAGCCCCGACGTAAAAAATATCGGAGTCGGCCGGGTGAAATTCGATGCAGTCTATCCGTCCCGAGCCGCCCACCTCTCCCGAATTGATCCCTATCGTTGAGTTTAACGGTCCCCGGTAAACCCAGGGTGTTTGTGTTGCCTCTGTCAGACTGCGGCTTGCAATCACCTTCTTGCCCTCTTCCCAATATATTCCCGAGGGCAGATAACCATCGTCACCGATGCGCCCATCGAGAAAAAATTGCGAACGGAGAAATTGTTTTTCCCCTTTCACCGGCAACTCAGGATTTTGGTTCCTGAAAGTTTCGAGGTACTTTTTTGTTTCGCGGTAATCGGGCCTTCCGCTGGCATCGGGTGAAATCGTTTTTAGCCAGGGTTGCGATGATGCTGCCAGGCTGATAAACATCCAGGCAATCATGAACATGATGGAAATTGTTTTCATGTGTACTTATCTAAAGAACAATTATTTTTTTGCATTGAACTGCCGATCCGCTTTGAATCAGCAGGCAATACATACCAGGCAATAAGACAGTCTCTTGCAAATCAATCTTTATGCTTTTCTTATCCTTTGCCAGCTTTTTCCACAGAACTGTATCGCCCGAAAAATTGATCAACTGAACAACAACATCCCCTGCAAAGCCATTGGTTATTTCAAGGGATGTTCCCCGTTTTGCAGGATTTGGAAATATGTTCATTCTCTCTATCGAATTCCCCTCCTCCTCGTTTAAACCAGTGATAAGGTTGTTTTTCCACCATCGTATCACGCCGCTAACCGATGCTCCCGAGATAAAGTCCTGATCGCCATCATTGTCAAAATCATCCACACACAGCGCCCAGAAGGCCGAAAGCTGATCATTGATTATGGTTTCAGAGAAGGTGCCGGGGGTTCCGCCACCGTTATTCCATATGGAGAGTTTGGAGGTGGGGAATTTTCCTGTTGCGACAACATCAAAATCACCATCGCCATCAAAATCAGCCGGAAGCGCCCTGTTTACGCCAACATGAGAGCCAACCGGTTCTCTCGTCCAGACAACCGGATTGGCCCCGTTGTTTTTCCAGATATCGATCTGATTGCTGTTATAGGCTGAAGTGAGTAAATCAACATCTCCATCATTGTCAGCGTCATAATTGATTACTTCATGCGCTCCATCCAGACTTTGATCAATGATCTCTTTTGTCCAAACCACCGGATTTTCATTGTTGGCATAGTAAACCACCAATTCTTTTTTGGTGGCAGAAACTGCACAGATGTCGGTATTCCCGTCATTGTTATAATCAGCGATTGCCAGCGCCCTGGCCCCTGTAAAGCCGTTGTCAATGACCTGTTCAGTAAAGCTGCCATCGGGCTTCTGATACCAGGCGACCACTTTGCCCTGATAGGCCGATAACCCAACAATATCGATCAATGCGTCATGGTTTAAATCATAGGGATGTGCATCGTGGGCGTTGGTGAAATTCGCCCTTACAGTTACTTTCGTCCATGACGGGATGGCTCCGCCACCATTCTTCCAGTAAGCAATCTGATTTGAAGTCCAGCCTGAGGCCAATACATCGGGGAGGCCGTCGCTGTTCATATCGATAATTTCCAGCGACATCACATTTCTGAAACTTCCATCGATTTCATGGCGACTCCAGGTGCCATCGCCATTGTTTCTGAGCCACCAAACACCTATGCTGATTGAAGTGGCGCTGGTAGTTTCAGAACCACATACCACATCTTTCAATCCATCTTTGTCAATATCAACCGGGCAGATTGTTGACACGCCACTAAAGTTTTCATCGATGGAATATTCCGTAAACGTAACCTGACCATAAGCCCAATCCTGAAAAGACAGGATAAACAGCAGCATTCCGCATGTAATAATTTTTTTCATTTTGTTTGAAGTTGTCGTTTTACAATTGTTAATTGCCATAAATTTGATTGGCATTCAGGATGCGAACTAACCACTTATTAATGAAGTGAAAAAGATGTTATCGCCAGGATGCACCATACGTCGTTAAACTGCGAATATAGAAGCTAAACTGCATAATTAAATTTTAAAACAAAGACTATCAATATATTACACATTTGCACTATCTTTGCACATCCATCAAAATCATGAAATGCAAATGACAAATTACAACAGGCTCTTTTGGCTTTTCAACATTTCGGGCTGGGCACTCTTTTTTGGACTCGACCTGACTTTGAATTTATCGAACTATGTTGAATTAAGCAGTCTGATTCATCTATTCATATTGTTTCTGTTTGCGGTTCTCATATCATCCATTATGCGCCTGATTTATCGCAGAAGGATACCTGATCAATACAAGATCCGCAGGATCATTTTGTTGATTGTCGTTGTGTCGCTGGGGGCAAGTTTTTTACGATTGGTTTTTAGTGTATTGGTTGAGAGCTATTTTTGCACAACCCATGGTTTTATCGCCAATTTAAAGGATAACTTGACCATCATTTCAACCAATGCCCGCATTTTTAAGAGGACCTTCCAGATGGCTTACCCTCTTTTAATATGGAGTTTGATGTATGTTGCGCTGAAAATGTGGTTTGAACTCGTTATTGAAAAGGAAAAAAGGGAGAAGGCCTTTTTGCTTGCCCAGCAGGCCGAGTTGAAAATGCTGCGATACCAGTTAAATCCTCATTTTTTGTTTAACTCATTGAATTCCATTCAGGCCCTGATTTTCGAAAACCAGCATATGGCCGATAAAATGGTTACCGAATTATCTGAATTTCTCAGGTACACCTTGTCGCATGTAAACCGAACATATGTTCCTTTCAAGGATGAACTCGACGCCGTTAAACGCTACCTGACCATCGAGAAAATCAGATATGAAGAAAAACTGGAGTATTCCATACAAAGCAGTGATGAAGCGGGCCGCTATCCGGTTCTGAGTTTCCTGATTCAGCCGCTCATTGAGAATGCCGTCAAATATGGAATAAAAACAAGCGAAATACCACTGAAAATAAGCATTAAAGGAACAGTTACCAACGACATGCTTTATATAGAAATCAGCAATACGGGCCATTGGATGCAACATGAAACCGATGGCACCGGCATTGCCAATTTGAAGGAGCGATTAGAAAATGCCTATGCCAACAGGCACTCCTTTAAAACCAGTGAAAAGTCCGGTATTGTTACTGTTCAGTTATCCATTGAACATGCTGGAAAGTTTAATTGAAATCTTTTCATTCACAGCTCTTTATGAAACAAGTATTAACGGCCCTGATTGTTGACGATGAGCGCCTTGCACGCAACACGCTGAAAAACAAGATTGAAGCGTTCAGGGAAATTGAAATCGTTGGCGAAGCATCCGGCGTTAGCGATGCCATCGCCTCCATTCACGAACATGATCCCGATATCCTTTTTCTCGACATCCAATTATATAACGAAACCGGTTTTGACATTCTGGAAAAAACCAGGTATGAGGGGAAAATAATTTTTGTGACCGCCCATGATGAATTTGCGATCAGGGCTTTTGAAATAAATGCAGTTGACTATATTTTAAAACCTATTTCTCATGAAAGGTTAAAAAACGCCATCGACAGGCTGCATTCAACCGACAGAATGACCGAATATCCAACCGCCCCTTTCAATTACGACGACCGGATTCTGATCATGTGCGGGTGCCGGATGAAGTTCGTCAAATTGGAAGAGGTTTCGAATATAGCGGCTTCCGGGGATTTTACATTTATCAATACCATCGACGGATCTGAACATCTTACCTCCCGGTCGATGAATGAGTGGGAAGAGCGGTTGCCGGGGAAATATTTCCTGAGAATACACAGGTCAACCATTATAAATATTGAACACATCGAAAAGGCGGAGAAGTGGTTTAATTATTCGTCATTAATTCAGATGAAAGGGACCGAAAAACCCTTCAAAGTGAGCCGCAGCTACTTTAAAAAAATCAAGGAGCGGTTCAGCTGATACAAGTAAAAATGTGTGCCGGCAGCCGGCCATGTGATTCGGGATGGGGAAAATTGGTAAACACCAAAATCAGGACGCTATCCTTGTATCCGGGATTCCGGGGGAGTGGAAGCGCCTGCGATGAACGACAGATAATTTTCCCTGTTGATGCAACGAAAGGAGGCATGGTAGGATTCGGTCCAGCTGCGTGGCGGCTTTGCCTGCTTTACACTCCATTTAAACTCATAACCGGCCAGCATACCGCCGCTCTCTTCAATGTAATCGAGTTCGGCCCCGGTATAGGTCCGCCAGAAATAGGCGTTGACCGGATTCCCGGAATAGGCCAGGAATTTTGCCCGCTCGGCCACGAGGAAATTCTCCCATAATTGTCCTGCATCATTCCGCTGCTGCAATGAATTAAAGTTATTGATCAGGTAGTTACGGATCCCAAGATCATAAAAATAGTATTTGTTCATCTTCGACACCTCTTTCCGCAAATTGCGACTGAATCCGCCCATATGGAAAATGATGAAGGTGTCTTCCAGTATCTTCAGGTAATTCTCAACAGTCTCCCGGTTCATTTTCAAGGTGTTCGCCAGCTCATTCAACGACACCTCCGAACCCACCTGGAATGCGAGCAAACGCAGAAGATTCTCCAGCTTGTCGTGGTTTCTCAACGATAACAGGTCGGACACATCTTTAAAAAGATAGGAATTTCCGATCTCCTCAAGGTAAAGCTGCTTGTCTTTGTGCGCTTTCGTTTGTATCGTTTCAGGGTATGCTCCATAAACCAGCAGATCGTCCAGCATGGCCGCTACATCAAACGGCGAATGAATGGCGAGCAACTCCTGACAGGATACCGGGAACAACCGATAGACGATTTTCCTCCCGGTAAGCGGCTCTGAAATCTTTGTAGCCAGGTCAATGGAGGAGGAACCGGTAACCATCACTTTGAGCCCGGGGATCTCGTCATGAATGATCTTCAGATTGAGCCCGGTTTCACCAATCCGCTGCGCTTCATCGATAAACAGTAATTCGTATCCGTCGACAAGCGACCTGATTCTTTCGGAATCACGACTGGCAAGGATTTCGAGATACTTCTTCTGATCTGCGTTGACCGATAGCGATTTATACGGGAGCCGGGAGATGATCTCGCGTGCCAGGGTGGTCTTCCCTGTTTGCCTGGCCCCATAGATCACAATCACCTTACCGGTTGTTCTTAGTTTGTCGGCAATCTGTGCCGTGAGCATTCTCGGTATCTCCATTTTATTATACAAAATTAGCGTGAATATTTACGGTTTGGTGTACAATATTAACGCAAATATTGCATACTTCGTCCAATTTTGGAAAATAATTCTAATTTTACTTCAAGGTCGATGAATGAATGGGAGGAGCGGTTGCTTGGGAAATATTTCCTGAGAATAGACAGGTCAACCATTATAAATATGAGGGGTTTCGTTTATGACGATATACAATCAGGATGATTATACCAGATACCGGTTCAACCTCCCAATAGATTTCCTTCGTTTTGGGAATATCCGGCAAGTCGATGCGAATCAGATATTCAAGCCAAAACAGAGTTTCGTCACACTCCTTTGCGACAACCTTTCGCACAGGGCTTCACCCTGTGTTGACAGATTCTGCCCTTTCAGGGCTAAGGGAAATTTCGATAGGCAAAGTTGGATCAGATAAACTGAATTTTACTTTTTTTCCGAAAGTCGAGTTCCTTATTAACATGCGATTTAGCGTGTAATTGTGATTTTCGAACCCGGAAACAAGAGAAGAGACATAATTGGAAAAAGAAATATTTGAAGAAAGCCTAATTCAATTAACAACTAAATGGCTGGAACCAATATTCTGCCGTTTATGTTACCATTTTGTTACCCGTTAAAATGAAAACCCCTGTAAATCAGTCGACTTACAAGGGTTTTTTTGTAGCCCCACCGGGAATCGAACCCAGATTTAAAGTTTAGGAAACTTCCGTTCTATCCATTGAACTACAGGGCCATAATAATTACGAATGACGAATGACGAATTACGAATTACGAATTACGAATGAAGCGGTTATCAGACCGGATTCGAGAATCCGGATGCAAAAGTAAGAATTTATTTGACATCCGCTCCATTCATCGCACCATCGCCAGGGGTCACAAAGAAGAGCGTGCCGTCGGGATTCTCTGCCATCAGGATCATGCCCTGCGATTCAATCCCCTTGAGTTTCCGGGCCTCGAGATTGATCAGCACACAAACGCGTTTGCCAATGATCTCCTCGGGAGCAAAGTATTTTGCAATGCCTGAAACCACGGTACGCTGATCAAGACCGGTGTCTATCTTCAACCTTAACAATTTGTCGGTTTTGGCTACCTTTTCCGCCTCCAGAATGGTTCCAACCCGGATATCCGCTTTGGCAAAGTCTTCAAATCCGATGGCCGCTTTACCGGGCTTCACAGGCGCTTTGTCCTGCAGTGCTTCATTGGCAATACGGGTGTCCATCAGCTTTTGCACCTGGGCTTCAATGGGCCCATCGCCGATTAACTGAAACAGGAGCTCCGGTTGTTCCAACTGGTGGCCGGCAGTGAGCCAGGTCAGCGAAGAGGCCTCCTGCCAGCTCATTAAATCAAGATGGAGCGTGTGCCTGATTTTTGCCGCAGAAAACGGGAGAAACGGCTCTGCCACGATGGAGAGCTGGGCGCAAATCTGCAGGGAAACATTTAACACGGTTCCAACCCTCACCGGGTCATTCATAAAAACCTTCCATGGCTCATTATCCGTAAGATACTTATTCCCCAGCCGCGCAAGGTTCATCATCTCGGCCAAGGCTTCACGGAAACGGTAGTTCTGAATGCTTTGGGCGATGCGCACGGGAAACTGCCGCATCTCCTCCATGGTGGTTTTGTCGATCGCGGTATATTCGGCAACCGGGGGAACCTTTCCATCGAAATACTTGTGCGTCAGCACAATGGTGCGGTTTATAAAATTACCGAGAATCGCAACCAGTTCACTGTTGTTTCTGGTTTGAAAATCCTTCCATGTAAAATCGTTATCTTTGGTCTCGGGGGCGGCTGAGGTGAGCACATAACGCAACACATCCTGTTTGCCGGGAAAAGCCTCAAGATATTCGTGCAACCACACCGCCCAGTTGCGCGATGTTGAGATTTTATCGCCCTCAAGGTTCAGAAATTCGTTGGCAGGCACATTATCTGGCAAAATGTAGGTGCCTTCGGCTTTTAACATCGCGGGGAAGATGATGCAATGAAACACGATGTTGTCTTTGCCGATAAAATGAACCAACTTGGTTTCCTTGTCTTTCCAGTATTTTTCCCAATCGGGTGTGAGTTCCCTGGTTGCCGAAATATAGCCGATTGGCGCGTCGAACCAAACATACAGCACCTTTCCTTCGGCACCCTCCACCGGAACTTTAACACCCCAGTCGAGGTCGCGGGTAACGGCACGCGGTTGCAAACCCTGATCGATCCACGATTTGCATTGACCGTAAACATTAATTTTCCAGTCATCCTTGTGCCCCTCGAGGATCCATTCGCGCAGCCAGGGTTCATAAACATCAAGTGGCAGAAACCAGTGCCTTGTTTCTCGCAAAACCGGTTTATTGCCGCTGAGCACCGATTTTGGCGCGATGAGGTCGGTGGCATTCAATGATGTGCCACATTTCTCACATTGATCGCCGTAAGCTTTTTCAAAGCTGCAGTGGGGGCATGTTCCCGTGATGTAACGGTCGGCCAGAAACTGTCCGGTGGCCTCATCAAAATATTGCTCCGAAACCTTCTCAATAAATTGTCCGGCTTCATACATCTTCCTGAAAAATGCGGAAGCCGTTTCTTGATGCATTTTGTTCGATGTCCTTGAGTAGATATCAAAGGAGATCCCGAAATCTTCAAAAGATTTCTTGATGATCCCATGATATTGATCTACAATATCCTGTGGCGAAACACCCTGCTGCATGGCCTTGATGGTGATGGGCACGCCATGTTCATCAGATCCGCCGATGAAAATAACATCTTCGCCATTCATACGCAGGAACCTGACATAGATGTCGGCCGGCACATACACGCCGGCAAGATGACCGATATGGATGGGGCCGTTGGCATAGGGCAACGCGGAGGTAACGGTATATCGCTTGTAAACAGGTTTTTCGCTCATGGGAATGGTCTCTGGGAGTTTACTCAAAAAGAGGTGCAAAGATATGAAATAATGAAAAAAACCGGCACATCTATTATTCTCCGGATTACCTCAGAAAATAGTATATTGTTTTGCTCAATATTCGCATGATTACCTTGGCGGCGGCAATTTCTTTGATGAAATTTATGCGAAGCTCAATGTGGCCGGGGTGGAATCAGGATTCCGCCTGCCGGCAAAACCGGGGAGGTAGTTCAAATGAGTCTTTTCTGAGAACTCTTCAACGGGCGCACCTCCTTTTTTCATACTTTTGGGGCATGATCAGGCCAGCCTATCTTGCCAAAGGCGATAAAATTGCCATCGTATCTCCGGCCCGGAGCATCACCTTTGAGGAGGTGCATCCTTCCATCAGGTTTTTCCAGCGGCACGACCTTGAGGTTGTGCTGGGCAGCTACATTTTCAGCCGGCATCATCAATTTGCCGGTTCTGATGAACATCGGCGCAAGGATTTTCAAATGATGCTCGATGACGATCAAATAAGGGCAATCGTTTGTTCAAGAGGTGGTTACGGAACGGTGCGGATCATCGACAAACTCGATTTTACGGCCTTTCAAAAATATCCGAAATGGATTGTAGGGTACAGCGACATCACGGTACTTCATGCCCACATCCACCAGCAACTTGGCGTTGAGACCCTTCATGCAACTATGCCGGTAAACATCAAAGAAGACAAGCAGGGCGAATCGGTGCAAACCATGGTGAATGCGCTTTTCGGAAAGCAAATAATCTACTCCTGCCCCAAATCTCCCCTGTCGCGTGAGGGGAATGCCGAAG
>DYQT01000320.1 GCA_020719165.1 Draconibacterium orientale | reverse complement strand
CTTGAAAGCTATTTCCCGGCCGATTTCATCGCCGAGGGGGTGGATCAGACCCGCGGATGGTTTTTTACCCTGCACGCCATCGCGGTAATGTTGTTTGGCGGCAGCTCCTACAAAACATGTGTTTCCAACGGTCTGGTGCTTGACAAGAACGGCAACAAGATGTCGAAACGCCTTGGAAATGCGGTTGATCCATTCGAAACGATCAACAAATACGGCCCCGATGCCACCCGATGGTACCTGATTACCAACTCCCAGCCCTGGGATAATTTAAAATTTGACCTGGATGGAATTGAAGAGATCAGGCGGAAGTTCTTCGGAACCCTTTACAATACCTATGCCTTTTATTCCCTCTATGCCAACATCGATGGCTTTACCTACAGCGAACCAGAAATCGAGCATGATAAACGCCCCGAAATCGACCGCTGGATTTTGTCGGAATTAAACTCCCTGATCAAGGTTGTTGATGACTGCTACACCGACTACGAGCCAACAAAAGCAGGTCGTGCCATCTCCGATTTTGTTGATGCACATTTGAGCAACTGGTACGTGCGTCTTTGTCGCCGGCGCTTTTGGAGAGGCGACTACTCACAGGATAAAATTTCTGCATATCAGACCCTTTATCAATGCCTTGAGGTGATCGCTCAGCTGGCTTCCCCCATTGCGCCTTTCTTTTGCGAACGTTTATTTGTCGACCTCAACGATGTTACCGGCAGAAAAAAGATCGACTCGGTGCATTTAACGGATTTCCCGCAAGCCGATTTGTCGATGATTGACAAGGACCTCGAGGAACGTATGGAGCTGGCGCAAAAAATATCCTCCATGGTTTTATCCATCAGGAAATCCACAAAGTTGCGTGTTCGCCAGCCGCTGAACAAAATATTGATACCCGTTTTGAATGACCACATTGCTGCGCAGATTGATGCGGTTAAAAACCTCATCCTGTCGGAGGTGAATGTGAAGAACCTGGAATACATCACCGATACAGCAGGCGTTCTGGTAAAAAAAGTAAAACCCGACTTTAAGAAGCTGGGTCCCCGATATGGCAAGTTGATGAAACAATTGGCTGTTGCCGTAGCCGCTATTCCCCAGGCTGATATCAACTCCCTTGAAAAGAGTGGTAAGCTGACCCTGATCATTGACGATATGCCGGTTGAATTACTCCTTGATGATGTTGAAATTCTGTCTGAAGACATTCCGGGCTGGCAAGTGGCAAGCATGGGGTCCCTCACCGTGGCCCTTGATGTTACCCTCACCTCCGACCTGTTGCAGGAAGGCCTTGCCAGGGAGGTGATCAACAGAATTCAAAATCTGCGGAAAGATAACGGGTTTGAAGTGACAGATAAAATAATCGTTAAATTACAGTCGCACAATTCCGTTGATGAGGCCGTGCATCGGAATATTGCCTATATTTGCTCGGAAACTCTGGCTCAATCATTTGAAGTAGTTGCGCAGGTAGACGAATCAGAGAGGGTGCCGATTGAAATCACTGACAGCATTTCCACATTCATTTTTATTAAAAAAGTTGACTAATACTTTGGACTTATGAAAAAAGCAACAGAAACAGCCCAGATGGAGAAGAACCGGTATTCGGACGAGGAACTTGAGGAGTTCAAACAGATTATTCAGAAGAAACTGGTAAAAGCACACAACGACCTGAAGTTGCTTACCGAATCGTATACAAACGGCAATGAGCATGATACCAACGACACCTCACCTACTTTTAAGGTGCTCGAAGAGGGTTATCAGGTTTTTTCGAAAGAGGAGAACAGTAAGTTTGCTGCCCGTCAGGAGAAATTTATCAAATCGCTGGAAAATGCCCTGATCAGAATCGAAAATAAAACCTATGGAATCTGCAGGGTAACCGGTAAATTAATTCCGGCCGATCGCCTCCGCAGTGTACCCCATGCTACGCTGAGCATTGAAGCAAAACGGGTACAGGCAGTCGCCGCTACCCCGGTTCGTCCGTTTGATCCCGACATGGAATAACTTTTTTGCTACACTGGCTGGTTTTGAAAAAAGCAACGCTGATTGTCCTTGCCATCCTTGTTCTTGATCAGGCCCTGAAATTCTGGATCAAGACCACCTTCTATATGGGTGAAAGTCATGCTGTTCTGGGGCACTGGTTCTATCTTCATTTTACCGAAAACGAGGGCATGGCCTTCGGCATGAAACTGGGCGGAAACTATGGCAAGTTGCTGCTTAGTTTATTCCGGATTTTTGCTGTGGCCATCATCGTGTGGTGGCTTTACAAGGTTACGCGGAAAGGAGCAGGCAACCTTCTGGTTATCTGTATCTCCCTGGTACTTGCAGGTGCACTTGGAAATATCATCGACAGCGCATTTTATGGTGTTGTCTTCAATGAGAGCACCTACATGCAAGTGTCAACTTTTTTGCCGAAAGGAGGGGGGTATTCGTCATTATTGCACGGGAGAGTGGTGGATATGCTTTACTTCCCGATCATTGAGTCTCACTATCCGTCATGGATGCCCTGGTGGGGTGGTGAGGAGTTCATCTTTTTCCGTCCGGTTTTCAATATCGCCGACTCTTCTATCACCACCGGAGTTTTAATTCTGATCTTTTTCCAGAAAAAAGTGTTTGCACCCCTGCACCCAACCGATCCTATCCTACCATCAGCAAACCAGGAATAACCCGGTTACTCCTGACTTCTGACATTTAGTGCGGTACAACGCGAAGTACGAGTTACGAATGACGAAGTACGAATGACGAAGTACAAAATATGGAATTTGCCGGACGTTGTTCGTCCTTCGAACTTTGCACTTCCCACTTTCGTTTGTATTTCTTACTTTGTCTTTCGTCCAGGTTTGATGTAGTTCAATGGGCTTCAGCCCCATTTGTTTCAATTCCCCAC
>DYQT01000319.1 GCA_020719165.1 Draconibacterium orientale | reverse complement strand
TTTCGGCCGGTAAGCAATATTTCGCTCACGTCCAATTCATAATCCCAATAATTCATTCCATGAACATCATAATGAAAATCAAATTCCATGGTCCCATTAATCCAAACCTTGCAACCATCATCGAAACCCAGATATAAGGTTGCATTTGAATATTCGCTGATTTGGATATCTTTAATAAACTGGGCATTGTCGGGTGAAAGGTAAAGCAGGTTTTCGTTTCCGTTGACCGGAGTGGAATTGTAAGCCCAGCCCAATGAAGATGTTAATGGTAACTTGCCCAGGGCATAATTCATATCATACCATTGATAACCCTGATAATCCACAGGTGGCGTAAGAACCATGCCGCCCTGCCCGTAAACTTGCCAGAATGCCTCCGGCTCTCCGTAGTAGAAATCTCCCCGTTTGATGATGTCCATCCCATCAACCAACAATTGGCAGTCGAAATAACCGGTGCCAAACCCGCCATAAACGCCATTGAATACAACAATACTGATGCGGTTGCGCCCTTCGGTCAGCAAGCCCGAAACATCGAGTTCTTCATTCCAGTAATCTGAGCCATGGTCATCGTATTGATAATCGAAAGCGAGATTCCCGTTAATATAAACCAGGCATCCATCATCAAAACTTAAAAACAGGGTGGCTTCATCATGGGTTGTTATTTCAACATCCTTGATAAAATAAGCATTGTCGGGGGAGTTGTTCAACAACAATTCGTCGCTTCCAAAAGGCGCCGACTCATAAACCCAACCCAGACCATCAAATTGTTCACCACTTGAATCATACTGATACTGATTCAGAAGTAACCATTGATAGTTGCCGTAGTCTTTTTCCCACCAGTTTCGCTCTTTCATGTCCTTTGGTGGTGTTAACTGTTGAGATATTTCGCCATAATAAAACCATCTGGCTTCGGGTGAACCATAATTTTCGTCTCCACGCTTTATCAGCAACTGCCCGTCCACATCGAGTTCGCAGTCAAATCCTCCATCGCCGCCACCGTTGAAAACTCCATTGAAAACTACTACCGCAATTCGATTGGTTCCCTGTACCATCCATTCAGTAATGTCAACTTCCTGATTCCAATACCCTACTGGGTTGTCGGCATAAAGATCATCCAATACCAAAGTTCCATTTACCCAAACCCGGATACCATCGTCAAATCCGAGCCTCAGTATTGCCCCGGTAAAATCGGTTTCCAGTTTGATATCTTTTACAAATATTGCCCAATCAGGCGATGCGCCAAGTATTCCGTCGTCTGCACCCAAAGGTGTTGAACCATTTTGCCAGCCAAGCGTTTGCAAAGGCAGGTCATAATCCACTTCGGCTTGCCAGCCAAAAGCAAAAGGACTTTCGTTTATGAAATTTAAGGGAATTGTCTTTTTTTCGCCGGTAACCATTGTTTCATTAAAAAAATATGGGTCGAAAGTAAAAGGAGCCGCCGGCTGCACTCCGCTTCCGGATAAGGTTATTGTAATTTCAGGAAGATCGGGATTATTGCTGAAAATCGTCATGTCTCCTTCAAAAAAATCAGCGCTTCCAGGTGCAAAGGCTACGTTTACCACACATTGCCCGTCGTAAGGTTCGATGGTACAGGATGAAATGCCAGTAAAAAACTCACCGGCGAATGAAATGATGTCGGTGATCTCAACCGGTTCATTTCCATTATTGGTAAGAGTCAAATCAAAAGTTACAATTTCATTAAGATCAACCTCACCAAAGTCGTATTTTAAAGTGCTTGCGTAATAACTGCCAATTCCCGGCCCGTTATACTTGTAAATAATGGGCTTGGTTCCCCGGTTTGTAGTTTCCGTTTCACCTCCCGCCCAGCCGGTTACACTGTTATACCAATCCATTACAAAAAATTTATCGGTATCGTTCATGCTGTGCCAGTTTTGCCCCTGATCGCGGCTAAACGAAAAACCGTTGTGCAGATATGCTCCGCTTGAAACAAAAATGTTCCTGTTTGGAATCTTCTTTAAATCCCAACTGAGCAGCCGGCCATTGTAGTTGATGATATCCCAGGAATAAGCACCATCAATGGTACTTGCAAGCCGGGTTGTTTCCCAATCAGGTAGTTCCTGTAAATAAACAATGTCAGGATCGGTTACAAGTATTCTTGTATGCGAATCAAAAAGGGTAGAATAAGCAGTCCAGTTCAAACCTTCGTCATCGGAGCGGAACACTCGTCCTCTGGTTGTCGAAAACCAGATTGTATTGCCCGATACACCATAAGTCCGCACAATGGCAAATTCGTCAGGGAGCGGATCGGGAATATTTTCGGAGGCTACTCTGGTCATGCTATTTCCGTAATCAAGAATGGAGTAAATTTCGAACTCTCCATCAATAGGGTCGCCAATTGCCACCCCTCTGGAACCTTCACTCCAGAAATGAATAATATCAGGAAACGACTCCGGATGATCAAAGGCGCCTTCCTTCCGGCTCCAACTTGCGCCATAGTTGCCTGTGTAATAAATGCCGGGCAAACTTGCACTGGTTTCGCCCGATTTATAAAGTACGGCGTAGGCTGGCGGAATCGAACCAAAACCAAAAATCATGGCCACTTTAAGTTCGGAAGCGCCCTCAATAGTATCCGTTTGCCAGGTAGTTCCCCCATCAAGGGTTACCGAATACATTGCATGCTGGCGATTACTGCTCATATCGTTAGCCGAAACCCAAACATGGTTTTTACTCAGCGCTTGAATATGACCGATTTCATAATCTTCAGGAAAACCCGGATCCTGAACAATCCACTGACCATTGGTGAGCAAAGGAGACACCATAAGCCAGAACAGTACCCAATTTATACTTTTCATAATGAATGTAATTAATAGATTATTGTTAAACATGTTAATAGAGAATGAATTTTTAATGGTGTAAAGGTAT